>JBEKUD010000212.1:0-7501 GCA_049515395.1 Candidatus Sulfotelmatobacter sp. | reverse complement strand
TGAACGAAGAGCCAACGGTCTACAAGTGGAAATACAAACTGGAGGCGCTGGCCACAGAATCAGTCGCACCGCCATGACCGATCATGTTGATATGTTATTTAGGAATCGATATATTAGATTTCCTGCCGTCGGCGTGTCCCGGTTGTCACGACTTCTCCCGCGCGACTTTCGCCGAATCCGTTCAAAGAACTTGGGCCTGAGGAAGGAAGGAGTCGGTTGGAGAAGTTGGGTCGATCTACCGTGGTGTAAACAGATGCCCGAGTTTTTCTTTCTTGGTTTTAAGGTATTCCTCAGCGTGCGGACTCGGGGTCACTTCACAGGGCAGGCGTTCCACCACCGCGACTCCAGCGCGTTCCAGGGCTTCCACTTTCTCCGGATTATTGGAGAGCAGGCGGACTTGAGTTACGCCGAGAGCCTTGAGCATCTCCGCGGGCAGAGCAAAGTTGCGCTGATCGGCCTTGAAACCGAGCCGCTCGTTGGCCTCGACTGTGTCCAGACCTGCATCTTGCAGTTCATAAGCCTGTAGTTTGGCCATCAGTCCGATGCCGCGGCCTTCCTGCTGTTCGTAGATCAGAATCCCCGCGCCCAGGTCACGAATCATCGCGAGCGCCATCTCCAATTGCTGACGGCAATCACAGCGCAACGAATGGAAAACGTCCCCGGTGAGACATTGCGAGTGAACGCGCACGAGGGGGGGAGTGGATTGAACGTCTCCCATGACGAGAGCGACAGCTTCCTCCACCCGGCGTTGTCCGTCGGAGCCGAATTCGGCGCGAAAGCCGTGAATCCGAAACTTGCCCCAACGGGTAGGAAAATCGGCGGATGCGAGTTGTTGAACAGCGTTGGTGGTCACAGATCGATTATAGCGACAGGAGAATGAGACAAGAATCTTTTCACCACAGGGGCACGGAGTAAAACCAGCCGTGGCGACAGCTCGAGCCCGTCAGTCGGTCTCAGCCTCGGGCTCGGAAGTGAAAGATCGCGTCTTGCTTGGAGGCGATGGCCACGCCGTTGCGCGTGGCGGGCTGGAAGTGCCAATTCTCCAGTGCGGCCAGAAACTTTTCATCGAGCCTCGGACCCATGCTGTGGAGAATCGTCTTGCGGACGATCTCTCCGCGCTCGTCGATCGTAATCTCGACCACCACATTCCCTTCGGATTCCGGCAGTTCCCACGGATAGACCACGGGATCGACGGTGGCTACGGGTAGGGCCGGGCGAATCTCGTTCCCAAACACGGGTCCGCCGGGCAAACTGCCGTAAGGAAGTCCCGCGGGCGCGCCATGGCCGAGATTGGAAAGCGTTGCTGTCTCAGCCTTGTCCTCGGCTGCGGATGGAGAGAGAGGAGCGTGCAGTTTCGGTTTGTTTGTTACGGCGGCATTTTGCTTCAAAATTAATTTGTCGTGGCCCAGGCGTTGGTGACGGTACACCTCGGTTGCATGGTCCGGGGATGTGGCAGCGCTGTCGTCGGGGGACTGCGTAGGAAAATAGATGCCGGTGAGCACCTTTCCATTGCGTCCCAGTGCGACGGAACTTGGATTCAACAATCGAGGCTCGGAGGCATGCAGCAACCACGCAAGCAGGAGGCCGTGCGCGGCGAGTGAGGCTGTCAGCACCGCTCGTTGATGCTTCGATTCCAGGGCATTGGGCTGCAAGAACATGAAGAAGTAAATTTTCCCCACGAGATTCAATAAGCCAAGAGATTCTATAAGCTTAGACGGGGAACGGGGGCATTCGTCAAGCGCTGTTGGTGCGGATGGAGGAACGCTGGTAAAATGATCAGCGAAATCAGTGTCCATCCGGTGCGGGGCTATAGCTCAGCTGGGAGAGCGCGTCGTTCGCAACGACGAGGCCGTCGGTTCGATCCCGACTAGCTCCACCATATTTTCAAGCACTTAGCACGACCGTTTTTGTAATCACGTTCCATTACGTTCCAAAAAAACTCAGTTGATGGTTGCTGTCTGTGCTCGCCGAGACTCCACCATGTCCATCATCCTGGCGACGGCTCGACGCTGACTGTCGGGCACATGTTGGGCGTAAATATCCATCGTGGTTGTGATGCGTGAGTGTCGCATTTGCCCCTGCACGTCCTTGGGATTGGCACCCGCTTCGATCATCCAGGTAGCGCAGGATGTTCGCAGCGAACGCCAAGTTGCTTTCTTGGGGTCTATGCCCAGCTTGGTAGCTGCTGGGCGCAGATGACGGCGCAGGATGTTGCCGTCCCGCATGGGTGCTCCCGTGCGGAGCGATTGGAAGACCAAGTCCTGGGGGCCATCCTTTCGCACAAGCTTGAATCTCTTCCTAGCACCTTTCCCACCCCAGTTGATTTCGACGTCCAGAGTCTTTAACCGGTGAATGCGGGCAACGACTGATGCTGCTACCACGATTGTGGCCGAACTTCCGGTGGTCTTGGTCACACTCCAATCCCCCCGGAAATAACGTTCATCCACGGTCAAGGCTTCGTCATGTACATCCTCCCACTTCAGTCCGACCAGCTCGCTAACTCGCAGCCCGCTAAAGACTGCTACAAAGATCATCGTGGCGTAAGGTTCGTCCACGAAATCAACGAGCTGCTCGAATTCTTCCGGGGTGAGGTACGGTTTCTGTTTTTTCCGGTTCACTACTTTGTTGCGTGGGATTTGCACTGCCAGCAGCGGATTTCTGGTCAGCAGATCGTACCGGACTGCACTTCTCAGAACTGACGACAGAACTTCCTTGATCTTCAGCACGGTGTCTGCTCCCAGGTCGGAGGTGCCCATATCGGAGAAATACTTTTGCAGTGAGAGCACGTTCATATCCCGGAGTGGCGTGTTCTCAAATGCTGGAATCAGATATTTCCGCAAATGACCCTCGTAGCTCGTCTTGGTGCTCGTAGCCATCAACGGCAGAACCGTGGGCCGGTAGGTGCCGTTGACATATTCTGCGAATCGGGTAGCGGACCCGATCGTCTGAAGCCCCTGATTCATTGGCCGCAACATTTCGTCGGCTATTTTGCGGGCCTCTCGCTCCGGCATCTCAGCCGGGCAGACCTTCATGCGTTTTCTTTTCCGCTGAAGCCTCCCATCTTTGAAATCGTCTTGCCATGGGCTAATCCACCACCATTGGCCTTCACGAAACGGTCTAGGGTTTTGAAATCTTCGCCTGGCCATCGCTGAAAAGTCTCCTCTCAGCGGAGTCAGGTGATTCGCCTCGACGCAGACGATACCACAGCTCTTTGAAACGGAAGGGCGGGTCACCTAGGGTTCGTCATGTTAAGGGTCTCCTATGCCCCTGATATATGGTACAAATTTTGCAATGCCTTAAATTGCGTGCCGCTTCTTCGGCGGTGAGCCATTCTGACTGGCTAGGGCTGGTCATCACTCTCTCCGTTTCGTTGCGTTTTGCTTCGACATTGCGGCATCAAATAATTGCGCCGCCGGATTCCCCTTGCGTGAAATTGACCGGACTTCAAGAACTGAGAGGTCTTTCTCTTTCACCAGATCGTAAGCTTGGTTGAGGAGAGCATTCAGATGTGGATCATCGAGGGAAAAGGATAGTTGAACTGATGGGCAACTTCTGCCGAACCCATACAAATGTCCACGGTGCTGCCGTCGCCCACATACTCCAAGGCTCCAATCAATCCCCTGTATTCGGCTTTTTCCTTCGTCAATCCAGCCATCCATTTGATCTGGTGCTTACGTGTATCCTCTTTAAGCCAGCAGAATCCGGAGGCGATTCCGTTGGGGCCGACGCCTTCCCCGTACACGTAGAACGTCTTCACCCGCCCCAGCAGCGGCTTCGGCTGACGATTTTGCTGGTCCGAAATCATAGAACGATTCCATTCCTGCCTGACTGGTTTTGACTGGGAAGAGAGAAATCAATGTCGAGATTTCCTTCCTCGTCCATCTCTTTCAGCATGTAAAGAATTCCGTTTTTCTGAGGATCGAAAGTTCGATCAGGGCGTTTCCGCCCAGCATGTTCCACCGCCGTTCCCAATGCTTGAGGCGGTTGCGAAAGCCGCCAACGAGCAAATGGAAATGCAAATTTTGGCCCGAGCCACCACGCTCCAAGACCCTGAACCAGCGGAATGTCTTCGATCCCTCACTTCGACGTAGGTCCGAAATCCAGCGGTCGAACAGTTCCTTGGCTCGACGTTCGGATGGGATACCAGAAGTGATCTTCAGAGTGGCGAACCAGCTCCAAGAGAAACCCCGCAGCCATCGGTTATATTCCTGCTTCAAGCGCTCGGTTCGATCTTCCATAAAGTTCAAGTCCAGAGTTTAGAGTTCTATACCACCTACACACTGCTCTCACCCGCGCGAGAATTCTGGCAGAAACTAGTAAGGAATAAAATCGCTGTTCGCGGACAAAATTAATGAGGGATTTGAGGGATTAAGGGGAGTGGACTTACTTGGAACGAGATGGTTTCAAGCGGGACTTTACTCTTCGAATAAAACGTCCTCCCGTTTCCAGATCATGCGCCAGCCCTCGTTTTCGGGCAATCGCGAATGCCTGCTCTTTCGGGCTTATCGGCTGATTGGAAATGCGGATCGCCTCTCGCAGTTTAGATATATCTGTAGGCCTGCCAGCCTTGTTTCTCTTGAAAAGCGCTTTCTGCAGAGCGGTGACCACTTTTCCAGCAGATCGCAGGAATGTATTTGTGCTCAGGTTTTCCCCAATCAGCAAATAAATGCGCGGCTGCCGGGCGTGGTGAATGATAAAAGTCAAGCCCGACGGTTGGTACGCAAGGTATTCAATTTCGTTCAGCAGTGAACCCCCTTTCGAATCTTCTACTCTAAAAAAGTTTACCTGCCCCTTTCCGATGAGTTCTTCTAGTTCCGGCACGACTGGCATACCTTCATCCAAAAACAAATATTCATACAGCGGCTCTCGTGGATGCTGGTCCATAGAATGGAGGTGGCCATTGACAATCTTGGCGCGGAATTTGCTTTCCGGAGGATCGAATGGCTTCGGAACAAGAATCCCAGCAGTGTTCGACATCCTGACCTTGAATCGGGAGGCGTATCGAACGTAATTCCTGAGGATTTTTCGAGCCGCTTCATCCCGAACTTCCCGTAGCACTTTTCTTACGTGATTATTATTTAGCAATGTCAGCGGCGTGAAGCGGCGGAAGAATTTCCTGAAAAGGGCTGGGGCTGTTTTGCGAAGGTTTAGGAGCGACTGCCTGACCCGTTCCGTCTCTAGGATGAACTCCCGGTCCTTGTTCAATTTTCGGAGGGTCGCGGCAAGATACTTTTTTTGCCTTGCTTCTCGTTCATCGAAATATGCCTCACCCGCCTGGGCCTGTCGATGTCTTGCTATCGTCTGAGTGGCCACTAACTTTTGCGGTAGACGTCGTTCGGGACCGGATTTGGGCAAGAGAATTCTTTCCTGTGTGGGCTGACAACACCACCCTAACCCAATTTACGGGCAGATGAGAAGGAATCCGCCCCCTCTGGGATGCCGCTGGAAAGCAATTGGGGCCCCCTGGGGCCGTCCTGAGTCCTTCCGGCTACCTGGCAGTTCCCCTAACGGCAGACCGGTGAGCGTGACCAAAGACGAGAGTGCACTGAGGCGAACGTTTGCGAGTTACCGGTGGGTGCGCCCGGAGGTCACAGCAGTGGGCCCTGGTAGAGCACCGTCATCGGCAGCATGACTGGATCATTCATCTTTCCATACTTGGATACGATCTTAAGAGTTCCGCTCTTGTAGGTGTACATGAACTTGCCGTATTTTCGCATGTCCGTGTTTTGGCCTGCGCTGATAAGGTTCTGCGCCGCTGCGTCCTTGGCGGCCTTCGCGTCTTTCACCCGGGCCATGATCGCGTTGCCGTCAGCATTCTCCCAGTTCACCATGTCCTGCGCATACTGCTGCAAAGGCGTAATAGCGATCGTGCCGGGATGTTCGCGAAACCTCTTCACTTCCGCGTTGATAGCACTGGCGGTATTCGTATTCAGTAACGTTTTATACCGTCCGACCAAATCACCCTTGCTTTGGGTCTGGGCCCTGGCCGCCTCGGAGAATTCCATGTTTTCGTCGATCATATCCTCGTGTTCCACCAGGGCACAGCCCTGGGTAGTCTCGTGCTGGATCTTGCCGGTCACCGCTGTCATCTTCAGCTTCCGCTCCTCCGCGAGCTCTTTGAACAGTTTGTAAGCAAAGCTGGTCTTGATGTCGTCGGCATCAATCATGCCGGTGTGATCGACTTCCGATCGCTTATAGCGGGCGCATCGCGCCCCGTAGCACATCACGAGACTTATCCGGATCAAGCTTGTTCGGGGGCGGACCACCGACTTCAGGAAGTTTGCCAGCCCGGTAAACGTGGCGAGGGCAAGCACCCCAACGCCATTGGGAGAGTTCGTGTAGCAGGTATCGGGGGTGCGGGGATCGCCGTGGGCAACCACATAAATCTTCTCTGCGGTAGCGCAATCGGCAGCAATCTGCTGAATCCGCCCGAAATCTTTGGTGAATGCGATCGAATTTTCGTTAACCTCCACCGGGCGGTGCTCAATCAATGAGTTCTTGCCGACAAAGAGCTTTGTCAAGCCACGTGTCTGCTTTGTTTGCTCGTAGCGTCTCTGGAGAACCTGAATGGTAGAATCGGCCGCACCTTTGTGCGTGCTAAGGTATTTATCCTCGAAGTTTAAGACTACGTACTTGGGCATGGGCCGGATCTCCTTTTTGATCCCGAAAGAACGGCTGCGATTTTCCCCCACCATCGCTGTTCGTGTCAATGCAGCCTCAGCTGTCCTTCCGAGCCTGCGGTACATATCTGCACGGGCTGAATGCGCCAGGTAATAATTTGCCAATTCGCCATGTTCCAACACCGCGTCGATATGCGCCAGACCGGCCTCTGGACCATCGCGCATGGCAATTGCCACGGCACGATTTAGCTGTACAACTGGCGAAGGCTGAATTCGTACCAATCGGTTGTAAAGCGCAACAATCTGCCGCCAGTCGGTCACAGCGGCCAACGAGCCTGTCAAGCTTATCGGAGCCAAGAGAGGAGATTAGCTTTATAGGCCGGACCCGTCACCACCCGTCGTACTTATCCTCATGCGACAACTGTCCTCTACCGCCCCGCTCCCGCTTTCGTACTTTAGCAAAGAACACGTAGCCGCTCTCACTCTTCGAGTCGTAAGGAGTGCTGGCTCGGAAAATCGCCATAACCTACCCTCTCTAAAATGCTTCTGGAAAGCATTTGGGGCCATTCTGGGCAGTTCTGAGTCCTTCTGGCTAGGTTTTCATACCCTCAGCTTCCAGCATCCCTTGGATTCACCCCGCACGAAAGGGTGTTTTTTCGTGCCTGTGAACTCTATTGTTCTCAACGGCCAAAATCTCTGATTCGATGTGCGTGAAAGGAATTCCTTTTGAGCGGCCACTGTTCCATCAGGGTCGGCCAATTCTCAAATGAGACGCCTGTTTACAACTGGCGTTGTCCCAAGCACCATTCCCGCCTAACTGCACATTCCCATTTAAGGAAATTCCGAAACTGTTTCTTACCAAAGGTGAGCAGTTTTGAACA
>JBEKUD010000211.1:0-10668 GCA_049515395.1 Candidatus Sulfotelmatobacter sp. | reverse complement strand
GAAGCGTGAGCCGATGACGTTTGCCTTGGACTGCGCCGGGGGCGACTGCCCATTGCTCAAGGGAGCACCGCAGACAAGCGGGATGAGGGGCGGTTCAGTGAAGCTCAAGCCGGGCGAGAGCGTGGGCTGGCACTCGACTTCGGCAAATGAGGAAGCTCTGGTTATCCTGCATGGGAGTGGCATTGCCAATATCGAAGGACATCCCGATGTTCCACTCACGGAAAAGATGCTCGCCTACATTCCACCAGCAACGAGGCACAACGTCACGAACAACGGAACACAAATCCTTGAGTATGTCTGGGTGGTCGCACCGACAAACGAGGCAGCAAAATGACTGGCGACAAGAGCGGAATCTCTGATTGACAAGGGGAGTCAGATCATCGGCTAATCTGCGGTGCAGGCTTTGTGGGGTGTAGTCGGGCGATCTCTTCCATGATCCGCTCAGCCCAGCGGTTTAACGTTTGACTGTTTGACTAACAAGCATGAATCTCCAACGCCTGATCGACCAGCATCCCTCCGTGTTTGCGGTGATCTTCCCGATCTACTTCCTTTTATTGTGGATGTTGGTAGGCGCGATAATCAGCTTCGTCGGCGGCTGGTTCTCGCTGGCGAAGGTCTATCGCACACGGGTGCCATTCGAGGGAGCGAAATGGAGAATGCAGAGCGGACAGATGCGGTGGCTGGCGAACTACAACAACGTGCTGACGATTGGAGTAAGTCAGCAGGGTTTGTATTTGGCCAGTATGTTTCTTTTTCGGTTCATGCACCCTCCGCTGCTTGTTCCGTGGAGCGAGATCAAGGTGCGGAGGAAGAAGGGCTGGGTTTTCGAGACCGTGATCTTTACGATGGGACATGAACTGGCAATACCTCTGCGGATTCGCGAGAAGGTGGCGGCGAAATTGCGCCAGTCGGCTGGAACCCATTGGCCCATTGAGGAGACGTGAGTGGTAGTTGGGAGGAATATAACACCCCGGCTGGAATGCTCTGGGGTTCGGGTCTATCCCCTCGCGAAAATGCAAGCAGAGCCTATCGAGTCTCAATGCCCGGTCGCCACGTTTCCCTGAAATGGTTTCTGCTTGGCCACAGAGGGTTCTCGCACCTCTGAAACGTCCCCGGCGACCTGAACCCCTCCCGGCAGCCAAATCGCCGCAGAATCGGCTTACAGGCTCTTCGGCGTGAATTTTGAAAGAAGAGAATCAATGTCATCTCCGACGCCATAGCCAAATTTATGGCTGATCACCCGCACCCGATCCAGCCGGGTCATAAACTCGTCCCGGCGCTCGACCGATAGTGCGTTTGTCAACTTAAGGGCCTGCTTGAACATGCTCACCAGTGCATCGTAATATCCCTCATCGTCATTCCAAATGTCGTTGCAAAATCCAGCCGCCTGCTCGCAGAAGAAAACCATTAACTCTGTCAGTCCCTCGGGATCGCCCACTGCCTTCCTGTAATCAGAAATGGCCCGCTTGGCTTGGGAGACAGAAACGTCCTGTCTCAAGAACACGTCGGGCCAAAGCCACCGATGAATGGTTTTCTTGTACGGCTCCAGCACGTCGTCAGCCAAGCCAAATCGGGCATGAAGAAACGTCTGATTCTCTTTGTGCGCGGCATAGAGGCTCTGAATCAATCCCAGCAGTGCTCACCGGTCAAAATCTGCGAGTCTTGCTTTGACATCTGTCCACGTGGGCTGTGATTTCGGCTTAAGTTTCGCCATACGCTCCACGATTCTACCCTCCGGGGTTCCACCGATCCCAGCCAAACGCCGGAAATCTGGGCTGTACCGAATCACCCACGCCCCGCCCTCCGGCAAAATGAACTCCCACGCATGACCCGCCGCAATCCCAGAGCGCCGACCCGCGACCGAGCAAATCTCCGGTGTCACCTTTCACAATGAGGACAGCGGGTTCTGCGTGCTTCGCATAAAAACGAAGGGGCACCGGGAGGAAACGGAGTTTGCATCCCAAAACCAAGCGATAATTAAGCCAAAAGTGAGGTGGTCGGTATGCGCATTTTGAACATCTTGAGCGGACTGGCGGTTCTCTTCACGACTCTAGCCTTCGGACATCTGCTGCACCACCACTTTTTGAATGCAGGCGAAGCTCTTCACTCCCCTCTATTTTTGGCGGGCATGATCATCTGCGTCGGAGTGGGCATATTTTCTTTCATTGGAGGATGTTTGCTGCTAAGACGGGGGCGGTGATCTCTGGATTTTCGGACTCTGAGCGAAATGCCACCAAGGTCGGGCGGAATGATCCGTGCCCCTGTGGGTCGGGGAAGAAATACAAGAAATGCTGCGGCGGGGCGACGGTGGACTGGAACCCGCTAAGGCGATCTTCACAGCGTCCAGAATGCGCCTGATCCTCTGTCGCGGTCGGCGCTTTTTTCGAACATCTCTTGGAACGATTCGGAGTGTTCCAGAGTGCGACTTCGCACTTCTTCGCAGCACCCGCAATCGCACCCGCAATGATTCCGGCCAACATGTACTTACAGGTACTTAGCGGCAACCCCGTGACCTGTTAAGTTGTTGATTTGATTCAATAGGAAGGGATTGGCAAGGTCGCGCTCTACCACTGAGCTACTCCCGCTCGTTCTCTCATTTTACAGCAGTTGCGCATTTGCTGACAATTTACTCCACCCGCTTCAAAGGCCATGGGTATACCGCTCTCTCGCTGAAAAACCTAAGAGGGGAGAACTTCAGATGGACAGGCTTAGGTCAGAAGACCTGAAAGAGGAGAACGTGGTAACCGCCCCCATTTGTTATTGTAAGCGTTCTAATCGTGGAGAACAACGTTGAGAAGTGAACTGTGGACTTCTAGCCCACCGTCGTAGCGAATGAAGCCCAATTTCCGGAACTTGTTCATGAAGAAATTGACCCGCCCGCGAGTTGTGCCCACCATCTCTGCCAGAGTTTCCTGATGACTGATCTTGGGAAGCACCACTTCCTGCTCCTTGCCGAAGTGAGCCAGCCTGAGGAGAACACGAGCCAGCCGTTTCTCACTGGATTCGAAATGCTGGTCAACCAAATCCTCTTCATATCGGATATTCCGCGTCAACAAATAGGCCACGAACATGTCGGAAAATGCATGCTCCCGGTGAATCACGTCCAGCATGGATTCCTTATCGATGCGCATTAGAGTGCAATCGGTCACGGCGGTTGCGGAGCATATGCGAACAGCCTGTCCCGAAAGGCAGCCTTCCCCGAAGAAATCGCATTCACCCAAAATCCCAATCGTGGCTTCCTTCCCGGCTTTCGATGAGACGGTTAGTTTTACCTTCCCTTTCTGTATATAAAAGACTGCATCGGACGGGCCTCCCTGATTAAAGATCGTCCTCCTTCTGGGAAAGGTGACAATAGTCCGGCCGCCGTCGATGGTCGAAAGGAACGTCTGGGGATCGAATCGCTTTTGCTTTTTTGCAGCCGCCACGGGTGTCATGATCGGCCCTCCTATCAAGGGTTCCGAATGTGCAGAAGGCAACTTTCTATGATGACGAATGAATGAATGCGCAGGGCTTGCCGACGAGACTAGGAAAAGTTGCCAACTATCGTTACGGCTTGCAAACGGTTAACCGAGAGCAGAGTCGAGAGACTGTCCCGCACACTCTCACTATGCCGCCCGTGCCCGGCGGAGTGCCATGATCAGCATCACAGTCTGATGTGATCAGCATCTGATGTTTAAAGGAATTGGGAGCAGACTCCCAAAACGAAGCAGAGTTCCTGACACAGGAGGATAGTTGACACAATCAGGCGTGCGTGTTGAAAAAACTCGTTCTCACCACTGCAGAGAAACTCCGCTCGCCTTGCGGGTCGCGGATTTGCATCCCTCCTTATGTCACTTGTCCAACCTGCCGGCGCTGACGCCGCGTCCGACTCGGCGTTGGGTGCGCTACGGCGAAACGGCTTTGGATCAGGCAATTCCTTACTTTCTGCCCCGTCCGGAAAAAGTTCCTGTAACCCTAGGCGACGAGAACCGAGGGGTCAACGATAGCCGCCCTCATGGTATTTAGTGCTCCGCATCAACCTGTTCAACAACTGTCGCGAAAAGTGTGCAAATTTGACCAGTCTTGGCCGGCGCATTTCGTCGATCATCGCGGTGTGGGGAGATCATAAGGATGTTCAATTACCCCGGAAGCAAAACGATTTTGTGCATCGATGATGATGACGGCATGCTGCGTTACCAAAGGGCGCTGTTCGAAAGACGTGGATATAAAGTGCTCACTGCCACCTCCGCCCGGCAAGGCTTAAGAATTGCGGCAGTCTGCTCGGTTGCAGCCGTAGTCGTCGACTACCACATGCCCGAAATGAATGGTCATGAGGTTGCGACCGAAATAAAACGCCTCCAGCCACAAATACCAATAGTCATGGTTTCCAGTGACGACGCGATTCCAGAACCTGCATTGAATGTGGTGGATGCCTTCGTTTCTAAAAATGAAGCATCGCGCCGCTTGTTGCCGGTGATCACCCGAATCTGCGGTGAAAATCCCCCCGGGTTTCAAGAAACCAGAATCACGGCCTGAGCACAGCTGTATTGGAAGTTAGCTGGGATGGGAAGCCCCCGTACTGTGCCTCCTTCAGAAACTCGATGGGCGGTCATGGGTTAGTGTCGGGAAACCGACGTTCAGACCCTCACGACTGCTTCACTGCATTGGTACCCGGACACGCACATTTCGGGCGCGATCACATGGATTTGGCCTTTTTCTGCACCCCGACGGACTGTGTGCGCGCCGTTAGGACGCATGCCCAAACCGAGCATTTCTGACCAGACTTGCGATTGGGGAAATGAGAAACTCCGTGGTGAAGTCATTTGCGAGCGAGACCAAGGGTTTCATCAGGTTCAGCTTGCATAGGTCGACCGGGGGGCTAACATGCTTTGGACTATTTTCGTTGTTTTGCTTGTTTTGTGGCTGTTGGGTTTCAGTTTGCACATTGGCGGAGCCCTCATCCACTTGCTTCTGGTAGTGGGGTTGGTAGTTCTCGTCATTAACTTATTAAGCGGACGACGAAGTGCCGTCTGAAGAAAGGGAATCGCGAATTCGAGCGCCAGGAAGGTCGCGGCGGCGGTGTCATCGCGGCAACCAAGCGTAGTGGCAACGACGTTGGCCGTCCCTGAGAACTCTTGCGCCGAAGATGTTTGGACCCTGAAAAACCCATGCTTCTTTCATGACTCTGTGTAGTCGTCGCCCGCTCTGCTTCTAACCACAACCTGCACTTTGGCACCGCGTTTCAAGCGGACCCGGTCGCCGTTGTCATCGCTGAGCGTTCTCGATACGGAGTTCCGCATACGGCTGATCCGCCACTTCGAGGGCAATCTGCGCTTTTTAGGGTTGCTAGACATTGCCCTCGCAACGGCCCGCCGATCATGAAATGGTGGTCAATTATTGATGGCCCGCCCCTCGCGTCTTATGACGGCAGCCGAACATCGAACTCAATTCTAACTTCGTCCTTGGCTCGGATCCCCGCTTTTCCGGGAGGCTTGATCCCGAAGTCGGTCTGCTTCACGGCAGCCTCCCCGCTGTAACGGCCGTCCTTCAGCGTCACTTGCACCGTAATCGGCCGCGTCTGCCCGCGCAGGGTCAGATTTCCGTGCAGAGCCCACCGCCCCTGGCCGACAGATACCGCGGCTGTGGACTTGAATACGATCTCCTGGTGACCCTCGCTATCGAGCACTTCCGGCCCCAGCATCGTCTTCTGCACCTCGGCGCGATCTTTATCGGAATCCTCCTTATCGATCACGCGCAGCTCCCGTGCATTCACATGTATTTCAACCGCAGGATGCGAGCCGATGTCCGCCGTACCGCTGTGAATCGGCGCACGCACTTCGTGCTCGTGCCCCAGGCCTGAAAATGCGCCCGTTTTGCCGACGTGGATGGTTAACGTGGACTTCTGCGTGTCGATGTGATGTTGTTGGGCCCTCACGCCCAGCACGCACACGAAGCTCGCTGCCGCCAAGAACACGATCCGCCTCATCGCGCTCCTCTCAACTCGAATTTCCGCTCTAGCCCCCAAACAGTGGTTCTGGTCGAGGCATCAAGCGATCCGTGGGTGTGCATAAAATCGTCCTAGCGGTTTCTTCAAGCGGGACAAGTTTAACCAGGTGCAATCCCCGTCCGGGTTCCCGCTTCTACAGATTGCCCTTCTTCGCCTGCTCCAAGAGATACTCGGACGCCCTCCAGGAAAGCGCCAGGATGGAGAGAGTTGGGTTCTTGTCAGAGCTGGTTACAAAGGCGGCCGCATCGCTGACAAACAGGTTCTTCACATCGTGCGCCTGGCAGTATCTGTTCAGGGCAGAGTTCTTGGGATTGTCGCCCATGCGCACCGTGCCTGATTCATGAATCGCGCTCCCGCCATCATAGAGACCGTAAGGGGTTGTGGACCCCACACTCCCGGATTGGCTAGGAAACTTCCGTCTTTCTTGCCCAGCAGCGAGATGTACGGGGCGTCGGCGTGGAGATGGTTGGGGCCGACGCCGGTCAGGCCGCCACGTTTGACCCACCCTTCCCGAACCACTACCTCATGCACGGCAGCGGCAAGTTTGGACTGGCCGGTCTGCGCAACCTTGATCAGCTTCCGCCGACCGGCACCATCGTCGTTGGCGCGCCACTGAAAATCGCAGGCGGCTCCAGCAGCCCCGTGCGGGCCGTCGCCATCCCACCCTGAAGCACTGTGGCCCGCCCGCCAACGGTAGAAACCTGGTATCGGTTTGCCGGTCAGGAGAGTCGGCGAAATGGATTTCCGATCGCGGCTCAAGCAGACGGATGCTTCAAAACGTCTGCCAGTGCATGCATCCGCATTGCGTCGGCCGGGGTCTTCGCGGTTTCGGCGCTCTTTTCCAACGAAGGCGCCATACCCTGCAGTTTCGCGATTTTGCTTTTGCGCATGTGCGACTTCTCTGCGCTTTGAATCGCCTTCTGCAGCTCTGCGATTCGTCTTGCAGGCAGAGCCTGCGACCTCGATAGCTGGTCCAGGTACGCTTTGGCCACGACCAACTTTGCAGGCCACTCGATCCTTTGCTGGTTCTGTACATTCAGGTCAGCCAACTGAACCGTCTTGGCCGCGTCGATTTCGTTCTGCGTCAGAAACCGGGTCCGCGTCAGTTGAAACACGTCCAAGCCGCGCGCAATCTCGGAACCGTAAATGTAGCCGTTGTACCAATAGGCGGACCAATCGCCGCCGAGCACCAACGTTTTCGGATCAATTGGCCCGCGATCGAAGTAGGCAATCTCGAAGGGGTTCGCCGGATCGGTGAAGTCCATCACGGAGACCCCGCCCTGGTACCATGCCTGCACTTCAATATCTCGGCCAGGAACCGGAATCAGAGAGCCGTTGTGCGCCACGCAGTTCTCCGTGTCGCCCTGCGCAGCCGGCAACTTGTAGTAGTTCGCGAAACTCAGCTTGTCGTCCTTCAGACGGAAGATGGCATCCGCACCCCATTTGTTCGGATCGTTCGGACGGCAGCGCGCGCCCAGGCCACCGCCCCACTCGTCGGTGAACACGACTGTGCTGCCATCGTTCGAAAACGAGGCCGAATGCCAGTAGGAGTAGTTTGGATCATTCACGGCATCCACTCGCTTCGGATGTACCGGGTCCCTGATGTCAAGCAGAATTCCGTTTCCGGAGCACGCACCCGCTGCCAATCCGATCGCCGAGTACACGGTGATGTCGTGGCACTGGTTGGTGTCCACCGGCTTCTCCTCGCCCTTTTTTCCGTGGGTGCCGCCGTTATTCAGGCCGTTGATCGCGCCCGTACGCGGATCGATAAATACCCGCGGAGTCGACACGACCTTTGCGTCCTGCGGCGCAGCCACTGGAACTTTGATCACATCGATGCGAAACAGCGCCGTACTCGAATCCTTGTCCGGTTTTTCCCCGGAGCATCCGGCCAGCTCTTCCGGCTGACGCACAAACGAGGTCCCCGACACGTAGATGTAGACATTCTCCTTGTCGTTCGGATCGATCACCAAGGTATGCGTGTGGGATCCGCGGCATGTCTGCACGGCTGCGACCTGCTTCGGATTCTTGATGTCGGAAATGTCGAAGATTCTTACGCCGCGGAAACGGTCCTTCTGCGCTACCGGGATATGGCGCCTTTTCTCTTTGCCCTTAACTTTATCCTCGCCTTTATCTGTATCTTTTTCCTCAGCTTTAACTTTAACTTTGTCTTTGTCTTTGTCTTTATTGTTGTCCTCGTCTGCGGGCGGAGGAGGTTCCGTCGGAAATCCTTCGGTGCCGCAATCCAGACGTCCATTCGGCATCTCTACGGACATGAACAGCAGATTTTTGTATACCGACACATCACCCTGTCCGCCCGGGCAGACCAGAGACGTTAGCAATTTCATGTTCGCTGGATTGGAGATGTCGTAGATGCTCACACCATAAAAATTTCCCTGGAACAGGTGGTTGCCTTGGAAGGCAAGGTCTGAGTTGGCAAAAGCAAGTTGCGCGATCAGCAAGTGCGCTGGCTTTGGAATCTTCTTGTTGTTCCCCATGCCGAGCCGGCCAACGATCGTCTCCACCTTCGGATCATCGGGATCAGTGGCTCCGAGTTGAAACGCGTCCGGCTTCTTCAGCAGCAAGAGGTGCTCGAGGCCCATCGAAGTTTCACCCGCGTTATACAGTCCTGGTGTCAGCTTGGCGCGCGGATCGTTCGCATCCGATCCCACCATTCCCGGTGGCAACGCGGGGGCAGGCTGTGGAGTGAATGGATTCTCCTCTTCGTCCTCAGCGTCCTTCTCGGACGGAGGGGTCGCGGGCTTCTGCGCCTGTTCCTGCGGCGGAGTCGCGGGCGACGCCACTTGTGCCTGCGTTCGGTTTACAGCGAAACCAGAAATAATCGCGACCCACACCACACCCAGGGCAAGACAGCGCAATCGGTTCATCGTTTCTCCTCTAGGGTCTCGTTCTTCAACATGGTCTCCATGATCCGTATCTCAGCTCGTTGTGTATTGTCCGCATCGGTCGCGAAGTTGAACAGCTCGGCGTCCTGTCCGGCCCCGGCGGTGTCGAATAGATCTTTTGCCATGGTCAACGCGCCGTTGTGATGTTGAATCATCCCCTCCAACAATAAGCGGTCAAACTCCGCGCCTTTCACCTTCTGCAGCGCTTCCATCTGCTGCGGCGTAAGCATTCCGGGCATCCGCGCCGTGGTCTCGTGAGACGTGTCGTGCGACATATGCATGCCCGGCATTTTCGGCATCGCCTTCGAAACTGATTCACCCCTGGCCGCCAGCCAGCGCGTCATGAAATTGATTTCGTCTGACTGCGAGCTACTGATACGTGCCCCCAATGAACGCAGTTCTTCGTTCTGCGTATGCGACGGAATCATCGCCGTCATCTCCACCGCTTGTGCATGATGCAGGATCATGCCCTGCATGAACTTCACGTCCGCTGGCGACCGTGGCGGCAGGATGGCTCGTGTCGACGGCGGCAGCGTTTTGCTCGGCGCGCCCGGTGCACCCGGTTGCACCACCACAGTCTTCGCCGGATCAGTCTGCTGTGCGCGCGCAACGGGGCAGAAGGAAACTGCCGAAACGCTCGCGCCGAGCAATGCCCGCATGACAACTCCTCGCGCAGAGCCGGGCTTGAGCTTGTAATCGCGGCGAAAACGAACCTGCCTCCAGTTGGGTATGAGAGGGAAGATCTTCATCTGGACGAGGACTAAATTTTTTCACGAAACAGGGAATTTTCATAGAGGGAAAGAAGAGCGAGAGCGGACTGGTGCGAGCTCGGACAGGGCTGGTCAACATCGCACGCGGGCTCGCCAAGTCCAACGGAGAGCGGTTGCGGCACCCCTGCCTCTTCTTGTCTCTTCGGTCCCGCAACTGGACCTCGGGGGTCCAGAACTCTGCGATCCCTTCGCTCGACCAACCCCAACTACCGGATCACGACCCACCTGGTACCACAGACCGTCGTTCGTAATGACCTTCACGAATAATGGGTTAGATGTTCCACAAGGCAATGGGGGATCAAGACCGGGATTCAACAGCACGAGTTGTGGTTCATGCCATGCCCAACCGTTTACTGTAGGAACAAGAACTAGGTAGATCAGTTTGTAGATGCATTTAGATTCTCTGCCCCACCGACTCCAGCTGCATCGACAGCTAGCAATGTTGCAGGGCAAGCATCATTCAATCGTGCAGGATAGTGCAGGATGTGTATTGTGTCATTCCAGTACGTTTAGTACTGCACAGTCATTCTTCACAGGAATGAGTTATGTCCAGGATCAGGCGTTCTCTGATTTCGCTTTGCAGCATATGGGTGAAAACTTAGCAGATGGTATTAGTCAAGGACAGGCTGAAGGAGATGAAGTCAGAACGGCTCCACTGTGGGGCATTGTCCCTGCTTGAGAGGAGTTCATAGACCTACCCCTTGAGCAAGATATTGGTCGTTTTACGGCCTGTTTCTATTCCAATCGTTTTTTTGCTTCGACCATGCGTTATCCGGCCTATTTTCAATGAGTTAGGCCGGCTGCCAGAAAATTTAACCGGACAGTAGTGGCCGGACGTAATCTGGCGCGTAAAGTGTCCCTTCCATACTCTCTCTATGGCACTGAAAAGGAAGGTTCTATGAAGTTTTGCAAATTCAGCTTGTTTTTGGCTTTGGTCATGGCGGTATGTCTTCCGGCTGTCGCCCAGACCGCAATGCGGGTGGACATTCCGTTCAATTTCATCGCC
>JBEKUD010000210.1:0-7754 GCA_049515395.1 Candidatus Sulfotelmatobacter sp. | reverse complement strand
ATCTCCCGCACTTCGTGCGCATGCGAAGTCACGACGGCATAGTCGCGGGTTTCGGTCAGATTCTCCGTTTCCCAGTTGAGCGACATGATCCAGGCCGATTTCTCATCGACCACCATGGATTTTTCGTGGGTCACTTCAAAATCCGGCGTGCTGTCGATGACTTCGATACCGGCGTTTTCGAGCAGCTTGCGCGTTTGCTGGTTCTCCGTCTGGCCGTTGCGCCGCGTCGGATTCAGCATGATGCGCACCTGCACGCCGCGGTGGTGCGCCTTGATCACGGACCCCAAAATGCGCGAATCGGAAAAGACGAACATCTTGATTCGCAGAGAAGTTGTGGCTTGATCGATCGCGTCGAGAAGTGGGCGCGCCGAATCATCAGGTAAAACAACCAGATATCGTGACATCGTTTTTTCTCCTTTTACTAAGCGAGCGTTGCCTGCGGAACGAGGCTCAACTGCAGACCGTCTTTTTCCGCACCCGTTTCAAACTGCGTGCGGTACAACGCCGCGTAAATGCCATTTTTGTCGACTAACTGTTCGTGAGTACCGTTTTCGGCGACCACGCCTTCTGAAATCACGACGATCTGGTCGGCATCACGAATCGTCGTCAGTCGATGCGCGATGATAAGGACCGTACGCCCTTGCATGAGTCGCTCCAGTGCATCCATCACCAACCTCTCCGACTCAGCATCGAGAGCAGCGGTTGGCTCATCGAGAAGAAGGATGGGATTGTTCCGCACAATCACGCGAGCGATGCCGATGCGCTGTCGCTGGCCTCCAGAGAGAGTCAGGCCGCGTTCCCCGACGATCGTGTCGTATCCGTGGGGCATGCGGGCGATAAATTCGTCAGCATTGGCGAGGCGGGCAGCCTCGACGATCTCGGCGTGCGTGGCACTGGGACGGCCGAACGCGATGTTCTCGAGAATGGTTCCACGAAACAAGACGGTATCCTGCAAGACATAGCCGATGTGATCACGCAAGGGGTGAAGTTTGTACTCGCGCACGTCGTGCCCGTCGATGACCACTTTCCCGGCGATCACGTCATAGAAACGCGGAATCAGGCTCACGATTGTAGACTTCCCGCCGCCGGTCGGCCCTACAATTCCCACTCGTTGTCCAGGCTTGACGCTGAACGTGACATCCCTCAGCACGCGAGGGTTGTCGGGATAAGCGAAGGCAACGTTTTGGAAGATGATCTCGCCCTTGATGTTGCGCGGTTCGATGGCATCTTCGTGCTCGGGGATGATGGCGTCGGCCTCAAGAACAGTGCGGATGCGTTCCACCGCGACGGCTGCCTGAGCGACCGCGTTAGTGGTAGTGGCCAGATCCTTTACCGGCTTGAAGAACTTTGTGAGGTACGAGAGATACACGGTCAGCGCGCCAATCGTCATGCTCCCCGCCAGAATCAGATACGCCCCCTGCCACATGACAATCGCAGTGCACAACGCAACCGTGGCGGATGCAATCGGCGTGACCAAAGATTTGACGCGCCGCGCGGCGAGCGCAGCCCTCACCGTGGCGCTGCTTACATTGATCAGTTGCTCTTCCTCGATTTTCTGCCCGTCGAATGCCTTTATCACCGGCATGGATTCCAGCGCCTGCTGAACAACGGTGACGATGTTTGCCTGCTCGTTTCTGACGGCATGCGTCGCCTTTTTGATCGCCTTCTTGAAATCGAACACGAAGAACAACAGAAGCGGCGTGACCGCCACCACAATCAGGGTGAAGCGCCAATTCAGCCAGAACATGAGGGCCAGCATGCTGACCAGTGTCAGCGTATCGACCAGGATGCCGAGGATGGATGACGACGCGAAATTCTGGATGGTCTGAACGTCTGTCGTGATGGTGCTCAGCAGGGTGCCAATCTGGTGCGTATCGTAGTAGCTGAGCGACAGGCGCTGAAGATGGTGAAATGTCCGCACGCGGAGGTCGTGGGCAACGTACTGGCCCGCGCTTTCCGTGAAGTAACTATCGATGTAACCGGCGATCGCACCGACGAGAGCAATGAGAACCGCGGCGATGCCTGCCAACAACGCGAGGTGCATCTTGCTCTCGTCGGCGAGTGCAGATCCCAACATCTCACTTAGCCACAAGGGCAGTCGATGACCACCAGCTACGTTGTCGATGATGACTTTCAGAGGCCAGGGAGCTGCCAGGCTCATCGCGGTCTCCACCATCATGGCAATTAGGATGATCAAGAGCGTCCCGCGATACGGGCGAACGAGTTGGCGAATCAGGTTGAACATGGTCATATGCTCACTTGGTGGTTTCTGTGGTAGCGGTCGTTGACTGCGCTTCTCTCGCATTTACGGGAAGCAATGCCTGAGCAATCTTCTCTTCCGCGGTCGACTGGGCCGTGGCGAGATCACCCAGGTGAATAAGTGTGGCGGCTGCAGCAAGTCTCACTTCACGTCGAGAGTCGGATAGCCTGGGCTCGAGTCCCGGCGCGAGCGCAAAGTCTCCACGCTTGGAGATGGCTTCTAACGCGGCAACCCGCAACACCCGGTTCCGGTTCTGGCTGGTGGTCAGCAGCAATTTGCCGGTGCGCGACTCCGGATCGGTTGCGAGGGCAGAAATCAGGGCGGCCTTTGCCGCCGTTCCGCTCTTCTTATCTTTCATGATCGTCTGCAGGGCTCCCCAGGGAATGTCGGCAAATGGAACGTAGCCGATTCCTTCGTTGAATCCCATCAGCGCCAACTGTCTCGGGTTGTGGATGATTTGCATCTCCTGGACGATCATGCCCGAATTGTTTTTGCGCTCACCGGTGTAGACCTCGTAGTAGACGTCGTAGCACGCCGCGTCATTCAGCAAACGCAAGGCGTGTGCCGCCGCCATCACAACCGACAGGCTCTTGTCGTTGAGGGCTTCCTTCAAGCTGGGGTTCGCTCCGGACGCGTGCATCTGGCCCAACGAGGTTGCCGCCGCCGTCCGGACCGAGCTGTTCTTGTCTTTCAGTGCGGTCTCGGCGAGCTCAGCGGCATGAGGGTCATCGGAGATGAGGCCCAGAACCCGGACCGCCGCGAGCCTTTGTCCGGCGCTCTTTTGCGCCAAACCTGCTTCCAAAACAGACCATCCGGGTTTCGCCACCGTCTGTGCGCAGCACGCCGCAGTCAGGAGAATAAGTAGGAGAATCGCTCTCCCAGCCGCTGGAATCGTCAACATCTTTTTCAAGGTTCTGGGCATGTCTCAGCTCCTTTGCACTGCGTCACCGCTCGTCATTCCTAATGGCAAGCGCCGGGCCAAATCTAACTCACTGGAAAAAGGCAACTTCGGAGATTTACGAGCAAAACCCGACTCGGAAATTCACGAGAGTTCGCGAGTGAGGCAGTGCGCAGTCAGGACGGCGTGCATAATGAGGGGAACTACAGGCTTAGCAATACCTGTTCAATCATGGTCATCGGGTGACACGCTTAGCGGGGGCCATAAGGGCAGCAGCAGCCGCCTCCCGCTTGAGTTCTTCAACGCTGACCGTGCCATTTTTGTTAGGGTGCGTCCCTTTGTCTGTGTCGGTGGCATCACCTGCGACTAACCCGGTCTTAGTCTCAACCTTCTCCTGCGATTCAAGACGTGCATCGTAGACTGCGGCCAGTGTATCCAGGCGAGAGATCACGTCTCGCGTTGCCGCAAGCTTCAACTCCCGTGCTTGTTCAGGCGTGAGGCGTCCGGCTGCCATTTGTGCGGAAATGCTCTGCAGGCTGGCATGAACTTCCCGAAGCAGTCCGTCGACCCGGGCAGCATAATCATGGGCTAATGCGGATGCGGCATCACCATTCGCGGAGCAATTCGGACTCGCCATCTTTTGCGCAGCAGCGGGAAGTACAGCAAGAACAATAACAGCGAGAAAGAGTGTATTTTTCATTTCATCCTTACCTATGAGTAGTCATTCTCGAAACCTGGCTTCCCCTTCTAAGCTTGAGTGCTGTCCGATGATTTGGCCCCAAACAGGTCCCGGCTCAGATTTCAGCAACATCTAACGGAGGCAACCTGGGGGCCAAATCGGAAGTCCTTGAAAGGAGCGCTCTTGCGGGAGTTGAAGGGTCCCGAGTGCTGGAAAAGCTCACGAGATTTCGGGATCTTGGCTGGCTTTTGTCAAAGCGAGAGCGAGTCTGGCTCACTCCCAGGCCGGTCACAGTGTCATTGCCCTGGTTGTTGGTTCGAGGCGCTTATAATCAAGGACGCTCATGCGTACCTAGGCGATTGATTCTGTCTGGCGTGAATCTGGGTATGAGTGGTAGCGCGTAGAAAGGCTCTTGAACTCGCACCGCTACAGATTGTTTCCTCTCGCGCTCCATCTTTCGACAGCGCCGAAGCCCCTCTGCCTTCGACCATTGTTCTGTTTCATTATTTTTCTGGCTCTCTTTACAATTTCATCTTCGGCACTCGACCCGAGCCGGCAGATCTCCCAATATGCCCACACCGCCTGGCGGACCGCGGATGGTTTCTTCAGCGGAACTCCACAAGCAATCACCCAAACCGCGGACGGATACCTATGGGTCGGAACCGAGGGCGGGCTGGTGCGTTTTGATGGGGTGCAATTTGTTCCCTGGACCACCTCAAGCGGTGAGCATCTGCCAAGCGCTCGGATACATTCCCTGCTCGGGACGCGGGACGGAAGTCTTTGGATTGGAACTTCGCGGGGCCTGGTGAAATGGAGCCATCTTAAGTTAACCGCCATTCATGGGGGATCTGCATTCATCGAGTCCCTCGTCGAAGGACCTCGGGGGAGGGTTTGGGTGACCCGCAGCCAGGTACGCGACCATGCTGGCCCTCTTTGCGAAGTTGCCGAAGACACGCTCGACTGCCACGGTGCTTCTGAAGGAATACCCTTCGCCTTCGCTCAGCCGCTTTTCGGCGATGCGCAGGGAAACCTCTGGTTCGGCAGTTCTCTCGGCGTCGGGCGTTGGGCATCGGGCGAAGTTAAGACGTTTACCCTGAAAGCTCTTCGGGGCAACGAGCTGCTTCGCGGTATCACCGCGATTACGAGCTTGGCCGACGGCTCGATCCTGGCGGGAGTGGAGCGAACGGGAAGAGGCCTCGGGCTTCAACAACTCATTCAGGGCGAGTGGAAGGATTACTCGCTGCCACAACTGAATGGAGCGCAATTGGGCGTGACAGCACTGTTGCGGGACCACAACGACGGACTCTGGATTGGCACTGCGAACAGCGGTGTTTACCACGTGCACGCGGGCAAGTTCGAGCACTTCGGCGGCGCCGATGGGTTATCAAGCGACTCGGTCCAAGGATTCTTCGAAGACCGCGAGGGTAACATCTGGGTCGCGACCTCCAGGGGCATTGATCGTTTTCACGACACTCCCGTGGTCAGCTTCTCAATTCGTGAGGGCCTGACTTCTGAGGATGCAGACTCCGTGTTTGCCGCTCATGATGGCACCGTGTGGATCGGAAACCTGCAAGCACTGGACTCTCTCCGCCAGGGCGAACCCTCCTCCATTGTCGCGCGCAATGGACTGCCGGGCAGGCTGATCACCTCGTTGCTGGAGGATCACCAGGGCCGCATGTGGGTCGGCATTGACAGCGGTTTGACAGTTTACGACCACGGCCTATTTCATTCCGTAAACAAGCCCGACGGCAAACCGCTTGGCATTGTTACTGCGATCATTGAAGATATCGACCACAATGTTTGGGCATCTGTTACACAGCCGGCTCTTTTCCGGATACGAGACCTTAAAGTCGCAGACGAACTGGTCCCGGCCCAAGTTCCGCGTGTCGTGTCGATGGCTCCCGATGCGAGCGACGGCGTCTGGTTGGGACTATCGAGCGGGGTTCTGGCGCTCTTCCGTCATGGGCAGTTGGAACCTCGTCCCACGCATCGTCCTCCAGATCACGCGATTCGCAACCTGCTGGTGGAGCCCGACGATTCCGTCTGGGGAGCCACGCAAGACGGCGCTTTTCTGTGGCGAGATGGAAAGGAGCAAATACTCGATTCCCACAACGGTCTCGGCTGCGACGACATTTACACTCTTCTCCTGGACAACAATGGCTCGCTCTGGCTAGATACGCAGTGCGGATTCGTAGTAATCGCTTCGTCGGAGATCCATCGTTGGTGGCAACAGCCGGACACCCAAGTAAAAGTGAGAACCTTGGATGTGTTTGACGGCGCCCAGCCGGGCCTGACCAATTTTCGTCCCGAAGGATCCAAGGCGCCGGATGGGAAGCTCTGGTTCGCCAACGAAAATATCCTACAGGTGGTCGATCCCGAACATTTGGATACAAACAGCGTTACACCACCGGTTCAGGTGGAGCAAATCGTCGCTGACCGCAAGAAATACATCCCGCGCGAGAATCTTCGCCTTCCGCCGCATACGCGAGATCTCGAAATCGATTACACGGCGCTCAGCTTCGTCGCTCCTCAAAAAGTGCGCTTTCGCTACAAGCTTGAGGGACACGACTCGGACTGGCAGGACCCGCAGAATCGCCGTCAGGCTTTTTACACTGACCTGCCGCCGGGCAGTTACCGCTTTCAGGTGATCGCCAGCAACAACGATGGCGTTTGGAACGAGGCCGGCGCAGAAGCTGCCTTTGTCGTACTTCCGGCGTTTTATCAAACGGCATTGTTTCGAGTCCTCTGTGTTGTAGCTGGGGTGGGAACGCTCGGCCTCTTTTATATGCTTCGCCTGCGCCGTCTGGCGGCGGCTATGCAAGCTCGGTTTGAGGAGCGACTCGAGGTGCGGGAACGAATCGCAAGAAACTTGCACGACACGCTTCTGCAGGGAATCTACAGCGCTTCCATTCATTTTGATCTGGCGAATAGTCGGCTTCAGGAGGACTCGCCAGCGAAGTCTGCAGTGGAACGCGGTCTCGAGCTTCTCGCGCAAGTGAGTCAGGAAGGGCGCAATGCTCTGCGTTCCCTTCGTTCCCGGCAGACCAGCTCCGAGGCGCTGGAACAGGCTCTTTCTCTGCTTCCCAAGGAATTTGCCTTGCCGGAGAACATTGACTTTGCCGTGGCCACCGACGGCCAGCCTCGCGTGCTGCGGCCGCTGGTCCGAGATGAGGCTTACCTCATCGCCCGCGAGGCAGTGATTAACGCGTTCCGCCACGCTCAAGCCTCAAAGATTGAAGTCGAGGTGGGTTATGCGTCACGCCACTTGCGCGTCATGGTGCGAGACAATGGTTGCGGAATCGATTCCCAACTGCTGCGGATTGGCCGGGAGGGACATTGGGGTCTCCCGGGCATGCGGGAACGGGCCGAGAAGATTGGCGGAAAATTGAACGTATTGAGCGGCGTCGATGCGGGAACAGAGGTTGAACTCTCGGTGCCCGGCGCGCTCGCATTTCAGGACGGCTCCGCAAGCCGGTTCTGGACCTGGCTGCCCCAGTATCCCCAGAAGCGGGGAAGTAAGCTCCAGAAATCAAGTGAGGGACAACGGAAGTGAACGAACCGGCAAAGATTCGCGTTCTCAGCATCGACGATCACCCTCTTGTACGCGAGGGGCTCGCGGCTTTGATCAACTCTCAAACCGACATGTGCGTCGTGGGCCAGGGGTCGACCGGCCGTGAGGCAATCAAACTCTTTCGTGAGCTTCAGCCTGACGTGGCTCTCATGGACGTGCGGCTGCCTGACATGAGCGGAATTGATGCCATGATCACGATTTTGAGCGGGGCCCCGCGGGCCCGAGTCATCATGGTTACGTCCTCCGAAGGTGATGTGGAAATGGAGCGTGCGCTGGAGGGCGGGGCAACAGGCTACATACTGAAAAGCATGCCGCCCCGGGAGGTTCTCGAAGCAATCCGCAAGGT
>JBEKUD010000209.1:0-7756 GCA_049515395.1 Candidatus Sulfotelmatobacter sp. | reverse complement strand
GAGCGGCAGTACGGAAGCTTTACCCGGTCGTTCACGCTGCCCAGTTCCGTCGATTCCGGACAGGTGAGCGCCCATTATGATAAGGGCGTTCTGAAGATCAAGCTCGCCAAGAAGGCGGAAGCCAAGCCCAAGCAGATCAAGGTTAATGTTGGCAACGAGAAGACCCTCGAAGCCAAAGCACAAGGCAAGGCCGCCTGAGAACGATGGTCAGTGAGAGAAATTGGGAGGTGGCTTTCTCGCCTCCCGTTTGTTTCTCCCCCCGCTTCGGTCGTTTCAAGATTAGCCAAGAAGGGTCGCTTTTATGAATGCAACAAGCGTTTCTTTAGGTTTTCTGATTGTGCTCTTCGTTATCCTGCTGCTCCAACGGATGCGCACGCTGAAGCCGCAGTTAGCCGGCTTTCGATCACAAAGGATGTGCCCCTCTTGCGGACTGATCACCTCTCGGCTAAAGGCTAGTTGTTTGGAGTGTGGCAAGCCCTTTACACCGGTGGCGTACTCGACTTCAAAGAAATGAAGAGCCGCTTTGCTCGCGTTTCTTCATAATTTTCCGTTAAGGACCTGAGATATGAAAAACATCAAGTTTGTTGTGAAAGTGAACCGAGGAGGTACTCGCTCCCCCGAATACGTACAGCGAGTTGATCCGACACCAATGCACATGACAACCAACCGTAAGCTGGCGCTGGTTATGGGCAGATTCACAGCCGAAGACGCCGTCAAATCGCTCCAAAGCTCCCGATGCATTCCGGAGTTGGAGTCGGTGCAGGTGGGGGCCTAATATTCGCGCTGAGATGGTTCAAGAAACGCCAACGTAGCACAACAATCTATCAAAAGGAGTACTGCGCATGAAACGAACAGGCCCCACAGCTATGCCACCTCAAACACCAACAAAAGCGACGAAATCCGCACCCAACCTTCAAGAGCAAATTCGCCTTCGCGCCTACGGACTATACGAGCAACGCGGACGAGACGGGCACGAAGTAGAGGATTGGCTGCAAGCGGAGTCGGAAGTGACTCAACAGAAGACGAAGACCATAGTCACATAGAATTCCCGTTTCTGAAGGAACGAAAGCTCCCCAAAACTCTTTTGAGTCGTGGGGCGCAATCGTTTGAACAGCCTGGGCCGAGTCAGAACCCGGCTTCGGCTCATAGATGTGGCTCTCACTTTCGCAAGCGTGGAACTCCCGTACTTACCTCAATTCAACTCGGGTAAATGCTTGACTCTGATGGAGGACGTGGTGGGTGCCTTGACCGAGCAACTAGGAGGCGACATCCAGAAACTATTGATGAGTTTTATTCTCACATTCCTCGATGTCTACCGCGTTCGGGCGAATAAACCAGCAGTGACCAACTTTTCTGGGACCGTTGTGCAGACGATGAAGAGTATGGTTTAATTTGCCCGCAGTTACGATGACTGGGCGCTCCGACCCATGAACAAGAACGGCATCCTCATCAAGTTGTCAGAGTCGGAGAAGACGAAATTTGGGAAGGGGGACTTTGCCCGTCAGTCCCTGCCGCGAAAAGTCTTCTCTGCCATCTGGGCTGTCGAATCAGAAGTCAATAATGGCGGCTTTTCTCAATACTTTTTCAACAGCAGCGCGGAATCCGCGTGGTTCGTCGTGGAGGCTCTCGAAGCTGTGGGCGCGCCGGAAACCGCTGGCATCTGCAGGCGTGCCATCGTCTCAGCATTTCCTTCTGGATTACCCCAGTCGAGGGAAGCGATTCGTTCGGCTGCGGCCGATTTCCCAGACGAAGTGCTGGAAAAGCTGGAACCTCTCGACCAAGAATTTTTTCCCTATCCCCACGACCTCACGGGCTTGCTGTTTGCTTATGTATCCGAGCATCCACAGGAGTTTGGGCTATTGCCTAAACCCGATGATGTCTAGCGACGCCATTTCAGCCGGCGCTACCCTCTGCGAACAGGAAATCGTGTCCCCCACTCCGCTGTCCGTTCAGTCGCAGCATTCCGCCATTCCCATCATCGGAACTGGGTCATAATACCTGGCATGTGCGCCACATCAGTTGATCCGCCCGTCTGGCCGCAAGGCCCCGCCCCGGAGCCTGGCAGAGCTAATGTGATGTTGACCTGAATCCGCGATAGGTTAGGTAGATGCCGAGGCCAAGCGAAATAGCTCCGTACAGGTAGAAAAGTTCTTGGTAGTGAAGCCATTGAAGGAAAAACTCCGCTTCCACCTCCGGCGGCAGGAATAAAAAGGACAGGCTCTTGATCAGCGTAACCCAACCGACGAGGGTGACGATCACCGCCAGCGCACCACCTGACCAGATATTGTGCGCGAGAACCATCGCGAGCCCAGCGATCAACGTGATCGCACCGACGACGAAGATCTTCGCTGGATCGCGAAGAACTGCTGTCACTGACTGCAAAGTAGCCTGTTTGCGAGTGATCATGGATAGCGCGATGAGAATGCAGTACAGCCCAAGGAGCCTGCTAAGAAAAAGTGTACGCGGCGACATGGTGCCCTCCAAACGACTTGTCAGCCCAACCATAGCGAGCAACGCAAATCGTCCCGCGTGGATTGTGGCAGAGCGGTGCTTCGGTTTCCTTTGCAAACTATCCTAACTCGTGTGGTTCGGTTCGATTCGTCCTGGGCCAGTCGATCCGCCATCTCCCTCCACTTGCTGCCACCCAGAACAGGCGCTTTGGCGGCGTTCCCTTCGCATAAGAGAATGGTAAAGCGCTGCGGCTCGCTCGTAAAACCCATGTGCATGCCACGAGTCGGCAAATCCGAACCTCTGAAACTCCAGATGGTGGCAGAATTTGTGGCAGAGGGCGCTTCAGGAATGTCCCAAAGGCGGTGATCTCTTTGCGCACGGCCGTCTTCATCTACACCCGGACCAGCATGGTTTCGGGTGTGTAGTCTCCAAAAAGCTCCGTTGACCAGTTTTCCCGGACTCGCAACGGTCGGGCCGCAAGCACGCGGACGCTGCAACGGGGGACCCGATACAACGCCGACGCGGCGTCTAGAAACTCAGCGCAGGCGCGCCGGACATTCACGATGGTTCCACCCTTTATCTCCGTTTCGATGGATCGTGCAATGGTGAGTAAGCGACGGTCACGCTGGTGCTCAGGATATAACTGCTGCGCTGTCGAGCGCACGGCTCTCGCCACTGTTCTGGGGAGATGCGGTACCCATCCGTCTCCCTGCCTTCCATCTGCGAAAGCACCTCGCGGTCGCTGTTGCCTTGGACAAAATGGACTGAAGTATCGAGGCGCAGCAAACACTCGATTGTTTCAAGTGGCATCGGACCGGGAAGCACATCGCCGCCGACCACTGGCTGATCTACTTCTTCTTGACGAAGATCTTGTAGTACAGCCTCAAGCGCGGGGAGGTTGGCACGGATATCGAAGACTGCAGCGACTGGCATAACAAAATCCGGTCGTACAAAATGCCTGCTACCCCTTTTATCACTGCTTCATTGTCGGAACTTGTCTCGCCAGCTGTTTTTCCTTCGAAAGTCGGCAGCGTCCGCACATCGAATGAGCCCCTTTGTTGTTTGGCTAAGCGGGCACAAAGATTGTGCCACACTGTGCACAACAGCCGATGCCCTCGGCAGGGCGTGACGCTTTGGTTTCAGGGCATCGCTTGATCCCATACTGCATAGGAACCGCTTCCGGACTAGGACCTCGATGAGGAGCACTATTCCATTAGCCGCTGATCGAGTTGCGCAAGTACGTTCGGCCACGCTTCTTCGTGCCGTCCCCTCGAGTCCTCATCCGGAAAGCCCGCGTGTGTTGCGTCTGTTAGTCCGAGTTGCGTCCCGTTTTCTTGAGCCGTAAATTCGACTGTCACCACGGTCTCAGCCCCTTTTTGTTGCAGCAGTCAGCCCTGTCAATTCGAGCCTGCTGCATTCGAGCCTAACTAAGGAACCTACCATAGTGCGGGTGTTGTATTCCTTGGAAATGAGAATCGAAGTAGAAGGCTGAATTGATTTCAGCTTTCATCAACACTGAGCCGGGTGCGGCAAACCAGTGATCAAATTGCTCCGTCCATGCTCGGAACAGCACGTCGGGCGGTGCGCTCATCCTGCGCACCACTGTCAGGTGAAGTGGTCTTGCTAAGAGATCAGATGGAGCGATGATCGTCATATGATTCTCCAACTTCATCGTATCGGAGTAGCGAATTGCGCACCTTTCGTGTACTAAGATCGGAGATGATTTATGAAAGCGAATTTGCGCGCCCCGCGATCTCCCGCAATGGTTCTGAGGTAAGGCCGAAAAGCGGCGGCACACTTACACCGAGGACGCCGAGAAGCAAGTGGTCGCCGCGATGGTGAACTTCGTGCTCTACCATCGAGCGCAAGAGTTTCCAAGTGGTCATCGGGGTTCCATCCGCCGACTCGCACTTCTGGCGACGACCAATCGCAACAGGTAAGATTGTAAGATGACGCCTGCGGAAATCAAGCCCCCGATCTCGCTTGAACAACTGAACAAAATCGACATAAGAGTCGGCACCATCGAATCCGTGAGCGGTGTTGCCAACTCGGAAAAGCTGGTCGCACTCCGGGTGAACTTCGGCGATCATGTGCGCACGGTTTTGGCTGGGATGAAGCGCGAGCGTGCAAATCCAAGAGAAATCGAAGGCAAACAAGCGCTATTCGTCGTAAACCTGCCACCCCGCAAGATGGCAGGGATGGTTTCGGAAGGGATGCTGTTCGACATCGGCTATTTGGACGGGATCAATCCGGCGCTGGCGGTGCCGGAATCCCGAGTGCCGGACGGAACTAGAGCCGGATAATGATTACTGACGCCCCACCGCGCAAGGTGAACCGCCGCGCAGGTTTCCTGGAAAGTGACCGGATCAAAACCGTTGACCTGCCGCCGGCAGTCACGGTGGAGCGTAAACGTCAGAGGAAGCACAGGGTTGACGGGTTGAGGTCCGAGGCGAAGCAGGATCAACACGACGTGGCGGCCTAAGGGGACGCACGCCCCCGGTCGATGTTGAGACATTGCGACTTCACCACTTCACCAGCAATTGTCGCTGGGAAAATGCCTAGTTGTTAGAACCGATATCGACTAGTTTTCAAAGTCGGGGACACGACCTTGCTCCACGTCGACCCTCCACCTTCTCAATCGGTCTTGTCCGCTCTCCCAGAACCTGGCACATAAATCGAAGTACTTGATGACGACGGAGCGTTGGCCGGTTTCCAGCAATTCCTTAGCAAGACTCATATCGGGACCGAAAGAATCGAGTTGTGGCGAACCAGGTGTTTCACCAGCTTTGAGTAGGTACTCCCCGGCTCTTTGCAGATCCGGCGATTGAAGCGCTATGCGACCAAGGATGAGATTCCCGTTGTGAATCGCGTTCCCGTAGTTCCAGTTAGATTCGTAATTGGGAGCAGTATCCAATAGTTCTTGTGAGTATGCACCAGCTTTATCGAACTCGGCCGCCTCTAGTGCCACTTCGGCAACATCATCTAACCGGTAGAATCGGTCAATGGGAGATGTGTTCAGAGATTGTTCGCCCATGGCCAAGGCTTTTCGCGCCAGTTCACGCTTTATTGGTTCAGGGTGGTCGCCGCAGGCGCGAATTCGTCTGTACACGCCGGAAAGAATCTTCGCGATGTCTGGGTCTCCAGGCCTGAGACTATAAGCGACGTGCAGCAGAGATTGCGCTGTCGGACCGTCGTGGCGTTGCATGTAGTACGCCGCATTCCGAAGCACTGCAGGGTCATCGCTGTGGAGGTCCGTCTGGCTGAGCCACAATTGCTTGCCTCTCTCATAATCTTCCTCCGTGCCACACGGAGGCTGCACCAGCACTCGGGGAGTACCAGCAAGCTGGGACTCAGGGCTGTGTTGGATAATCCAGTAAACGTGCCGCACCCAAGCATCATGGAAAGGGCCGCCCCACGGGGCATCCGACCTTATGATGCTCGTAGTAGTAGTGAATTAGATGTTCACGGGCTTCGAGATTATCAGCTCTGTTCTGCAATTCGGATTCGAGATCGACGGCGAACCGGGGCAATCGCTGGGTGGGGCGGCTGATTCGTCCATAGCGGAAGTAAGGATACACGCGAAACATCGCGTTCATGCCAACAACGCGGTCGTTTGAGTCTGCGAATGCTTGGCGACCCAGGCAGTGGGAGTAAGTTCTGGTAAGCGCTGGATCGCGAGATCAGCGAGTCCGGGAAGAACTGCGGCCAGATAGTCACGCACCGGGAGTTTTAACCTACGGCAGCTTTCCACCACCGAAAGAATCGCTGCGATCTTCGGTCCCGCCTGCGCGCTTCCGATGTCCACCCAATTCTTTCTACCAAGAGCTACGGGGCGCATTGAGTTCTCCGTCAAGTTATTGCTCAACTCCAGTTCGGGATATTCCAGGAAACGCGTGAACTTGTCCCACAGGGCGAGCGTGTAGTTGCAGGCCTTGGCCAGCGCGCCCCCAGTCAGTGCCATGGAGCGTGCGGCTTCGATCTGCTTCCGGATCCCATCCAGCAGCGGTCGCGTTTGTTCCTGACGCAGAGTATGGCGTGCCTCCAGGCTCAGTGCTTGGCAGCGTGCCTCGGCGTCGATGGCAGACAGTTCATCGATCCGCGCTACGATCGCGGTCGCCACCGGATCTTGGGGATTTAACTGTACTGCCTCAGAAAAGTATCGTTCCGCATGCGACCAGCAGCACGCGTGAACGATCTTCGGTCCTCCGATCTGATCGTAGGCCGCATAACCGTCCGGCTGCGGAAGACCTTCGAACTTTCCCAGAAACTGTTTCGGTCCATCCCGCCCTCGGCCCAGACGGAAGTTAAACACCACCGTTCCTTTTGGTCGACTGTACTGCCACAGATAGGCTTGATGATTCTTCCCGCGGCCCTCATGCATTTGCACGTCTACCGGGTTTCATCGGCCTGGATGTAGGAAACGGGCGTCGGTCTGGCGCGAATGCGCGAGCGATTGCTACGAACTGAACAACTGAACGGCACACTGGAAATAGAATCCGATGGTTGCGGGACAAGTATGCAAGCAACAGTTCCAACCTATGTCACGTCGCTACCCGTTCCCTTCGGAGGTTGCAGGCAATTCGGCGTATCTGGACAAGAATGCCCGTCGCCGATCGAAGCGGCTTCTCGCACATCTTGAAGGACGGTGCTGAAGGCATCGGTACAGCACCCTAAAGAGAGGCCAAAGGTGATGCTGATCACATGGACACCGGAAAACATTCTGTACTCTTTATTATATGTACCGCATCGTTAGACAGAAGAACGGTCTGACCCTCGTCTGTGTTGCTTGCTTTTACACGGTGCGTGTCCAAGACTTCGACGGAAACATTGGAAACCGACGAACGCTTGCTGCTCACGCAATGTTGAAGCACGTCCACGCCGAGCACAGCCGTGAAACTCACGTGCGTGCAATGGCGATGGTAATGGAACGGCAGAACGCGCCTCAACATGCCTCCCGCTGTTAGCAGGGGAAGAAGAACGGCCCAGAGGCAAACCTGCCTTTGGGCCATTTCTCCGGACACCTTACATGCGAAACAATGCGAAACGTATTCGTGGAGAAGTGGCGGTCACTGGTGAAGTTCGTCCTATTGGTTGGTGTCGTACTGTTCGTTATGGTTCGCTGGGCTTGACAAGGAGCGAGTCGATGCTCGCGACCAACTTTACATTTGTCGTTAATTTACTATCACCTGAGTTATGCAAGATCTCGCGCCAACAATTCTCTGTATTCCGTTCACCGCTCTATCGAAGGGTGTCTGCAACTCATTGAAAACACGGGCCTACGTGTGCATAGAATTTTATGCATAGC
>JBEKUD010000208.1:0-7801 GCA_049515395.1 Candidatus Sulfotelmatobacter sp. | reverse complement strand
ATCTGCAGATGGCGCGTTTTCGCGAGGTGATCTCGTCGATTCCGATGGAGGTCCGATTGGAGCACTTCCTGAATGACGGCGACTCTCCCGACATCCCGATTCCGGTCTATGTTGGATATTTGAACCAGATCCGAGACATGGCCCGAGCGCCCAAGTAATACTCACGGGTTCCTGCCAGTTGTCGCGCGGTTTTTGCTCATGCCCTGGCCAGCCTGTAACTGTTGAAGTATCGCCATAGCACAAGTTTGCGCTTTCCTTTCGCCTTTCTGGCGAACAAAAGGCGCAAAGTTGTGATAAAGCCTGATCAACAGTTATCGCTAAACAGCAAGCGACGCCGGCAGGCCTCTCTCCTGCTAATGCAGCTTGTCGTATTCCGCTTTGGCTTCTTTCAGGATGGGAATGTCGGGATCGGCATCTTTCCAGAGGGCAAAGAAATCCTGATAGGCTGTGCGGCTTTTTGCCGCATCGCCCTCGAGGGCATAGGCGCGCGCCAGTTGCAAATGCGCCAGAGAGCAATACGCCGAGGTTGCGCAAAGCCAGCGATGCTGCAGGATCTTCTGAAATTCAGCTTCCGCTTCTTTCCCTTGCTTCTCCCGCAGATACGCCTCACCGCGAATGTAATTCGGGAAGACGTTGGCAGCCCATCCAAACTCGAAGGGTGGAGTCACACGCAGAAACTCGATTGCTTTGGTGGAATTACCTCGTTGAACCTCGGCCGCGGCCCGCATCGAGGGCAGCCTGATATTGTTGAGCCACGTGTCGGTCGGAAAGCGTTTCGTAATCTCGTCCGCAACCTGCTGGGCCGCGTTGTAATCGCCAGCCACGGCCAAGGCATCACCGGCGAACAGGATGGGGAACCGGCTGCGGTTCATGGCGAGAGCCTGCTGCGCGCCTTCCCGGGCTTGCTTTGCATTCCCGAAGCTGGCTTCGATCCCAGCAAGCTGCGCCGTCATCGCGGCGGCGTCCTCGTCGAACTTTCCCCGCTGCGCGGTGTCAATGGCGTGGCGATAGGTGTCCCGCGCCTTCTGCACCTGGCCAGAGGCAGCAGCAACCTGCGCGACACTCTCCAACATGCTGAACTCTTCGGGCTGGCCCTTCGCCCATTCCACTTCGCGCTGCATGCCCGCGCTATCGCCCTCCAGGAAGTCCAGTGTGTACAGGTCCACGTGATCAAACATCGCGTCCATCTTGAGTTCGACCTGTTTCTGGCGCACCGATTTAGCCTCGGCCAGGCGGCCAAGTCCAAGATAGGCTCCGCCGAGAACCGAATAGCTGAGCTCATGGTTGGGATCGAGACGCATGGTTTCCTGCGCCCACGGCAAGGCCTCGTCGAACCTGCCCGATACGGCACAAAAGACCGCTAGATTATTGGTTGGGATCGAGTCCCGGGGATACGTCCGGTTCCAGAGTTTGTAAGCCTCAGTCGATTTGTCCGAGTCTCCGGTTACTATGTCATAGTAATGGGTGGTGATGTAGAGCTTCTCCAGTTCGCTGGCCCGATCCTTTAACTCGAACGCTTTCTTCATGCTTTCGACGCCTAAGTCGTTCCGGCCAGAGTTAACGTAAGACTGTCCCAGGCGCGCGTAGGCCACCGCGAAGTTGGGATCCAATTCGACGGCGTGCTTGTAAAACGGAACTGCCTCAACTTCCGACCCTTTTGCCCGCTCCGCTTCCCCGAGACTGAACGCCTTGAGCGCTTCAAGTGAGGAAGTTGTGGCTTCTTCAATCGGTGCATCGAACCGTTTGACCGAGGCGAGCGATTCACCCAGCTTGCCGCGCAGGTTTGAAGCTGCTTTCCCCACCGCTCCCAGCACTTGCTCTTTCTTGTCGACTTCAACCTGTTCGCGAGCCAGAGTGTCGCCGTTCTGGCAATTCACGGCATCGACGCCCACGACATACTGGCTTCCAATGCTACTGATGGAGCCATCCAGAACCGCTTTGATGCCCTCCCGCTGGCAGACCTGGCGGGCAAGATCGGGGGTAAGGCGTTTATCGGACGAGCGGCCCATGTAGCGTAGCGTGTCACGCACCCGCTCTTGCGGAAAGATGTTCAGAAACGGCGATTGCTCAAGTTGCACTGCGAGCGCCTGCTTGAGCGTGTCGTCGAATACAGGATCGCCGGTGGTGTTCACGAAATCGGAAAGCAGAATGGAATCTTTCTCCGTCAGCGCGCTGGCCCGGCGCGAATAGAAGATGCCGCCGGCAACCGCGGCCGCAATCACGAGCGCGACGGCCGCGATGTACCAGCGCTTCCGGCCTGAGGATGCCACAATCGCCGCCGCTGTAGCTGAACCCGAACTCGCCGTCACGGGAGCCGCCTGCGACACAGCTGCCGACGCCGGAATCGGCGCCTGCCCCGGGGGCGCGACCTCAACCGGCGTGGCTACGCTGACGGCTGAGCTCTTGCTTGAATCAACTTCCCTTTTCAGCCGCTTGAGGTCGGCGCGCATTTCCGAGGCGACCTGATAGCGCAGATCGCGGTCTTTCTCCAGGGCTTTGTTGATGATCCGCTCCAGCTCTGCGGGAAGATTCGGGTTGAGCCGCACGGGAGCCGTGGGAGCGCGGTTCAGAATCGCGTCAAAGATCACAGCAGAGGTATTGCCCATGAACGGCTGCCTTCCGGTAGCCATTTCGTAGAGCACTGCGCCGAACGAAAACAGGTCGGTGCGCACGTCCAGTCCTTCGCCCCGCGCCTGCTCTGGTGACATGTAAGCCACCGTTCCTACCGTGCTGCCCGGGCTGGTGAGGTGCGCGGCGTCGTTCACCGCTGCCGTGGCCATGGAAGCATTGACGGGATCCAGTTGCGGCAGGGAGCGGCTCACTACTTTCGCCAGTCCAAAATCGAGGATCTTGGCTTGTCCGCGCTTGGTGAGAAAAAGATTCGCCGGCTTCAGATCGCGATGAATGATGCCAGCGGAGTGCGCCACATCCAGCGCGTCCGCCACCTGCGCCCCGAAATCCAGCAACTGGTCTACAGAAATCGGTTTGCCCCCGATGCGGTATTTGAGCGTGGTGCCCTCGAGGTACTCCATGACGATGTAATGGCATCCATCGTCTTCGCCGATGTCGTAGATGGTGCAGATATTGGGATGATTCAGGGCCGAGGCGGCGCGAGCTTCGCGCTGAAAGCGGTCGCGCGCTTGCGGATCTTGCGCCAGGTCATCCGGCAGGAATTTCAAGGCAACGCGCCGGCCCAGGCGCGTATCTTCTGCCTCATAGACCACGCCCATGCCGCCTCCGCCCAGCTTGTGGAGGATGCGGTAGTGCGAGATGTTTTTACCGATCACTCGCGAAAAATCTTACGTCTATGAAACAGGCAAGTCAATGAAAGCCGTGGAGTTGGCCCTATCGCTAAAGGATTGTTGGCGTAAACCACGATAATGCTCATTGGACCCGGACGGGGAGCGGGAAATTCTCAATGTGTAACGCAGCCTGTTTACGAGAGTTATCCCAGATCCCTTGAGTACCTTCTTGCACGCCCCGCGCAGGCGGTGCGCGATTTTCTTGTTCAATCCAAGGTGATTATTACTTTTCCTCGTGCGTGTTTTTTCCCCAGATATCGAATTGCTTCAGGCACCTCGCTCAAGGTGTAACGTCTGTCAATGACCGGGTTCACCCTTTCTGCCTGCATGAGATCGCGCATGATGGCGAGGTCCTCTCTATTCGGTCTCGCCAAAAACGTTATCAGCTTCTGACTCACGAAACATGACGAGATAACCGCGGTGATCAAACGAGCCAAAATACCGATCATCGCCCGACCACTTTGGTCTCCCACCATGATCAATATCCCTTTCGGAGTTAAGATGCGCTTGCAGGCTGACAACGAATAGTTCGAAATGCAGTCGAAAATCACATCATAATGCCGCCCACTTTTGGTGAAGTCGTCCTGCATGTAATCAATCACGTCATCTGCGCCTATAGATCGGACCATTTCCACATTCCTCGTACTACATACGCCGGTAACCTCTGCGCCGAATGACTTGGCGATCTGCACAGCGAACGTACCCACGCCTCCCGCAGCACCGTTGATCAAGACTTTCTGTCCCGGCTGGATGTGCCCTTTGTCGCGAAGCCCCTGCAACGCTGTGAATGCGGCCACGGGGGCAGAGGCCGCTTGCTCAAACGTCACGTTAGGCGGCTTTAACGCCAACGTTGACTCGGAAGCACACGCATACTCGGCAAAGGCTCCCTGGCAGACCCAGACTCCGACACTCGAAGCTTGCGGATCACGGATACACGCGCCGAACACCTCGTCACCAGGTTTGAACTGGGTCACACTCCTGCCAACCGCTTCAACCTGGCCGGCCACGTCGACGCCGAGTCGTGTGACCTTTGGTTTGAGAAGCCCAGTCACTATGCGAGCACCGCCTGTCGGTATGCCGCAGTCAAGTGGATTGACGGAGGACGCGCGAACTCTTATCAAAACTTCATTATCCCGAGCGGTAGGCTTCTCAATCTCTTCACATTTGAGAACGTCGGGGGAACCGTAGTGGTGATAAACGATCGCCTTCATAAGGAACCGCCTGTTCAAGACAGCTAAGGATAGTCCCTCGACGAATATCGTCAGTGCGCCAAGTCACCAGAACCATCGACCAGCCTCTTACACAAGACCCCTCTGAGTAGTATGGCGGCGTTGGTAATTGTTGCAAAATCGCGATTGCACTCATTGGCCAGCGGTCAAAACGTGTAAACGCCTGTTACGTAAACCATCGGTTACGTAAACCATCGGCAAACAGCAAGCGACGAGCAGGACTTTCCCCTGTTATTGCAGCTTCGCGTACTCCGCCTTGGCTTCCTTCAGAATGGGAATGTCGGGGTCGGCGTCTTTCCAGAGGGCGAGGAAATCTTTGTAGGCCGCCGTGGCCTTGGTAGTGTCGCCGGAGAGGGCGTAGGCACGGGCTAATCCGAGATGCGCAAGCGCACCTAACGGGAAGTTCACAACAATGTTGCGATGGTCCACCAACTTTTGGAATTCGGCGGCGGCGGCGGTGCCGTTGTGGGCGGCTAAATAGGCTTGGCCTCGGACGTAGGCGGGATACAGAGTCCCAGGCTGGAATTGTGGCGGTTCGCCCAGTTCATAAGGAGCGGGGGCTTCAAGAAACACCAAACTCTGGGTGGAATTGTTCGTGTTCAGTTCGATCGCCGCCTTAATGGTCGGCAGCCAGTAGACCTTCAGCACTGTTTGCGATGGGTAACTCTTCTCCAATTCTTCAACTATCGCTCTGGCACGAGTGGTTTCACCGGTTCGTGCCAACGCCAATGCAGAAAGCATTTTCACATCCCGGCCCGGAGCCAGCGCCAATGCCGCCGCTACATCCTGCTTCCCGGCTGCGGCGTTGCCGAACTCTGCCTCCCGCAGAGCAGCATTCACCTGCCAGATGGCCGCCGTTTCCTTCGAGTTGTTGCGGACTGCCGCGTCCACCGCACGCCGGGAGAACTCCCGCGCCTTCGCGAGCCGGCCATAATATGCCTCGGTGTCGGACTGGAACGAGAGCATGAGGTCTTCCGTTCCGGGCTTGCCCGCGGCCCAAGCGACTTGGCGCTCCATCTCCGCTCGATCGCCTTTGACAAAAGCTACTTGGTAAATCACCAAATGCATAAAATCAGCATCGAACTTCTTCTCCTGGGCCTCTTCTATCGTCTTCCTGGCGTCATCCACGCGGTTCAAGTAGAGGTAATTCTGCGCAAGATTGAGATAACCGACTGCAGTACGTTCCAAACGCTGGGCCTCCTCTATCTCAGCCGTGGCCTTGTCATATTGCCCCAGAATGAGATGAATTACTCCCAAGTTGCCGGGAGGCACCGAATCCTGCGGATAGCTCTTGGCCCACAGTTCGTAGACCTGGGTGGCCTGTTCTAACTCCCCGGTGACGGTCTGGTAGTACATGGAAGAGATACGATATTTTTCCCGCTCGCTGACCCGGTCGCGGAGGTCATAAGCTTTCTTGATATTTTCTGCTGCCAGACTGGCCTGTCCAAGATTGCCGTATGCGACTCCGAGGCTGGCGTAGGCTACCGCGAAATTAGGGTCAAGTTCGAGCGCGCGCCTATAAAAAGGAATTGACTCAGCATTCCCCTTGGTTCGAAAAGTGCTGACTCCCATGCTGAAGGCTTTCAGGGCTTCCAGCGAGCCCGTCGTCGCTTCAACCGGGACATCGAACTTCTGAATCGAGGCAAGCGATTCGCCCAGTTTGGCGCGCAGGCTGGCCACTGCCTTACCCAGCGCGTTCAGCACGTCTTGCTTGCCTGCCGCCTGTTCCTGTTCCTTGGCCAGCGTATCCCCGTTGCTGCAACCGACAGCGTCCACGCCCACCACGTACTGATCGCCCAGTTTCGAAATGGAACCCAAAACGATCCCCTTGCTGCCCGTCCGCACACAGAGTTCTCTGGCTAAGTCCTGGGTGATGTGGTCGCCGGGTTGCCGGCCCATTAGGCGCAGGGTTTCCCCCACCTTGCGATCAGAAAGAATATTAATGAACGGGGACTGTCCGAGTTGAACCGCCAGGGCCTGCTTCAGTGCGCCGTCAAAGACTGCATCCCCAGTAGCGTTGTCAAAGTCGGCCAGGACGACGGTGTCCTTCTCCGAGAGAGGCGTGGCGTTGGCTGCTGGAGCCGCCGAACGCGAACGCCAGTAAAAGCCACCGGCGATCAGGGCGGCGACGACGATCGCTGCAGCCGGAATCAAAATCTTCCAGAGCCTCCTGCCCGCGACGGGAACTTCCGCGACCTTCACTGCGCCCGATGACTGAGATGGAGCAAGCGCAGGCGAGAAACCGGATGCTGGCGACGGCGTTCGGGCTGTTGGAGAGCCGCTTTCCTGGGCTGTCGCCATTGCCCCGGAACTTGCCGCACCGTGCCGCGAGTCCATTTCCCGTTTCAGCCGCTTCAAATCGGACCGCATGTCCGCTGCGTGTTGGTAGCGCAAGTCGCGGTCTTTCTCTAGAGCCTTGTTGATGACATCTTCGAGCTTGGGCGGAAGATCAGGGTTTAGGCGAACGGCCGGAACTGGGTCGCGTTCCAGGATCTCATTGAAAATGACCGCAGAGCTTTCGCCACGGAAGGGCAACTGCCCGGTAGCCATCTCGTAGAGAACCGTGCCAAAGGAGAACAGATCGCTCCGCGCGTCCAGTTCCTTGGCTCGCGCCTGCTCTGGCGACATATACGCAACCGTGCCGATCGTTGAACCCGGGCTGGTCAGGTGCGCTTCCACCGCTTCGGTTCGCGTCGCCTCACTCTGCCCACTGGCGCCCGAAGTCATCACCTTAGCCAGGCCGAAATCGAGCACTTTGGCGTGGCCGCGCTCGGTTACGAAGATGTTCGCAGGCTTGATGTCGCGGTGCACAATGCCTTTGGCGTGAGCGGCATCGAGCGCGTCGGCAATCTCGATGGCGAGCGACAGAATCAACTCGGTTTCCATCGGTCGCCCGCCGATGCGATGCTTCAGGGTCATACCGTCCAAAAACTCCATGACGATGAACGGCTGCCCCTCCTGCAGCCCGATCTCGTGGATAGTACAAATATTGGGATGGTTCAGTGCAGAAGCAGCCTGAGCTTCCCGCTGAAAACGAGCCAATGTTTGGGGGTCTTTGACTACTTCATCGGGCAGAAACTTCAGCGCGACGAATCGATGGAGGTTTATGTCCTCAGCCTTGTAGACGACACCCATCCCGCCGCCTCCAAGTTTGTCGACGATGAGATAGTGCGAGATGGTCTGGCCGATCATCAGGGGCAAATCTTACGTGGGCGAAACGGACAAGTCAATGAAAGTGATGGGGTTGCCAAGACCTCAAATGGATGGTTG
>JBEKUD010000207.1:0-7809 GCA_049515395.1 Candidatus Sulfotelmatobacter sp. | reverse complement strand
GCCATCGCGCACGATTGCCAGGCTTACGCCTATTGGGGAAAACGCATGTACCCGCAAGTCATTGAGGAATGGAAAATTTATGGCCAGCTCACCGGCAACCGGGGCGAATCTGAATTCGCTGCCGCCATGGAACAAGGGTATCGTTCCGCAGGCTGGAAAGGCGCTCTCACCCAAGCCATTGAAATCCGACGAACGCAACGTAAGACGGGCTACTACTCAGCGTTGATTATTGCCCGCTTCTACGCCGACCTAGAAGACAAAGCTCAGGCTTTCCATTGGCTCAACACGGCTTATCAGGAACACGATTGGCTGCTAATCGGTCTCAACACTTACTTCCAATTCGACCCTCTGCGTTCTGATCCGCGGTTTGCGGAGTTGGTGCGCAAAGTGGGTCTGCCGCAGTAACCACGCTCGAATCGGCAATTCAAGCTTTTCTCCCTCTCTGGAAACACGACGGCCAAAGTCCCGAAGCCATGGAAGAGGACGCCAGGATTACTGATTTCCTCTGAAACCGGAATCACTCCTCCGCATCGAGCGCTGCCTGTAAAGTGACCTTGCTGCCTGCGGTCAGGTTCACTGTGCGATTCCACGGCTTTTGTCCCTTTGCTTGGACTCGAACGGTGTGGGAGCCCGCCGAAAGCTCAACCAGTGATGGAGTGTTCCCCATGAAATTCCCGTCAACGTAGATGTCGCCGCCAGAGGGCTCTGAGGAGATCATCACCTTGGCAGTGCTGGCAGTGGAGTTCGCCGGACCGGGTTGACCAGCGAGGGGGCCTGAACCATCCGACTTCTCCGTGTATACCGTGAGCTTGACGCTGGGTTCCGGAGCGGTCGATGTGGCGCTTGGAGGAGGCACGGCAGCGGTTGGTCTGGAGATCCCTTCCCGATCGGCCCGATGTAGGCCGACGTTTCAGATGCGAAAGGCCTTGGTCTCGCTTCCCACGGAGATATCCAGTTTGCCGCCTTCGACAGCCCCCTTGACCACTTGGCCTGCTGAGAGTGGGTGGCAGGCAACTCTCTCGGCCTCTGCTACTCGCTGCTGGTGATGCTGCTCCAGATCCTTGTCAATCGCGGGAGTGCCGCCACCACTCGACCGAGAGATGATGGCGCGCAACTTGTCGCGCTTGCTGTTGTCCCCCGGCCCTTCGACAACCACAGGTCCGCCGCAAGAGACAACGTAGCCAACCTTATCCGAGCCGACGACTAACGCGGCGTGATAGACCAGCGTCTCCCCACTCCCCGAAGTGTGAGATTCACAGTTCATCTGCGCCGCATCACCCGATCCGATGAAGGAGCAGTTCAGGTGCGTGCTATCACCGGCGGTTACTACAAGACGATCAGTGCGCATCACCGCGATCTCAGCCTGATCGGGTGAACCCTGTTGCGCATCGGCGGTCAGGGCCAACACGCTGAAGAAAAGCGCGGAGAAGAGTCCCATAGCAATTCTCTTTGAGCCAGGAGTTCGGACGGGGCTGCCGCTCTGCAAATTCCGGTGGACTTCATATTCAAACGGGCGGAAGGGAAGAGTCAACATTGTGATTCATCGGCTGTGTACGCATCGGCTGCACACTCGCAAGATGGCTGGTGATGCCGCTCGATATCCGCATCCGATTTGGCCGCGCCATCCGCCGCATACGCGAGGATCAGAAGATTAATCAGGAAGAGGCAGCGGAGCGGTGCGGGCTCCATCGGACGTACGACAGCGGCGTCGAGCGGGGCGTCAGGAATGTGTCGCTCGTGAATGTGGAGAAAAATAGTAAAGGATTAAGAACGGCCCTCCCTAGGCTGTTTGAGCGTCTGTGAAATTCCGGTCCCCTGGGCGCAAAAAATCAAGAACAACCGAAATGAAGCGCCGCTGGGACCATTGAGTTAACCGCCGCGCTCGCGCTCAAATAGTTCTTCCCGTCCGATCCACCGCGAATAGCGCTGGTTGCGAACTTTCAGCCAGCTTGCGTGATGCTCCAGAATCACACAGTGGCAAGTAGCGCAGATCCTCGCCCTCGCACCAGAGCAAATCGAAGGCGATGAAACGCGGCTCACCACGATGGAATAGCAGTTCGCGGAACTGCGTCCTGCCGTCATCATCCAGGCAGACGATCTCCCCGCCCAGCACGGCAGACTGTCCCTTGAGTTCTGCGGTTATGGCTGCGTTCAATGCCGGGAACGACTTGAACTCGTTGCCATTGCGAGAGATCAGCTTGCACCTTTGTTGCTCGACCCGAACGAGGGATCTGAAGCCATCCCACTTGATTTCGAAGAACCAATCAGGGTGTAGAGATCAGCATCAGACGGACCCAACCCCCCGAGTTTCATTGACTCGCCCTACCTCTGGTCCTAAGATTTCAGCCCAATGATCGGCGAGACAATTTCGCACTACCGTATCGTCGAAAAGCTGGGCGGCGGTGGCATGGGTGTCGTCTACAAGGCCGAGGATGTCAAACTCAGTCGCTTTGTTGCACTCAAGTTCCTGCCCGACGAGGTAGCCAAAGACCCGCAAGCACTCAGCCGCTTTCAGCGCGAAGCCAAGGCTGCCTCTGCACTGAACCATCCGAACATCTGCACCATCTACGAAATTGACGACCAACATGGCGAAGCGTTCATCGCCATGGAGTTTCTGGACGGGCTGACGCTGAAGCACCGAATCGGCGGGCGTCCCATGGAAACCGAGTTGATTCTGTCGCTGGCTATCGAGATCGCGGACGCGATCGACGCCGCCCACGCAGAAGGTATCGTCCATCGGGACATCAAGCCTGCCAACATCTTTGTGACCAAGCGCGGACACGCCAAGGTTCTGGATTTTGGATTGGCGAAAGTCAGTCTTGCAGCCAGTTCTTTGAGCAACATTGCGTCTCTTAACACGCGGACGGCTTCGGCGGACGCGGAGCACCTGACGAGTCCGGGCACAATGCTGGGGACTGTGGCATATATGTCGCCGGAGCAAGTGCGGGCGAAAGAACTGGATGCGCGGAGCGACCTGTTCTCGTTTGGGGCCGTGCTGTACGAAATGGCGACAGGTGATTTGCCGTTTCATGGAGAAAGTTCGGGAGTCATTTGCGAGGCCATCCTGAACCGTGCCCCGGTGGCCGTGGTGCGACTGAATCACGACGTGCCGCCCAAGTTGGAAGACATCATCAATCGGGCGCTGGAGAAAGATCGCAATCTGCGCTACCAGAGCGCAGCCGACATACGTTCCGAGTTGCAACGGCTGAAGCGGGATACAGAGACGGGGCGAGCCATAGCTGCGGGTTCAGGGACGGTGGCGGTCGCGCGGGAAAGCGGCGCTCAGGTTGCAGCCCAACGGCCGTCGCCAGCATACGGCTCCTCCTCTGCGCCTGCTCCATCTCCGTCATCGAGCGTGGTGAAAGTGACGGGGGCTTCTGTGGGTGGCAGGAAACTCTGGAAGGTTCTGGTTTCCGCCGTCGCCATACTTGTCGCTGCCGCAATCGCCGGAGGGTTTTACTTTCGATCCCGCCAGACCACGCACCGCCTGACCGAGAAGGACAGCATTGTTCTCGCGGATTTTTCCAACAGCACGGGCGACGCGGTATTCGACGATACTCTGAAGACTGCGCTCAATGTTTCCCTGCGTCAGTCGCCGTTCCTGAATGTGCTTCCCGACAGCGAAGTCGCCAAGACTTTGCAACAGATGACCCGTCCGGCCAGCACGAAACTCACGCCCGAAGTAGCGCGGGAGCTTTGCCTGCGGGCCGAAAGCAAGGCTTACCTTGCGGGATCGATTGGCAGTCTGGGTAGCGAATATGTGCTGGGGTTGAAGGCGGTGAATTGCCAGAACGGAGACATGCTGGCCGAGGAGCAGGCGACGGCGACGTCCAAAGAGAAGGTGCTGGACGCACTGGGCGAGGCGGCATCCAAGTTGCGCGGCGAACTGGGCGAATCTCTCGCTACGGTACAGAAGTTTGATGTTCCGCTCGAACAAGCCACCACGTCTTCGCTCGAAGCTCTGAAAGCGTACAGCCTTGGCCGAAAGGCCTATCGAGACAAGGGCGCCGCCGCCGCCCTGCCTTACGATCAACGCGCTATCGAACTCGATCCGAGTTTCGCCATGGGCTACAGGGAGGTGGGCGACCACTACTACAGTCTCGGTGAGCTAGGGCGGGCCAACGAGTACTACACCAAAGCGTTCCAGTTGCGGGAGCGTGCCAGCGAGCGGGAAAAGCTGGCGATCACCGCCGACTACAATTCGAGTGTGACCGGAGATCTGGATAAAGCCGCCCAGACATATCAGGAGCAGATTGAGGACTACCACGAGACCAGAGCGTACGCCGATCTGGGCATCGTGTATTACGCACAGGGGCAGTACGAGAAGGCCGTGGAGATCACCAGGCAAGCCGCACACATTGCCCCTGATAATGTCGATATATACGAGAATCTCGCCAATTACGCCCTGGCCTTGCAACGGCTCGACGAAACGCGGCAGATCATCCACGATTCGCAGGCGCGAAAGCTGGATGATTTCGCATTCCACAACACTCTGTACGCTCTTGCCTTTCTCGGGGCGGACTCCGCGGCGATGGCGGAGCAGCAACAGTGGTTTGCGGGCAAGCCCGCGTACGAGAACTTTGGACTTACGCTCGCGTCTGACACTGAGGCGTATGCCGGTCATCTTGGCGAGGCGCGGGAACTAACCAAGCGGGCCGTGGAGTCTGCTATTCGGGCCGACAGCAAGGAAACCGGGGCAATATGGAAGGCGAGTGCTGGTCTGGAACAAGCGGCTTACGGCAATGCTGCGGAAGCCCGTCAGACAGCGACAGAGGCTTTGAAGCTGGCTCCCACGAGTCCCGGGGCGCAGAGTGAGGCCGCACTTGCGTTTGCCATCGCAGGCGATACGGTGCGGGCTGAGTCCTTGGCGAAGGACTTAGGGAAATGGTACCCGCTGGACACGCAGATGCAGTCGCTTTGGCTGCCTGCCATTCAGGCACAATTGGAGCTAGGCAGGGAGAATCCGGCTGCCGCCCTAAATGCCCTGCAAGCTGCTTCACCCATTGAGTTGGGCGCCGTCCCGTTCGGCAACAATATATCCTGCCTCTCTCATGTGTACGTGCGTGGAGAGGCGTACTTGGCTGCCGGACAAGGCACTGCCGCCGCCGCTGAGTTTCAGAAGATTCTCGACCACAGCGGCATCGTCTGGAACTGCTGGACGGGAGCGTTGGCGCATCTGGGAGTGGCACGCGCCAATGCCTTGCAGTCAAGAAGTTCGCAGGGAGCCGATGCCGATGCCGCCCGCGTCCGGGCGCTCGCCGCCTACAAAGAATTCCTCACGCTCTGGAAAGATGCCGACCCCGACATCCCCATCCTGAAGGAAGCCAAGGCGGAGTACGCAAAGCTGCAATAGAAGTCTGTGTTCTTTGTTTGGTTCATCGCTGAAGCAGCGGTTTTGCTAGAAATTGTCAAGGAGAAGTATCTATTGCAACTTTGTAAGGAGAATAGACGATGAAGTGCATCTGTCTACTAGCCTGCTTGTTAACCATCCCGCTCGCGAGGGCCGACTCGATCCAGATCCCCGGCCCCATCACGCAATTCTCGCTGGGGGGCATCCAGTCGACCCTCTGCCCGGCTATGCTCCGAAGTTAAATCCGGTAGAAAACTTGTGGGGTAACATCAAAGGCCAAGAGTTAGCCAACCGTTGATGGGAAGACCTGAGCGAAGCAGCGACTGCCGTGCACCGGGGCATTGGGCGCGTCATTCCGGCAAGCTTCCATTTTCCCTTCTCAAACATGCGGGACTGTTTTTTTGACCGATCTGTCACTGTATTATGCGACATTCAATAAGGTACCTTCCTGATCCCCGTCGGAGCAGCGCTGTGGAGATCGCGGGGACCTATTTACTGCCAAGGAATTCTCAATAAGTGCGTGAAATGGTTCTCAACAGTTATGAACCGCGCTGCGACCTCTGATAACATCGTGCAGGAAAACTGTTTCGGGAGTGCTGATTGCCTACGAGGATCCCCAAACGAGAATCCGCCTTCGCCGTGCAAGGAACCTTGCACCGTGGGGTCTTGGGCATCGTACTCGCCGGTGGCAAAGGAACCCGTCTCTTTCCCCTCACGCGGGAACGCGCCAAACCCGCGGTTCCCTTCGGAGGCAAATACCGGATCATCGATTTCGTCCTCAGCAATTTCATCAATTCCGGAATCAACTCGATCTACGTGCTCACCCAGTTCCGCAGCCAGTCGCTGCTCCAGCATCTGAGCGAAGGATGGCAGTTCGGTGGACTGTTGAAGAGCCACTTCATCATCAACGTGCCGGCGCAGATGCGTTCGGAAAACGAATCCTGGTACCAGGGAACCGCCGACGCTATTTTTCAGAACATTAACCTTATTGAGCAGTCCGAGCCGCACGTGGTGGCCATCTTCGGCGGCGACCACATCTACCGCATGAACATCGCCAGCATGATCGATTTCCACATGGCCAGGCGCGCGGAAGTGACAGTCGCCGCCAACCCCTTTCCTCGAGAGTTCGCCGCCGAATTCGGAGTCGTCGAGGCAAACGAGGATGGACGCATCCTGGCCTTTCACGAAAAGAGCCCGACTGCACCCGCCATGCCCGGTGACCCCAGCCGGGTCTACGCCTCTATGGGCAACTACATCTTCTCCACGCGTACTCTTTTGAATCTGCTCAAGGCCGACGCGAAAGATCTCCGCAGTCATCACGATTTCGGCGGGGACATCCTGCCCAAGCTCGCCGGCAACGCCCCCATCTATGCTTACAACTTCGGGACCAACCGCATCCCCGGCGAGCCCGAAGACTCCATCCCCTACTGGCGCGATGTCGGCACCATCGACGCCTACTACGAAGCCAACATGGACTTGAATCACATCAAGCCTGAGCTTAACCTCTACAATCGCCAGTGGCCGGTGCGCAGTACCAGCTATCCCGATCCGCCCGCCAAGTTCGCGTTCGACGAGGCCGATCGCCGCGGCGAGGCGCTCGACAGCATCGTCTCTGGCGGATGCATTCTTTCTGGTGGCGTTGTGCGCAAGTCCGTTCTCGGACGCGGCGTCCGCGTCCACACCGGCGCGTTGGTAGAAGGCTGCGTCATCATGGACAACTGCGACATCGGGCGCCATGCCAAGGTGCGCCGCGCCATTCTGGATAAGAACGTCCGTATTCCGGAAGGCGTCCTAGTCGGCTACGATCCCGATGCCGACCGCGCGCGCGGATGGCACGTGACCGATTCCGGCGTAGTCGTCATCGGGCGGGAACACAGCACGGTGCCAGTGGCGCCGATGTTCGCCTGAGCTTTGTCCGAAGCCTGGATTGTTGGCTTTAGCGGCCAACATTGATCGGAGTCGCCGATAGCAGTTCTTGGCTCCTGTTCCCCTACTTCCTGTCTTCACGCTGCAAGCGAGGAACGCGTTACCGCTTTCGCAGCCCTCTTCGCTTCGGACTCGGCCGCGAGTCGCCGGCATGATCACGGAAAACTGGTCGCCAACTTCCAGGCGATGGCCTGTGATTTCTTCTTTGAGATGCAGGGCAACGATCAACCTGCTAAAAAGCTTTGATTTTCGCAAGGACGCCGGCAAGCTTGGTGCCGGGAATCAGGAGGAAACGATATATGGGAGCTAGCTAAAGGCTGTTGCTAAACCCCGATTCTCCAATTGTTCGGCTGAAAACCGATAATTTCGTGGACAAGGTTGCTCGATGGCGTTGATTTGAGTTGCCGGCTCGACCGGCAACTTGCCAAGTCCCGAGCGGTTCCGGTGGCCCGTGGTTCTCCTGGCCGGGTGGACCAATATTGCGCGCAGTCAATCCACAATCCAGGACCAGAGATCCGATAGGTCTAGCCCGA
>JBEKUD010000206.1:0-7840 GCA_049515395.1 Candidatus Sulfotelmatobacter sp. | reverse complement strand
CGTAATTTGGGCTGGCACGAACAACCGGCTCGTTCAACTTACTCGCGACGGTGGAAAGCACTGGCAAGGCGTCTCTCCGCCCGGACTGAGCGAGCCCACCGAGATCCTGTACGTCGAAGCCTCGCATCACGACCCGGCCACCGACTATCTGACGGTGGGCGCGGCGCGACAGTCCACTCCTCCTTATGTCGCTCGCACCGACGACTACGGCCAGACCTGGCAGAAGATCGTCAACGGACTTCCGGAACACGAGATGGTTCGCGTGGTGCGCGAAGATCCCAAGCGCAAGGGTCTGCTCTATGCCGGTACCGATACTGGCATATACATCTCATGGGACCGCGGCGACCACTGGCAGCCATTTTCCTTGAATCTCCCCGCAACACCCATCACCGATCTCCAGGTGCATGACAACGACTTGGTAATTTCGACCTTCGGGCGGAGCCTCTGGGTTCTCGACGACATCGCTCCCTTGCGCGAAATCAATCCCCAAATCACTGCCGCTGAGGCGCACATCTTCGTGCCTGCACCTGCCATGCGTGTGCGGTGGGAGAACTATCAGGACACGCCCTATCCCATCGAAACTCCGGCCGGCCAGAACCCGCCCGACGGAGCGATCCTCGACTACTACCTGAAGACGCCGCCGGCGGGCGACATGACGCTGACGATCTACGACGCGAAGGGCGCCGAGGTGGGGCGATTTTCCAGCGAGGCAAAGCCGGCCGCGTATCTTCCGGCCAATGCTCCCAGCTACTGGTTTGCTCCAGAGGCCACTTTGTCCAAAGCTGCAGGCGTCAATCGCTTTGTGTGGAATCTGCGGTATCCGCCCCCGCTTTCGCTTCCGTACGGGTACTACGGCAAACTGCTGGAGTACACCGAATACACACTGGCCGATCACGCCGTACCTGGCCTCACTCCACGCCTGCAACCTCGCGGACCTCTGGTGTTACCCGGCAAGTACACCATCGAACTACGGGTTGGCGGTCAGAGCTTGCGACAGCCTCTGACGGTGGAACTTGATCCACGAGTTCATGCCTCGCCCGCCGACCTGTCTGACCAACTCGATTTGGCGCAGCGAATCAGCCGGGGAATGAAGGCGAGTTCAGATGCCTTTTACCAGGTCGCAGATTTGCGTAAAGCTTTCACCGAACGGACGGACGCCTTGAAGAAGTCGGCAACCAAAGAGACAAAGGACGCGGTGGCCGACTTCGAAAAGAAGATCGATGCCATCGACAAGGGGACCAAGCGCGCTCCGGGATTTGGACCCGTGAACCGCGACCTGGCTCGGCTCATCTTCAGCGTGGAGAGCGCCGACATGCGTCCGGCAGACACCGTTCGGTCAGCAGCGCAACAAAGTTGCGATGCCCTCGACAAGGATTTCGCGAACTGGCGGCAGTTGAACGAACAGGGTCTCGCCGCCTTCAACGCAGTTCTTGCCGCCAATAAACAGGCGCCGTTGCCCATCCTCACTGGAATCGGCAGCACGGGTTGCGAGCCGTAGAAATGTGGGCTTCAGCGTTGTGTCGAAGCCAAAGAGGGTGGAGTTGCAAGCTCCTGGCGGGCGAATCGTCGGCAAACTTTGCCTTACCGAATTATGGAAGGTTTGCCCGTGATCGCAAAGCGGCACTCAAGGCATTAGCGTACCAATTCTTAAATCTCGCCAGACGGAAACATATCCCGGTGGTAGTTCGATTGAAAGAATTCCAGCCAGGGGATTCCCATGCGATCTGTGCCATTCTCACCCAATGCTGCGACATATAGTTGGATCAGGTATTCGGATCGCTTGATGAACCGGAACGGACCGAAACGCTGCGGCGGGTAGCACAGGAGATTACCAACCGCTATCAGGGATCCCCCGGCCTACTCAGTATTAGGTAACTGTGAATGGAATCGGGGCGGTCAAGACACGGATGCTTCACGGATGCTTTGAGGTTGGTCATTCGCTAAATGGAATCTCATCCGTGAGACCGCAGGCTATTCGCTAGGAAACACCGCCCAGTTCAGGAAGAAGGCATCATGGAACCATACAAGATCACACGCCCAGGCCAACCGTATGAAGGACCACACATCGGTCGGCAACTCGCCCAGAAACTAGATACACACCGCTGGCATGTTCTCCGGCACTCATTCGCCAACAACCCACAGCCCGAGACATACGAAGCCGTTGTGCTGCAAAGAATTCTTCGATCTATGGTAAGAGCGATGAAGCCTGCTCCGCCTCGCTAATAATCCACCCCAGAAAAGAGAATTCGGTGGTTACAGTCCGGTGCCATTGACGTGGCGTTAAGAGTCGCTCAATTTTCGAGGCGTTAAGCGCTCAGAACCCCTCCATGAACTGACTTTCTTGGATCACCCAACCCTTTCCCTGTCATTGACTTCGCGATTGCTCAACCCTAAGATTGCACCCTGAGTTCCAGCGCTATTCATGATCGGTCGGACAATCTCTCACTACCGAATCGTCGAAATGCTCGGCGGCGGCGGCATGGGCGTCGTCTTCAAGGCTGAGGACACTCGCCTCGAACGCTTCGTGGCTCTCAAGTTTCTGCCCGACGACGTAGCCAAAGACCCGCAAGCACTCAGCCGCTTTGAGCGTGAAGCCAAAGCTGCTTCCGCTCTCAATCATCCCAACATCTGCACGATCTACGAAATCGACGACCAACACGGCGAGGCGTTCATTGCCATGGAGTTTCTGGACGGCGTGACGTTGAAGCACCGCATTGCAGGGCGTCCGCTGGAAACCGAACTGATTCTATCCCTGGCCATCGAAATCGCCGATGCTCTGAATGCGGCGCACGTCAAGGGCGTCCTTCACCGCGACATCAAGCCTGCCAACATTTTCGTCACCAAGAGCGGGCACGTGAAGATTCTCGATTTCGGCCTGGCGAAGCTCGCCTCTGTCGCTAAAGGCGCCGGTGTTTCCGCCATGCCAACTGTAACAGCGGAAGAACTGCTGACCAGCCCTGGCACTGCAGTAGGGACAGTCGCCTACATGTCGCCGGAACAAGTACGAGGCAAGGAACTGGACGCCCGGACGGACCTGTTCTCGTTCGGCGTGGTGCTGTATGAGATGGCCACAGGCACTCTGCCATTTCGCGGAGATACTTCCGGCGTCATCTTCGACGCCATCCTGAATCGGGAGCCCGTCGGACCCGTGCGCCTGAATCCGGATCTGCCTGCCAGGCTGGAAGAAATTATCAATCGGGCAATGGAGAAGGACCGCAATCTGCGCTACCAGCACGCCTCCGACCTGGGGGCGGAATTACAGAGGTTGAAGCGCGACAGCAGCTCGGGGCGCTGGCGTGTATTGTCTTCAGGACAAGAGGAACAGGCAAGACGAGAGTCACAGGCTATAACGCCGCCGGCGCCGGCACACTCGAATCGAAAAGGCTACTACTACGCTGCCGCTGCACTGATTGTGCTCGGAGCTCTGACAGGAGGATTTTTTCTATTTCGCTCTTCCCAGACCAGCCCTCCGGCCAGCAAGGATTGGCAGCAGCTCACCTTCTTTACCGACTCCGCGGTTTATCCGGCGCTCTCCCCTGACGGGCGGATGCTCGCGTTCATCCGCGGAAGGGAATCATTTTTCGGCCCCGGACAAATTTACGTCAAGTTTCTGCCCGACGGCCAGCCCGTTCAGCTCACGCACGACTCTCTGTGGAAGTTAAGCCCGGTTTTCTCTCCGGATGGTTCACGCATTGCATACGGCACGGCCATACCTTTTAACACGTGGGAAGTGCCAGTTCTCGGTGGCGAGCCCCATATGCTGCTGCCCAACGCGTCGTCCTTGACATGGATCGAAGGTGGGAGGCGGCTGCTCTTTTCCGAGATCATTGAAGGATTGCACATGGTGGTTGTGACCACCGACGAAAGCCGAGGGCAGAGGCGTGAGGTTTACGCGCCTCCCGGCGACCGCAGCATGGCCCATCATTCCTATCTTTCACCTGACCGGCGATGGGTGCTGGTGGTAGAGATGGACAGTCGTGGCGAGATTGTGCCTTGCCGAGTTGCTCCTTCGGAGGGCAGTGGCGACGTGCGAGTCGTCGGTCCCCCCAACCGTGCCTGTACTTCGGGTGCTTGGTCTCCTGACGGCAAATGGGTGTACCTCACTGCCAGGGAGGGTGACAAATTCCATATCTGGCGGCAGCGTTTTCCGAACGGAGAGCCCGAGGCGGTAACTTCCGGCCCAACTTCGCAAGAAGGCATTGAGGTGGCCGCCGACGGCAAATCGCTCATTACGTCCGTGGGATCGCAAGATAGCACGGTTTGGCTCCACGACAAGGAAGGCGACCACCAGATTTCCTCGGAGGGAAATGCCGGGGCACCTTCTTTTTCTGGGAATGGGAATAGCCTCTATTACTTGATGGCCAACGGCCAAACACCGGGCTACGAGCTTTGGGTCAAGGATCTGACCGGCGGAAGAGTGGAGAAGGTCCTGCCGGGTTATTCCATGGAAGGGTATTCAGTTTCCCGGGATGGAAAAGAAGTCGGGTTCACAATGAGCGACCAGAGCGGCCATTCCAGCCTGTGGGTTGCGCCAACGAACCGTCGCTCCTCCCCGACGCGCATCTCCTCCTCCGAGATCGAAGATTCTCCGTATTTTCTGCCCGATGGCGATCTGGTTTTTCGAGCGATCGAGGGTGGATCGAATTTTCTCTATCGCATGAAAGCCGATGGAACCAGCCGCCGCAAAATATCCGCTCAGCGGGTTTTCGATATCTTGGCGGTATCGCCGGACGGCCGTTGGGTGGTTGCCGCCTCGCCAATCCCTGGCGAAGAGTCCACAGCCGCGGCCACTGCGTTTGCGGTGGATGGCGGGGAGGCTGTTCCGCTCTGCCTGGGCTTCTGCCACCTCACCTGGAACACTACTGGGACCCTCTCGTACATCTACTTTCCATCCCTGCACGAGGGCAGTTATGCGCTACCCGTGGCGCATGACACGGGACTTCCGAAGCTGCCGCCGTCCGGAATCGCACGACTGGAGGACTTGACGAACGCGAAAACGGTTGCCCTAATCCCCCAGGCCGTAGAGTCGGCCATCAGCCCATCCGTCTACGCCTACACTCGCCGGAACATCCGCCGCAACCTCTATCGCATCCCGTTGCCATAACTGACGCATTCTTCCTTGTACTCGTCCATCTCAGACCGCCACCGTCCCGACCGCGGCCCGGAGGGAAATCCCCGCCATACTCGTGAGTGTGGGGAGGCGTCGGCAGCGCGCGTACTGCATGAGAATCTCTTGGAAAGGGACACCACGCTTCGTTTCCGCATCATTTCTGCGCTCAACAAACTGCGTCGTCTCCATCCCGAAATCGAACCGGACACGCAGATGCTGGAGACGGCACTGGCAGCGGAGATCATCGGACACTATCGCTCGCGCCTGATTCTAGCCAAGCTTAATCCGGTTCGTGACAGTCAAGATCCCGTGGCCCGCGCATTGAACGAGTCTATTCATCAGGAGTTGGAACGTATCTCTCGACTGCTCGGCCTTTTGTACCCTCACGTCGACGTGCACAGTGCTTATTTAGGCTTGCAGGCTAAGAAAGTGACGGTGTATGACAATGCTCTGGAATTTCTCGATAGCGTTTTAAATTTAAAGTCCCAGTTGCGAGCCATGTTGGTGCTGTTACTCGACAGCAGGGTCTCGGTGGCGCAGCGCGCCGCCATCGCCGACCGTTTCGTGCGCGCCAAGGTTCGAAAACCAGGAACAGGCGGTGGAAGCCCTGTTGTCCAGCGATGATCCCTGGCTGCGTTCCTGTGGGGCTTATGCCATTGGCGCTCTGGGAATGAAGTCCTTGGAAGGGGAATTGAATCGCTGTCTGAACGACTCAGATCCGCTGCTGCGAGAAACTGCCCGCGCCGCTAAACAGAGGCTGGAACAATTTGCCAAGGTATGAAAGCGTGCAGCACGCAGCTGACAACGACTCGATGAGCGTCGGTGGAGAGCTCTCACGGAGCCGTTTTGTTACATCGGCGATCTTGAATCGTCGCCGGGACACTTTAAGGTTGCATCGCTTTTTAGCGAGAGAGTAGATTTGTCGTCACAGCGTTGGAAGTATTGCTATGGATATACGTGCCTTGCTCAGGAGTAACGAACCCGCGATGCGCGGGTCAAAACGGTAAGGAACTGAGGGTCATGCATGGCGCGGTAAAATGAGCCGTCCATGCGCGTCGGCAAGTAGGCCGAAAAAACCAATGGTGCATCCTTCAGGAGCCCGTTCAGGAGTATGGTCCCAGACTCTGTGCTCAAGTCAGTGATGACGGCGGCCCTTCGCAGGGTGCGTTGATCTCGTTTAGGAGAGTACTCAATTCTGCACAGTCTGGGCCGGCTCGCAGGGACAAATCCAATCCCGCGAGAACCCCATGTCGAGAAAACGAAAGAGCAACCCAAAGACAGGAGTGTCCCTGTTGTCTTGCCTGAACCTGAATGCTGCGGGTGTAGATATCGGAGCGACGGAGATCTATGTCGCGGTGCCTGGGGATCGAGATCCGCAGCCGGTGCGGTGTTTCCCGACGTTCACCGAAGACCTGCACGCGGCGGCGGCCTGGCTGAAGGCGTGCCACATCGAGAGCGTAGCCATGGAATCGACGGGAGTGTACTGGATCCCGTTGTTTCAGATCTTGGAGGCGCGAGGGTTCAAGGTCTTCCTGGTCAACGCCCACCACGTAAAGAATGTTCCGGGACGCAAGTCCGATGTATGCGATTGCCAATGGCTGCAGTATCTGCATTCGGTGGGCTTAGTGCGAGGATCGTTCCGACCGGAACAGGCGGTTTGTAGCGTACGTTCGATCCTCCGCCATCGGGACCGTCTGGTGCAGATGGCGTCGAGTCACGTGCAGCACATGCAAAAGGCTCTGGACCAGATGAACCTGCAACTCCACCACGTGATCAGCGATATCACGGGCACGACCGGGATCGCGATCCTGGAGGCTATCTTGGCGGGTGAGCGCAACCCGCATACGCTGGCTGCACTGCGTGACCGGCGGATCAAGGCCAGCGCGGATACCATCGCCAAGTCGCTGGTAGGAGACTACCGGCGCGAGCATCTATTCACCCTCCGCCAGTCGCTGGCAGCGTTTCGTCATTACCAAGAGTCGATCGCGGCCTGCGATCGCGAAATTGCGCAGTCTGTGGAGCAGTTCGAGTCGAAACTAGATCCGCCCCCAGCTTCCCCATCGCCCTCGAACGCCGGGTCCAAACCGAAGGCGAGTGAACCGTCCTTCGACCTGCAGACTCATCTTCACCGAATCTTCGGCGTGGATCTAACCCAAGTACCCGGAATCAACGTTCTCACTGCACAAACTCTTTTGGCGGAGATCGGTCCTGATTTTTCGCGCTTCCCCAGCGGTCCGGAGTTCGCTTCCTGGCTCGGACTCTGTTCGGATAACCGGGTAAGCGGGGGGAAGGTTTTGTCGGTCAAAACTCGCCAAGTCAAGAATCGAGCCGCCACCGCGCTCCGCATGGCCGCGCTCTCGGTCCATCGCAGCCAATCTTTTCTCGGGCACTTCTATCGCCGGATGCGCGCCAAACTGGGTGCTCCCAAAGCCATCACCGCCACCGCGCACAAACTGGCCCGCATCCTCTATCACATGGTAACCACTGGGCAGGCCTACGATGAAACCATCTGCGCGCAGAACGAAGTGCAGAATCGCCAACGGATGGAAGCTAGGCTCCGAAAACAAGCCCGCGAGCTGGGATTACAGCTTGTTGCCCTGTAGTAAGGGATGTTCCTTAGGAGACTTGAAGATGTGGACTCCCCGGAAGCCCTCCCGTTCGAGTCCTCGGAGCGAGCGCCGTAACTGCTGCGCTTGATTGCGCACAACGTGCGGACCGAAGTCACGATTC
>JBEKUD010000205.1:0-7898 GCA_049515395.1 Candidatus Sulfotelmatobacter sp. | reverse complement strand
AGGGCACCCCAGCCCAGCGCCAATTGTCGATGGTGAGTTTCAGAGCGGCGAACGTCTCGGTGCGCGATTCCGGGGAAACTCCTGGTTCGGCTCGATAAGCGGGTATTTTTTCGCCATTGAGCAATCCCGGGCCATATTGCCCGCGCACACTGCGCTGCAAGACCTCGTCCGAGTTCAGCGGTTGAATCGAATGCAAGACTTTAGCCTGCTCATTGCGCACTGCGTCCGCCTGAAAAGATACCGGCGATTCCATGGCGGTTAAGCTGAGCAGCTGCATCACATGGTTGGGAACCATGTCGCGCAAAGTTCCCGCCGTGTCAAAGTACCCGCCGCGCCGCTCCACTCCCACGGTCTCGGAATTGGTGATTTGCACGTGGTCGATATACCGCCGGTTCCAAATGGGCTCGAAAATAGCGTTGTCGAAGCGGAAAACCATGATGTTTTGCACCGTCTCTTTGCCGAGATAGTGATCGATGCGATAGATTTGATTCTCTTGCAGCACATTCTTGATATCGCGGTTCAACGCCTGAGCAGAGTCCAGATCGTGTCCAAAGGGCTTTTCGATCACCACCCGCCGCCAGCGTCCATTCTCCTGATTCGAGAGCGCGGTTGCTCCCAGCTGCTCCACAATCTGCGAAAAAAACTTGGGTGCGGTCGCCAGGTAGAAAAGATAGTTGCCTTCTGTGTGTTGCTCGGCGTCCAGAGCGGTGAGCCGCTCTCGCAGTTTCACAAAAGTGTTCCGCTCGGCAAAGTCGCCGCGCTCGTAGAAAAGGCGCTTCCGAAACCACTCCAAGGCGTCTGCTGAGTCAGTTCCGACCGGCAGAAAACTGGTAACTTGGTTGCGAAAATCTTCCTGGCTCAAGTCGTCGACGGAAACGCCCATCACCGCGAAGTTGTCGGACAGCAGCTTTGCCTTCCCCAAATTGAAGAGCGCAGGCGCCAGCTTGCGCTTGGTCAAATCCCCAGCCGCGCCGAACAGCACGAACACGCACGGACCAGCTGCCCTGTCGGCATACCCGAGGTCATTCTCCAGATTGGTTTGCGTGCTTGCGCCCATTCTGCAACTTCTGAACTGGTCGCCCATAGTAAATGACCGATGCCTCGCTTTCCAGGGGATACTGCGGGGGGGACACTGCCGAAGAGCGCACCGACACCAATATCAACGTTATTTTTCTCGAGATCGCAGCCTGATTGTTTCTTTGTTGCTGTTATCATTCCGGTAATTCAGCGACACATCCAGTCATGGGTGCAGGGGAAACCGTGGCAATGGCCTTCAGAGCAGAGCCGGATCGACAACCGCTTGGCATCCATGCCAAGGCACCGGAGGCGATCGAAGTCTCGGTCGTCATGCCATGCCTGAATGAGGCGGAAACGTTGGAAACCTGCATTGTCAAGGCGCAGAGGGCGCTGCGGGACGCAAACATTGCGGGCGAAGTGGTGGTAGCGGACAACGGAAGCACAGACGGATCGGTGGGCATTGCGGAGCGGTTGGGAGCCAGAGTTGTCAACGTGCGGGCCACGGGGTACGGCAACGCCCTGATGGGAGGGATCGCACTTGCGGTGGGTAAATATGTGGTGATGGGAGACGCGGACGACAGCTACGATTTTGCACACATCCCGCGATTCATTGATGAGCTGCGGAAAGGCGCCGACGTTGTGTTCGGAAATCGCTTCCGCGGAGGAATCCAGAAACATGCGATGTCTGCCCTGCACCGCTATTTCGGCAACCCGGCACTCACCCGACTGGGAAGGCTGTTCTTCCGGTGTCCGGTGGGAGACTTCTATTGCGGCCTTCGCGGATTTCGCAAGGACGCCTACGATCGAATGGCGCTCCGTACGACCGGCATGGAGTTCGCGACGGAGATGGTGGTGAAGGCGACGCTGCTGGATTTGCGAATTGCCGAAGTGCCAACCACGCTTTCACCCGACGGTAGGCATCGTCCCCCTCATCTGCGTACGTGGCGTGACGGTTGGCGTACCCTCCGCTTCTTTTTGCTCTATAGCCCGCGTTGGCTGTTTCTTTATCCCGGGATGGCTCTCATGCTCCTGGGAGCTTTGCTGGGTTTGTGGCTGCTTCCCGCGCCCAGAGTGGTGGGCAAGGTCACATTCGACGTTCACACGCTGGTTTATGCCGCAGCTTTCATGCTACTCGGTTTTCAAGCGATCGCCTTTGCACTGTTTACAAAGCTGTTTGCGATTTCAGAGGGACTCCTTCCGCCAGACCCTTCCCTGGACAAAATTTCCCGCTACGTTACGCTGGAAGTTGGATTGGCCGTTGGAGCGGCGCTCACTCTCCTGGGACTGAGCGCCTCGGTATACGCCGTCAGCGTCTGGGGAGCCCAGCATTTCGGCATGCTGAACTATTCGAGGACCATGCGCCTAGTGATCCCGGCCGCCCTCCTGCTAACGCTAGGAACGCAAACTATTTTTGCGAGCTTCTTCTTGAGTGTGTTGGGGATGCGGCGAAAGTAGCGCGAAATGTCTCCATGAAATCCGGTTGCTACCTGCCGGATGTTGCCCGTTTCGTCAACAAGACAACAAAATGTAGTTTTGCTCCGAAGATCCAGTTGGCTGGCAACGGATATAAACCAAGGTCCGTGACAAGCCGTTCCGGGCAGAGCCCGAGTTCCTGCCAGGCTTCACGCCACTGGCACTCCGTCCAGTAATTGTACGGCAGGGCGACGCCGAATCTGGCATTTCCAACCCAGTCCATCAATCGCAAGCGCGCACCAGCCCACAGCCCGTTGCGATTGTGATCCTTGATCAGCACGCTCTGGCTGGCCACTCTCGTGGCCTCGCACAACAGCGCCGCAGGATCCGGTGTGTGATGCAATACGTCGGAGAAAAGGACTACATCAAACGATTGATGGTTGTATGGGAGAAGGCGGCCATCAAATATTTCGACGGGGATATGAGTGTGAGTGCGCGGCAACACGTCGAGTCCCCTGATTTTCAGATCCGGCCGCTGCGATTGCAGGACGGCGGAGATGAGTCCATCGCCGCAGCCAACATCAAGCACGCTCGCTCCCCGCGGGGTAAGCTGAGCAAACCAGCGCGCCAGGGTCGCTACCCTCCGATTCAACACAAGCTTTTCGTGTACGACACCAATCGCGCTCATGGAATGAGCTCTCTCGCTAGGCAGTGTACAACCACCCCGCCTGCTGGCAGGGAAGAGCCGCGTAGTTGTTCGATTTGTCCGACGACCTGAGACAAAGCGCTAAGGATAAATTGCGCAGTTTCACCTCAATCGGAGATCAGCGGAACGAAGCGAACCGGCCCGCGTTCCTGGATAATCGGTTGTCCGTTGTGCATTCGGACGAATTGAAGCTGCTGAGAGTCTGGAGAACCGACAGGAATAATCATGCGTCCGCCCTCGCGAAGCTGGGAGATCAACGCCGGAGGCACGACGCGCGCTGCGGCGGAGACGATGATTGCGTCGAAGGGGGAATGGGCGGGAAGGCCGAGGGCACCATCGGCAGTGAAGATCTTTGCATTCGTGTAGCCGAGTGCGCCAAGGGTTTCGCGGGCGTGATCAGCGAGCGTGGGGTGACGCTCGATGGAGAACACTTGCGCCGCAAGTTCAGCAAGGAGAGCTGTGACATACCCAGAGCCAGTACCGACATCAAGAACAATATCGGTAGGCTTTAGTTGAAGCGACTCGAGCATGACCGCCACGACATAGGGCTGAGAGATCGTTTGATCCTCGCCGATGGGGAGTGGATGATCTTCGTAAGCCTCCTCTCGGCAAATTTCGGGGACGAAAACGTCACGAGGAACGCGAAGCATGGCCTCAAGGACTCGTCGATCGGAGATTCCGCGATTGCGGAGTTGCGAATCGATCATCAGCTGACGGGTGGTGAGGTGGTCGGTCATACTTCAAGCTTCAGGCGGTGGGCTTCGAGCCTCCGAAGAAGGCTGAATTAACAGTGGTCAGTAAAAGACCTGTCGCCTGCCGATCACTGGCCACTGACCACTTCTTCATTTCTTGCGGCGTCGTACCTGTACGTCGAAGCTGACGACGCCGTTCTGGTCGCGTGTGCCGACCACGGAAAGGTTCCGATTAAAATAGTACTCGCCCTGGATGATCTGCTGCGAGCTCTGCGAGACATTGGTGGAATAGGTGAGTGAAAGATTGTTAGCGAATTCCTGTTCGATGGTGATCTGAGGGCCGTTGCTGATGGGATTAGTTTCGGTGGTAAGCCCCTGAGGATCGATTTTGATATTGCTGGCGCCGAACAGACGTTGCAGTCGACTACTGACCGTACCGTTCAAGGCCTGACTGAGAATGAGAGCGGTCGCCTGATCGGAAAAAACACTCTGCCCGGACTGCTCCTGCAACTGCGCTGATTCATCGCCGGTGCGACCGAGAGCAAGCAGGGCAACAATGTCGGACTTCGGCAGAGGAGGTTCGGAACGGTAGTTCAAATTCAATCCGCGATCGGGAGTGCCGGTAACGGTGATGTTGAGATCGTAGTTGCGGACGTGAGTGGAGGCCTGAAGATTCAGTTGGGGTTCGATGGAAACCGGATTCGCGAAATTGATGTCGCCCCGCTCCAGCGTGAAACGGGTGCCGTGGAAGGTGGCCTGGCCCTCGAGGATATCGACGCGGCCAAGGACGGCAGGGCGAGCCACAGAACCTCGCAGGCGAAGATCGGCATCTCCGGAAAGCCGGGCGATGGCGGTGCGCATCTGAAGTTCCGGGGCAGTCTGTACGTGGATATCAAGTTTGATGTTATAGAGCGGAGAGTTGGCCGGCGCGACGGGAGAACCCTGTCGACCGCGCTCCAAGTACGAACTAAAGTCGAAGCCCGGTGTAACGGCGATCTTGTTGATGGTGATCTCGCCGGAAACCGACGAGGCGGAGCGCGTGCCGACCCAGTGCAATTCGGCGTTGGCAGTGGAACTGACTCCCGGGGGATAACGCAGGCGAACGTCTTTACCGGAGGCGTTTAGATTGAAATTCAGCTGCCGGTTAAGATAAGTGGCATCGCCCTTGAAATTGAGGACGCCGCCGCCAGTGCGGGCGCTGAGGGTCTCGATGTGGACGCGATCGCGGGTGAAAAGAAGAGAACCGGTTAGTTCGCTCAGGCCACTGGGCAGGCTCGCGTAGGACACAGAACTACCAGAAAGTTCGAGACGGCCTTGAGGAAGAGGATCAGCTAGAGTCCCGCCGACGGTCATTTTTACGGTCACAAGACCGGAGGCCACCAGATTCGGGGCAAAGCCGGAAAGCAGCTTGAGGTCAACATGGCCCTCGGTGGCAAGATCAATCACGCGATTGCCAGAAAGTTGCACCGCGCCGTGAGCGGTAAGATCGGTTCCCTCCCCGACCATGTGGAGTTGCTGGATGTTCATGGACTGGTTCACAAGTACCAATCGGATGGGATCACGGTTGCTGATTTTGACGTGTTCGACGTCAAGCGAAACGGCGTTAAGGTCGCCATTCATTGTCCAGCGCGCGGGCTGGAGGAGTGGACCGTGAAAATCGAGAGCACCGTCGACGGCAGACGGTCCGGTAAGGTGCGAGCCCAGATAGGCGTGCCATAAGGCATCGGGATCAAGCTGATCCATGCGCAAGGAAATATCAGCAGGATAATCGTCGCGAAATTGGAGATTGCCGCTGACCATCAACGAGCCATGCGGCAGCCGGGAGTTGCCGGTGAGGTGGAGGTCGGTGCCTTGCGTCACCGCTTGCAGATCGAATGCACCGACGACTACGTGACCGAGAGTCAGATTACGGATGTGAATCGTAGCGTTGATGGCTGGCGAGTCCGGAGTGCCGGAGCCCTTAAGGTCGAAGTCGGCGCGTCCTTCCACGCCGAGCCGATCGGGACGAAGCTGGCGGACGCGGGCAAGATCCAGATTATTTCCTTCTACGTCCAAGCGAAAGGCTCGAGTAGTTGGGTTGTAGGCGGCGCTGCCGGTGAGAACGGAATCGTCGTGAAACAGATGTATGTTATCGAGGGCGAGTTCACCATGTAAGAGGTGGAACATGGAATCGAATTGTTGAATCGGTTCCCCGTAGGCTGAGGCGTGGTTCAGATGAATTTGTCCATCACCTTGAAAATCAGACTCAGTTCCTGCGGCTTGCAGGAAGAGATCTCCCTGGCCCGTGATGGGATAGTTGTATCCCGCAATTGCCTGTAACGCGGCTACGTCCACCTCGTGCAGGTTGGCGCGGACGTTGAAAACGCTTTCGCTGGTGAGATGACCGTTTTGAAGCGAGGCCGAGGCATCGAATTCCGCTAAAGCCCCGCCGCGGCGGAGAGTGGCACTGTGAAACGCTACGGAGTGAAAGGAAAGCTGTATCGATGTGGAAAGAGAGTCCCATTGACTTTGCACTCGAGGCCTGTTCGCGGTGGCGGGCACATTCACCTCGAAATCGTCGACGAGCAGGGTGCCTGCCAGTTGAGGAGAGGGGAGTGCTCCGTTCAGGTTCCCATTGAAAGAGGCTCTTCCGTTCAGAACCACAGGAAACAGAGCGGGACCGCGCACCGCAGCCACAAAGGGAAGCCAATCGGCAAGACTGGAAGTGGAGACCGAAAAGTGGAGCGCTGAATCGGAAGACAAGCTACCGGAGGCCTGCACGTGACTCGTGGGTGTGGCCAGGCTGAACTGCGGAAGGTCGAGTACATCGCTGGCCGCATAGTAGACACCTGCCGCATGGGCTGTGATCGGAAGTCCAGTCGCCTGCGTGATTGGCGGCGGATTGAGGTCAAGAGCAAACTGGATTTCAGCATCACGGCGAGTTCCCTTCCAGCGAGTCTCAAGAGTGCCGGATGCTAATGCGGAAGGATGGAGAGCCTGCAATGGATGAGCGGGAGCATTGAGGGCGATGGCTATCTCTTCGGCAGAGACATCACGCAGCCGAAGAACAACCAGAGCGCTTTGGATTGCCGGCGGTTTCGGTTTGGCAATGGGCTGTCGGGATTTGATCACCGGGTGCGCCGCGAAAATGGACGCAGTTTCCAGATTTTTCTTTGCTGTGGGGGAAAGGTGCTGGTCCGGCGCGAGCCATTGATTCAGCTCAGCGTCTCCGGTGAAGCTGCCCCCGAAAATCTTACCTTCGAGCTTCGACAGCTTCAGATGCTGATCCGTCACGGAGTAGCCGGTGCTGAGAGAGGCTCGGGAGAAATCCATATGGTCGTCCTTCCAGGCGAGATCGGCAAGGGTGAGACGTCCATTCGAAACGAACTGGTCGATTGAGCCGCTGCCTTCTCCATTCAACTCAAGAATTCCGCCGCGAAGTTCGTGACGGCGGAGTATGGCAGCGGCTTCGGTGAGATCAATGTGGGCATCATAACCACCCTGAAAATGCGGGCTGCGAAAATTGGTGATCAGGCCGCGCGCTGAGAGATGGGAATGGCCCGAGTTCCATTTGATGGACGCAATTTCCGCGGAGTGTGAGTCAAAACTGAATTCGGATTCGGTCATCCAGGCGAAGGGTCGACAGCCCAGCAGCTTAGCGTCGACGAAGCCGAGCAAGAGTCGGCCATTGTAGCGCGCGTGGAGGTAGGAATAATCCAGCTGGAGCGAGAGATTACGAGCGTCAAAATCCAGAGGAATCTTCTGATCATCCCAGAGGACCCGGCCACCGCGTAGTTCGAGGTCGTTAATGGAAAGCGCGAACAGTTGTTCAACGGGGTTTTGCCCGGAGACACGGCTCGCTCGCCTCGGGAAGTTGGTGGATCCGTCGGAATAAAAAGCCACGTGGATGACGGGCTGGTCCAGGAGGATTTCGTTGAAAGCGAATTCGGAACGGAGAAGAGAGATTATTTTAAAACGGGCGATCACGCGATCGGCGTGAGCGAGCGGGACATCGGCGGCCGATTCGCGGCCATGAACGGTGATGTTGCGAACCTCCGCCTGCAATCGAAAAGGAATAGTGTGGACGCTAC
>JBEKUD010000204.1:0-8061 GCA_049515395.1 Candidatus Sulfotelmatobacter sp. | reverse complement strand
CCTCGGCCAAATCGGAGGGCGAAAAAACCGCAGATCCCCAGTAGACCTGGAAGTGCCAGACAACTTGACTGCTGCCGCCCTATGCGATGTGACCGGGAAGGCCATGCGCTCATTGCTGTCGGGGGAAATGGGGGCGCGTGAAGCCAGTGCTTTCGCGCAGCTGTGTAATTCGATGTACCGGGGCCTCCCGACTGCCGAGCTTGAAACGCGCGTAGCAAATCTGGAGGACCAATTCGCTCAGGAAGTGCAAGCCACTCACGTGGAAGGCGTGCTCGCGCCAGAGATTGTTTCAACCGGCTCGCCAACGGACGAGATCGAGGTTACCGAAAACGAAGTGCGGGCAGAACCGGAACAAACTGCCCCCTGTTCTGCCGACACCATAGAAGACGAGGAGGACGCCGCTCCGTGCTCCGTCGCCACAGAAGAGGAGGTCGAAGAAGCCGAGAGCCCAAGCGATGGATTCAGCGAAGGCGAGGAGCCATCGTAGCTGACGGCCCTGACAACCGCGCGAGTTTTGCCGCTTCGGTAGCTTAAAGCCATAGATGCTTCAAGCCATATTCTTATTGAGAACCTTTGGCTATCGTGGGAAAAGGGAGGAGACATCAAAGACGGCAAAGAGAAGACGTAGGAAACCAACAAAAAGTTATGAGTGAAGTCGCGACAGGATTGCGAGCCAGTAACTCGTGCCAGATCTCTTCCCTTTCTTTTCGTGTGCGGAAATCAGAGCAGGTCGCCGCGATTTTGCGAAACAAAGGGTAGCCCTGACTCTCTGCGGACGGGCCGCCTCCGTATACGCTGTGAGCGTGTGGAGAGCCAGACATTCGGCATGCTGGATTACCTCCCGCACCATGCGCTTTGTGACCCCCTCGGGTTACATTTAGCATGGCTCGATACGGCGTCTTGTATTATTCAGTAATACCCATTATTATCCAGCTATGCCAGACACCGAGAAAACGATCAGCTTCCGAGCGGTAGCCGAAAAGATCGATGCTCTCGATTCGCTAGCTGCCGCACAGGATCGTTCGCGCAGTTATCTTATCAATGAGGCGATTACCAACTACATCGAGCTGCATGCCTACCAGGACGCGCTGGTTCGCCAAGGGCTAGAAGAGATGCGCAGAGGCCGCGTCGTGAGCCATGAGAAGGTCGTTAAGATGCGCAAAAAGCCGGGTCGCACACGCTGATGATCGAATGGACCGAGCAGGCGACTCGGCAACTCGATCAGGCTCTCGCTAACAGCGCGAAGGTTGCCGCCCGGATCACGCTGCAGGTACTCGCTCGCATTCAACAGCTGGAAGCATTCCCCATGTCCGGCCGGCCAGGCCGGGTTCCTGGTACTCGGGAGTTGGTGATTGCGAAGACCCCCTTTATCGCAGCATATGCCATCGATCAAGACCGAGTCGTCATCTTAGCCCTCTACCATGGTGCACAACGCTGGCCGGAGGTCTTTTAAACGCCGTGGGCTTGGGTGCAGGCCATGCCGTACACGTCGCCAGAGTTTTGGCTGAAGATGCGACTCAATTACACGACCTGGAAGGGCATGAGGGGTATGCAGTGATTCGTTATGCGCATAAATTCGCTTAAGCAACGCGAGCATGGAATTCGTGATTCATGAAGCCAAGGGCGACCAGAGCATTCACATCGAGCAAGTAGATCATGGGAAGTTTGCCAAGGTCTCTTCAACTTCCTTGCTGCTTAAGGTCGGCGCGTTGGGGCCCGCACTCAGAGCCGGTAGTCCGGTAACTGGGTCGGTCACGAGTTTCGCACGATGAGCCCGTTTCTTGCGCGGCGTCAATACAATACTCCCATCCTCTATATTAGCGTCCAACGGATCACCTGGCCGAATATTGAGTCGGCGGCGAAGCGGCCCGGGGAGAACGACTTGTCCCTTGGTCGATACTTTGGTTTGCATGGTAAGACGATCTTACCCTGATGTGTGGTCTTCGAAATCCAAACCAAGAGTCTGCGTAAATTCGTCATTGTGCAGCCCGCAGTAAAATGGACCGCGAAGCTAGAGCAGAATGTTGCATCCCAAAGCGCTGAAGATGAGGATTATCTCCAAGGACTCGCAGCGCTCCGAAAGGCTTGGTGACGATTTCTGAAAGCTGCCGATGGCGCGGGACCTCACGCCTTGGAACTTCTCACGTTGCGGCGAAAGTGTTTCACAGAAAGTGTTGCACATTGACGCCAACAGAGATTGGGAGGAGAATGGCAGCCGTCTGTTGGGGTCAAAAAGGAGATCCCGGTTGAGATAGCTCCTAGTTCAAGAGGCACAAAGCTACGGGGAATTCATCCAAGGCGACGAAGACGCTGATCTTTGTCTGTCAATCCTAGATCAAATCGACATGGGAGATTGTGAATGGCTATCAAACAGGTCTTGAAGATCGTAACTGCAGGTTTCATTTGCGCCGCAGCCTCCGTCAGCGGTGCGCTTGGCTCAACATCAGGCGGTCAGGTGATACCCAACAACATGCCGGAGTTCGTCAAAACTGCAAAACTTGTGGGCCCCACCGACTCGACCAAGACGATCGATGTCATGATCTGGCTCAAGCTTCGCGATCGAGCCGGGTTGGACACATTGGCCGGCAATTTGTACGACCCTAAATCCCCGAGTTACCATCATTGGATAAAGCCGACAGACTTTGAGCGCATGTTCGCCCCCTCCGCGCAGGACGTGGCGGCTGTTAAGGACTTTTTCACCTCGAACGGGTTGCTTGTGGTCAAGGTTGGGCCGAAAAACATGTACGTCCGGGCACAAGGCACCGTCGCGAACGTCAACAATGCATTTCAAATCCAGTTGAACGACTTTCAATTTAATGGCCGGACTGTGTACGCAAATAACTCTGAGCCAGTCGTCACGGGCGCTGCCGGTTTCTTGACCAAAGCGATCTATGGGCTGCACAATCTGCAATACGCGCACCCCAACGTAACCCAGTCGATCAATGCGCCCAAGGCCACGGCGATGGCATCCACCGTAAGCTCGGCAGCACCCGCCATCAGCTCCGTGTGCTTTTCCGGCACGGAAACTGAATCCTTCAAGAACAACGGCAACAGCTACCCCTACGTCACATTGAAGGGCAACGGCTACGCGGCCACGGCGGGGGCGCTGGGAGGGTGCGGCTATACGCCGCCGGAGATGCAAACGGCGTATAACCTCACCAATCTTTATGACGAAGGGTTCGACGGCACGGGCGAGACCATTGTCATCATCGACTGGTGCGGGTCGCCGACGATCCGATCGGATGCCAACGCCTTCTCGGCTGCATACGGCCTGCCGCCGCTGACGCAGGCCAATTTCCACATCCTCAATTCGTCCACTCCCCCGACGTGCGGTGCACCGGATCCCGAGATCAATATCGATGTGGAGTGGGCACACGCAATTGCACCAGGCGCCAATATCGACCTCGTTGTTCCACCGAGCGCCAGCTTTGCGGATGTTGACGCGGCCGAATTCTTTGCGGTCATCAATAACCTTGGAAGCGTGATCTCTGGCAGCTACGGGAGCGAAGAATATTACGATGCCCCAGCCGAACTGCAAACGGAAAATCTCATCAACGAAATTGCCGCGGTCCAAGGGATCTCCGCCAATTTCTCAAGCGGCGACAGCGGCGATTTCACGTTCGACGACCCTCAGTCCAACCCTGCCAGCGTATCTGCTCCAGCCGATTCTCCGTACGCCACCAGTGTCGGCGGGATCAGCCTGGCGCTCAAGTCCGATAAAACCATCGCATGGCAGAGCGGTTGGGGTACCAATCTCACGCCGATCATCAGCTCAGGGATAGTGTTCGATCCTCCTACCCAATACGGTTTTTTCAATTATGGCTCAGGCGGCGGACCCAGTGCGGTATTTTCAAAGCCTGCTTTCCAGCAATCCCTGAACGGTTCGGCCCGGTTGCTTCCTGATATTTCCTGGCTGGCTGACCCATTCACGGGTGGCGTGATCGTCATTACCGTTCCGTTTCAAGTTCCCTCGCAAGTTTATGAGGTTTACGGAGGGACCAGCCTCGCGTGCCCGATGTTCTCCGCGTTATGGGCCATTGCCAACCAAGAGGCAGGCGTACCGCTCGGCCAAGCGGCACAGTACGTGTATTCGATGCCGGCATCTACGATCAGGGACGTACGGCCCGTTTCCTCCGCGACCAACGTCACGGCGATCTACAAGGAGTCGGCGACGATTACTGACGTCTATAAGGCCTCGGATTTGGCCGGCCCGCTTGAAAATACGACCAAATTTGTAAGCGCGATCTGGAATTATCCCTTGATCCAGGACACGACATACATTTTGACCTTTGGTACCGATAGCGGTCTGACGACGACCGTCGGGTGGGATGATGTCACCGGGGTGGGCGTTCCCAACGGCAAAGCGTTTGCCGACTACTTCAAACCCTAGCGAGCGATGTCGTAGGTGAACGACATGCGGGGACGCGGGCGCGAACGGCGCCGGCGTCCCTCTCGCATTACATTTCAAGCCCGCTCTGAGGCCACTCTGTGGAACTATGCTGCGGAACTATGTTCAAAGCTGTCCGGGCCTTCGTTGCGAATTCGATAAAGAAGATATCCCACCACCGCAATATTTAGGATCAGTACCAAACACTTGATCGCACTCGGATGGCGGTGGATCTCGTAAACCTCGACGGGGACCAGCGAAGTCGTGATGATCGCGCTGAACCACTCAGCCCAACGTCTCACCAGCCAAAGGCCGATCCCCTCGGTAAGAAATAGCGCCGCGTAAATAAAACTGACAGCTCCAAAGCTCTTTATTTGATGTGGAGTGAGATTGGCGAACTTTTGAAGGGCCCTATCGACGTACCGATTGCCTGGATCTAAGCCGAGCCTCGCGACCCAATGTTCCAATACGCTGGCCACATCTTTGTGGAGCAGATGGAGAGCGCTCATACCGACCGCGATGAGCAGAGCAGACTTTAGCAGCTTGAATAAGGCAATCAGCCGGACCAGCCTATTATCACCGGTTTTCACGTGACGGATCTACACCCTGTGAGGTCTCGCACGTCGCCCACGCATGTCACCCACGATCATTGGGGCCCCACGGCCTGAGATGATTCTAGACGAGTAGGTCGTAGATTGTCCCATACAGGCCTCTCCAAAATGCAACGATGGTCCAGTACGGAAGCATTGCCGCTGCGATGTTCCGACACTGTGCGTTACAGACTGTAGAAATCTTCTACCAGGAGAATTCTCATCGCGGGCAGAATCGGCGGCCGCTTTTTAGGACCGGCTCCCGGTTCACGTCGCACTCGACGTCATAGTCGCGTGTAACTAGATTTTCGCGGCGAAGCATCGGCACTCAGGACGACCAAGCACGCCGGTTGAATTGGCGGAATTGCGGACCGACAAACATGGAGGGGTAAGCATGGTCGCTATTCAGAAACATCACCCGAACCCGCCACCCACTTGAAACCGGCAGCAGGAGATCTTACTCGCGAACCTAACCTATTGCCTGAGGAGGCTTCCAGTCACCGGATTCATGCGAGCGATTAATTTTGCTCTCCCCACGCGCAGCATCGAGTTCTGCGTCGAGTTGAGATTTTAGGCCACGCGCCGTATTCTCGAGCTCGGCTTTCGTCCGAGCTAGGTGGCCCAGAATCGCGTGCAGCCGCTTCGGTCCCAATATCAAGAGCCCGAGCATAAGCACGAAGAGAAGTTCCATGCCAAAGCCCACGATTCACCTCCTAGTTTTGCTTGTCGCCGGAAGTTGCAGTGATTACGGTAGACGGCTTCTCTTCCTCAGCCTTAATTGCTGACTTGAAGCCGCGTATGCCCTCTCCAATTCCTTTGCCTAACTCGGGAAGTTTCTTGGGTCCGAAGACCAGCAAGGCAATTCCGAAAATGATCAGCAGATGCATCGGTTGAAACAGACCTTCTAACATGTTGCTCCTCACCTTCTCGTCGAAAAGACGTGCAAACAGTGATTGGCGAAAGGCAGGCGCCGCCACCCGTGAACCAGGGGCGGCGCCCCCACTAGACAACAACAATCCGCAAACGGCAGAGTGTTGGGCCTCGGGCTACCGCCCTAAGCGCACAGTGGAATCGGCTTCGACGGCCATAGCTTGCAGTATGTTCAGGAACTGCGGGCTTTGGCCGATGAAGAGCCCATCTGCGGTGAAGCTTTCGATCGTAGCCACGGCGCCCCCAAATCTATCGCTCAGCGGACGAATGATCGAAACATGGGGAAGGTTGGGCCTGAATTCGACAGGGACAGGAAAGATCAGGCTCGGCTGAATTCGCGGATTGAGTGGGCTGAAGAAATTGGGAAATTTCAAGCCGGATATGGCGTCCCTAAAAGGCGCCACCGGGGCCTGCACTCCGTTCCCCGCAAAATCAACCCACTCCAGAAAGTGTGCAACTTCGTCTCCGCCGATGCCGAGAGTGATTTCAAGCACTTCTGGATGCGTCACTTTTTGACTCAGGGCTGCGTAGAGACTCGAGCCGCCTTGCTCAATGTATCCGAAGTGGAAGCCCGCGACATTCGCAATCGCCTGAACATGGTCGTTGCCGGGAAAGTTGGGATTGGAAGCGCCGTTAAAATCCGCATCGGTTCTCGGAATAGCGGTGACTCCTTTGAAAGTGATGGCCTGAGGAAACGTGGCGCCGAGGTCCGGATTGGATGCGCTGCGGTAGCGAACGTACCAGCTGGTGTCGACATTGAGATTCATGAGGTTCGTAAGGCGCAGTTTCCCGGATGATCCTGCAGCCGTGCTTCCCGGCAAAGTCTCGAACTCGGTGAAGTTCACCGGCTCGGCTCCTTTGGACTCGAGATAGGCATTGAGGAAGGTGGCGTGGCTCACTTCATCCAGCGTGTTGCTTGAGATATATTGCGGGCCATCGGAGTCGAGGTTCGACAACGCTACCTGATAGTTGTTCAACGTTTGGCCCGGGTCCACCTCAATGGGGGGATTATTGCCAATACCACCCAGTTCCGCATACTGCGTCCAAAGGTCTGACTCGATCAGTTCTGCTGCTGCTAGAAAACGGAGGATGGCGACATCGCCCGCATTGAGGGCACCGTTCGGTCGTGTATAGGCCTGTGCACGGGCCAATGTTCCATTCGCTAAGAAGCCCGCGCCCACTGCTGCGCCTCCAGCCAGAAGACCACCTTTCAGAAAAGAACGGCGGTCCACAGAACGACCCGCCTTGTTTGTGAGAACCTTCTTCATGTTTATGCTCCAATTCCTTTTGCTTATGATTTTGTTCCAACAGCACTATGCGTTAGACACAGCAATCGATGGCGAGATGCGCTGCGAATGTCATTTGATTGTCAACTCTTTTGGACGCGTCCGTGACAATATGGCTGGGATCATTGAAAATAAGACTAAGGTGATACCTGGTACGAGAAGCTTTCATCCCATTTTCATTCCGCGTACGACTTTGATCGAGCTACTTGTAAAACTCCACTGGTTGGTCTTTATTCCCATTTCCGTCCAAACATTTCTGCTGGAAGACAGGTTCTTGAACGTTGCCTGCCATTGTCAGACCTGGGAACTGATCGCAGAAGATTTCTAGTGCGGATGTTTGCGGAAGTTAAACAGCACCGGCTTTTCGGTCGCGCGTGGAATTGACAAGCCAAGCCACTCCGATACTAATAGCGTAGAGCGCGAGCATCGGAGCGGCAAAAAGGCACATGTTCAGAATGTCGGCGGTGGGTGTCACGATTGCTGCGACGATAAAAATGACAAGTATGGAGTACCGCAGATTTCGCCACATCCACCGGGCCGTTATCACACGCATCAAAGCCAGAAAGAACTCGAGAATTGGCATTTCGAAAATCAGTCCAAGACCGACGATGATTGTCACGAACAGCTTTGTATATTCTCCGATCGTAATCACCGGTTGGAACCGTTGTTTGTAACCGATCAGGAAGTCGAGGGAAGCCGGGTAGATCATCTTGTAACCAAAAGGACCCGCCGGCTACAAATAAAACGGCTCTGTGCAGGAATCTGAACAAGTGATCGATTGACGGGGCTTTTCTCGTGGGGAAGATTTCCGTACGCTGTGAAGGATGAGCGAGAACGAATGGACAAAGATTTTAGGATGGCCGGGGTA
>JBEKUD010000203.1:0-8093 GCA_049515395.1 Candidatus Sulfotelmatobacter sp. | reverse complement strand
GCGAATCTCATCCTGCAGTCCGAGAATGATGGTGGGAGAGTCCGCAATGGTAAGTGGTTTCATTCCTCCATGAAACCACAGCCCCATCGTAATACGCAATTACTTATGTCGCTATGTTTAGCAGCTGAACGTCAGGAAAGGTAAATCCCTCCCGCCATAGAAGCGGTGCAGACCCCCGATCATCAGAGGAGAATAGTGAATCGTAAACCGTTTTTCTGTGACGAGTGAACAGATTCGTCGTCTGCTTTCCCCGGTCTCGCAACAACAGCGAGACCGGGGGCACCCGCATCGTCATTGCTAACAAAGACGCATCAAGTGCGTCTATTTTCCACCGCAGTCTCACCACGAACATAAGGAGCAACCCCGATGAAGCATGCAATCGCGCTCGCAGGTTCGGTTTTGGTTCTGATGCTTTCGCTCCAGTGCTACGCACAAAATCAGCAGCAGCCTGCGACCCTGCGTAGCCTCCTGCTGCACGAGTTGCACACTACCCATAATCAGGCAGACTGGTTTGTGCCGATCAGTGTGGCGGTTGACGGACTCACCGCCGAGCAAGCCAGCTGGCAGCCGCCGGCGGGAGGCCATTCTGCCGGTCAGCTGACCTATCATCTGCTGTTTTGGAATCGCCGCAACCTGGTCAAGTTCAAAGGGGGCACGCTGGAGAAATTCGGCGGCGACAATGAAGAGACCTTTGTGAAGTTTGACAACAAACAATGGAATGACACGGTCCGGCAGCTCGACCAGGTGATGACGGATTTGGAGAAACTTGTCGAATCCGCCGACGAGCAAAAGCTGGCACTCTGGGCGCCAACCATTGCGAATATCGGCACCCATAATGCTTACCATGTCGGGCAGATCGTCTATGTGCGCAAGTTGCAGGGGTCGTGGAATCCGGAGAAAGGTGTGAAGTAGGCTGCCAGACGGTAAGCATCGCCGTATACCCTCCTAGGCAGTCTTGAGACGCTTCCGGTGTCCACGAACGTTGACTGCGATCATTTGCTCGAACTTCTCCGAGGGAAACTCTGTGATCGGCGCGATGGCGACTGCTCCAGCGCTGTTCACCAAAATATCGAGTCCGCCAAAAGTCTCAACCGTCTTCGCCACTGCGGCGCGGGTGGAGTCGGAATCGGCGGCATCCGCATGAATCGCGATCGCCCTGCTTCCGGTCTCTATCGCGCGTACCACCTCCTGTCCCGCTCCTGCTGCCCCGGCATACGTCAGCGCGACTGCGGCGCTGTCAGCTGCCAGCCGCTTGGCAATGGCCGCTCCTATGCTGCGCGACGCTCCCGTAACCAACGCAATTTTTCCCATACGCTTGTTCGACACAATTTCCTCCCTCATGGCTGCTACTTTAGTTTTGCGGCTTATTTCGCCAAGATTCATGCCGTGTGCCGCCGGATCCACTAACTGGATTCTCTACCTAACGATGAGGCGAAAAGCCGGACTCAACAACGAACTGAAGATGTCACCTGCGCAGGAATTTCCACGCGAAAGCACGTGCAATCGTGGCCGGATGAGTCGCGAAGATGCACATTCGCCCCAACACACTTTGCGGCTCGTTGAAAACGCCGAGTTGGGCAACACCGTCCCCCGGTCGTAGTGGATCTTTTCCCGGCCAGGCGATCGTCAGAATCGAACGTGTACACTCCGCAAAGCGGGAACTCGACTCCCCGCCCCGTCGCCGGAGGACCACGCCACTCTCCGAGGTGAGTGCCGCCAAACATGACTTGCACCAGAATGGCGTCGTCTGTGACCTGCCGCCGCTGTACTTCGATTTCCGCGTCAGGCAGCGCCTTCATCAGCTGCTCGTAAAACAGACGAACTCCGTTTCTGCCTTCCTAGTGTTCGTCCCACGCCTCGTCATCGTACCTGCCGAATCGCCGAAGGTGCGGAGAACACCGTTAAGGTCATGACCGTTCTCCAGGCGAATATGTTCCTCAACAATGGCGATACGGGCAGGCCGCTTGTCTTTATTTGTATTTGTGTTTGTCGGAATCGATGCGCTTGCCACATGCACCTCCCGTTTACGCCACTGGGGAAGCGACGTCCACGAAATATTATCACCGGCACCGAACTGGCGACGTCATCGAACGAGCTCCGACATAATGGCCTTAATGTGAACGCGAGCGCCGTCCACGTGAGGAAAATCCGTGTTCTCTGGATTGAACGCGAAAGCCAGATCGGTTCCGGCAAAGATAATCGCATCCAGCTTTTCGCGCTCGATCAGCGTGTGGGCAAGCAAACGCAACGCGCCGTAATCCTCATCAGTGGCGCGCGCCTCTTCAACCACCCGAACATAGATAACGGCGATCCTATCCGCCTCTTCTGGCCTCGCCGTGACGACGTCCACATCCTGCAGCCTGCCGAACATCTGCGTTTCCATCGTGACCCGCGCACCGAACAGCGCAACACGGCGAAGCCCGCGCCGCTTTACCTCGGCAGAAATGGCATCCAGAAGGCTGACCAGCGGCAGGGGTGTGAGGGCTGCCAGTTCGTTTTCGCAGACTTGCGGAGAAAACGCGGGGATAGAAGCAATCTCCGCTCCGCCGCCAGCGAGTTGGCCGAGCAATCCGGCAAGGTATTGCGCCAACTGGTCAGCCTCGCGAGCAGCGGCGTGGTTCATAACCCGGCGCACATCCGCATGCACCATTAAGATGCGAGGCGACAGACCGAGCGCGAGGTGGGCATCAACCAGCGCCTTGTAATAGAAGATCCCGGCGCCCACGCCGAGCCCTGCAACCAGGCCAAACGTACGGGGCTGCGAACCGTTGTTTATCACTATTTGACAGTAGTCCCAATCACGCGATGCAGGTCATTGCGCGATGGACACATTGTACACGGCGCTGCTGCAATCTCTCGCCGAGTGGCCCCACCCTTCGCGCATTTCGAAGGGTGGGTACCACGGAATCGCACACCCAGCTTTTGGGTGGCGCAGCGCTTTCAGCGCTGCGATCCAAGCACCCGCTCCGACCCGCTTTAGCCGCTGAGGTAAGCCATCCAAGTTCAAGTCCCGGTTGCGCCGATCTTGGGAAGACTCTTCCCAATTCACCGCGCCTTCTCAGGCACCTCTTGCACCCGCGTCTGGTCCGTAATCCAGTTGACTTCCCAAGTCTTGCCTCCATCATCCGAGAACGACTGCTCAAAATGAGGCGTACTTGTGGTCATGTTGTTCCAAACAAATCGAATCAGGATGGTTTTGCCGTTAATCGTATCCTGGGCGAAAAACTCACCGCGTCCATTCTTGAATTCGCCGACCTGCGGCGGGTCCATGATCCCGTTCTTGCTATTCGCCCAATAGAGCCTCCACTGGTGGGATTGCGGATTGTACGTACGCAAGGTGAGACCTTCAATGTGGCCCGCAGAGCCATCGACCTCGATTGTGTCTAGTTGGCCGCGGCCATCCCAAATCTTGTAGCAGACTCCTGTGCCGTCTAATTCGACCCAATCATTGGAGCCTGTTAAGGGACGCAGTCGGCGCTTCAGGTGATATTTCCACGCACCAATCAAGGGATCAAAATCGTGTTGCCCATCCCGCTCCGCGGGAGTCGGTTGAAGGTTTGTTTTCGATGCATCTGGGTTCTGTTGTGCGAATCCCAGCAGCGTCTGCAAGATGACAACGAAGCTGCACACCACGAGATAAGCCCGAACGTGTTCGACGTTCATCATCGCCTCCGTTTATTCGACTCACACACCGGAGAAATGTTAGTCGCCGAGTTCCGCCTTACGACGGAGCCTGCCCTGAGCGGAGCCGACGGGCCCCACGGAATCCAACGCCATGCCTTTGGGTGGCGCAGCGCTTCCGGCGCTGCGATTCAAGCACTCATCCCGCCCGGCTTCAGCCTCCGCGCAATCTATTTCGCTCGCAAAGGTGAGTACCACGCGGAGGAATTTTCAGCTTCCAAAATCTAATGTCCGCCCGTCTAACTCCAGCCCCACGATACAATCCTCCTCTATGCCACACTGGCCCGCCCGCCTCGAGATCACCCGCGCGGCTCTCATCCATTCCGTTCGCGCGTCGGTTGCTGTGGTCGCCTCCATGCTGCTGGCCCGCAGCCTCAAACTCCCGGAGTTTTATTGGGCTCCCATTTCCACCATTGTCATTCTTCTCTCCACGATTGACCCGCTCACCCTCGCCTGGCAGCGTTTCGCGGGCACCGCCTTGGGCGCGGCCTTGGGTGCGCTGATTGGAAGTTATTGGCGCCCAAGCTGGATCGTTTATGGCTTGGGTATTTTTGTCTGCGGAATTTTCTCCGCACTATTGCGAATCGGCAACGCCTATCGTTTCACCGCCATTACGCTGACCATTGTCCTGCTCATCGCGCATACTCGCCCTGCCTGGATCGTTGCCACGCACCGCTTCATAGAAGTGTCGCTCGGAATCGCGGTAGCACTGGTGGTAACAATGGTTTGGCCCGCGCCTGCAGCGGGAACTGACTGACGGAGAGCTACGATGAGCACCCAGCCCGAGTTTCGCGCGCACCGTTGGCTATCGAAGGATGGCCTCAGCCTCTACAGCCGCGTCTATGACGCGGCTGGTTCTGCTGCAGCACCGGTCCTGTGTTTGCACGGGCTCACGCGCAACAGCAAGGACTTTGAGGATCTGGCGCTCCACCTGAGCCCGCGCTACCGCGTGATCTCGCCTGACCTTCGCGGCCGCGGCCTGTCGGCGCCCGATCCCGTGTGGCAAAACTACCAGGCAGGCACGTATCTCTCCGATCTCGCCGGCCTGGTCGCCGGGCTCGGGGTGCAGCGCCTTGTCGTGATCGGCACCTCGCTCGGCGGGCTGCTCGCAATGTTGCTGCCTGCGCTCCTCCCGGGCGTCATCGCTGGCATCGTGCTGAACGACATAGGGCCGGAAATCGACCCAGTCGGTGCCGCGCGAATCAAAGGCTACGCCGGCAAGCTGCCACCGGTGGGCAATTGGGATGAGGCAGTGGCGCAGCTGCGAGTTCTGTTTGGCGCCGCTTGGCCGGGACTCTCAGACGAGACTTGGGCGCGGCTCGCACGCCGCAGCTACCGCGAAGACGCGACCCGGACTCCGGTACTCGAGTGCGACCCCAAGGTCGGCGAGGCGCTGCGTGCGGCCCCGGCAGCCGACCTGTGGCCGCTTTGGGCTCAGCTCGGCGCTTCAACCTTGCCGGTGCTCGCGATCCGCGGTGCGTTGTCCGACATCCTGAGCACGTCTACGTTTGCGCGGATGCAGCGCGACAAGCCGGACCTGGTGCCACTCACGGTAGCGGCGCGCGGCCACGTACCGTTGCTCGACGAGCCGGAGTGCCTGGCTGCGATCGACGCCTTTCTCGCCCGGGTCGCTTACTCACTTTAGCCCGCTCCCGTTACTCTTCCCCGACTCGCATCTGGCCGACATCCTTTACAATCCAGCCGGACAATAATGCAATGACAGCCGATGTGATGCAGGGCTGGACCAACTTCCTCGACAGCGAGCTCGGAGCAGCCGCCGCGCTCACGGGGCTCCTATTCGTCGCAGTCGCGATCAATCTGGCTCGCATTCTGCAATTTTCCCGTTTGCCGACCCGCGCCGCGGAGGCGCCGCTCGCGCTCTTATCCGTGCTGGTCGTCACCACCTTCGCCTTGATCCCACAGCAATCCCCCAGAGCGCATGGCATCGAGATCGGCGCAATCGGACTGCTCATCTGGGCCATGCATACGCGCTCGCTGGTCCACTCGCGAAAGTTCGACCGCCAATATGTTGGCTTTGTTTCTCGCTTTTCTCCTGAATCAGCTCCCGCCGCTACCCTTCATCGTCGCTGGCGCGTTGTTAATGGCTGGCTGGCCCGAAGGCGTTTACTGGATCGTCCCCGGTGTCCTGCTCTCATTTGCCGCCGGGTATATTCGGCGCGTGGGTCCTCCTGGTCGAAATCCAACGCTAAGCGGTCCTGCACCTTCCGCCTACTGTAGGGATAACCCAGCCCGATACGCCTTACGCGGTTCGCGCCTCGTGGCCCAGCGAAGGTAACAATTTCTCCAGCCTGTCGCAACTCGCAACCATGCCCCTCTGCATCGGCGAGTTCAGCACTGCATCGCGCGTCTCGCGCGAGTGATACCGAATGGTCTGGGTCAGCGTGGTCCTGCCGTCCCGGCCAGCACGATCGTATCCACCGCCTCCCCCGGATACCACGCCTCGTCGAAAATCTCCGTGGCCACAATCCGCTCCGGCGCCACTACCTCGCGATAGATGCCATCCATCCCCATTTCGCGTCCGTCGGTGTCGTTTCTCCAGACTAGCGATACATGCCGCCCGCCCTTAAATCAATCTCGCACACCGGCATCGACCAGCATCCGGCCCAAGCAACCACCTCTTGATCAGTTGCAGCTGGGTATACGCGTCGAACACCAGACGGCGCGGCGCATCGAACACGCGCGTTACCACGATCTCGCGGTCCCCCAAGCGCTGTAATGTTGGACGTTCCGCTGTTTTTCATTGCAAATCTCCTCGATCACGTCTGTCTGTCATTCCGAACAAGCGTTCTCTGCGCCGTGAGGAATCTGGGCGAGCCGCGCGACGCAGCCTGCCCAGAGCTCAGCCGAAGGGTCGTGCTCTTTGCGGCGCGATACCCGCGCGTTTGGCTCGCTTCCTTGCCCCGGCAGCTTGCAGGTCTTGCAGCAGCGCATCAAGTCGCCCGAACTGCGCCTCCCAGAACTGCCGGTAATGCTCCAGCCATTGCGTGGCGTCGCGCAGGGACCGGGCTTCCAATCGCCGCGGACGCCGTTGCGCATCTCGTCCACGGGAGATCAGCCCCGCTCGCTCCAGTACCTTAAGGTGCTTGGAAATCGCAGGCTGGCTCATCGCAAACGGCTCCGCCAAGTCTGTTACCGAGGCCTCGCCTTTCGCCAGCCGGGCCAGAATAGCTCGGCGCGTGGGATCGGCGAGCGCGGCGAAGGTTGCATCTAAACGAGCCGAGGACCGTGCATAACCGTATGGTTCCATAACCCAAAGGTAATCTATACGGAAGAACGATCTCGTGTCAAATAATTTTGCGTTAGACGGTTTGCAGCCTCATCCCGCGGATACCACGCGGCCCTGATCGAGGTGGCGCAGCGGTGTCAGCGCTGCGACTCAAGCACTCACACTCGCGGCTTTGGCCGCTGAGGCGAGTCATCGCATGCCTCCACTCAGTCCCCTGCGCCTCCATCCATTAAAATCGAATGGGAGAAGGAACGGTGCACAGACTTGCCAAAGATTAGCGACCAAACCGCACCCATGACCATCGGAGTTCTGGCACTGCAAGGCGATTTCGACGCCCACCGCCGACGGCTCGAAGAGCTGGGCGCCGAAATTGTCCTCGTCAAAAAGCCCGAGCAACTCGACCAAATCGACGGTCTGGTCATCCCCGGAGGTGAGTCCGGCACATTCTTGAAATTGCTGGGAGAAGAAGGCTTCGAAAAACTAAAACAGTTCGTCCGCCTCAAGCCAACCTTCGGCACTTGTGCCGGCGCAATCCTGTTGGCGACCGAAGTCGAAAATCCCAAGCAAGCCGGCCTCGGCGCAATCGACATTGCCATCCGCCGCAACGCGTACGGACGCCAACTCGACAGCTCCATCCGCGAAGGCAAATTTCTGAGCGCCTTGAACGGCAAAATCATCAACTCCCCGCTGGAAATGGTCTTCATTCGCGCCCCCAAGATTGAACGCATCGGTCCCGCCGTCCAAGTCATCGCCACCGAAGGCAAAGAAAATGTACCCGTCGCCGTCCGTCAGGGAAAAGTCATGGCCGCAACTTTCCACCCCGAACTCTCCGATGACGTACGCATCCACCAAGCCTTCCTTGATTTAATTCTGAGCGGAGAACGACCGTAGCCATGTGAGCGACGACGACCCCGAGCGGATCAGCGCCCGCGCAATCCCTACGCGATGCCTACGGCCTTAAAGTCAGCAATCTGCTCGCGCCGGTGAGACGCGTTGGCATCGCCTTCCGTATCGAGATCGCGCCGTTCCATGAACGTTTGGCCTGTCCGTAGCAAGTTAAAATGTCCGGTTTTCATAGCACGTGATATGTCCGGTTGTGGTTAATCTCCCGCAGCCGCCGAGGCTGTGGCAAAGTGGGAATCTCGCGGGTTTTGCGAGATTTCCA
>JBEKUD010000202.1:0-8144 GCA_049515395.1 Candidatus Sulfotelmatobacter sp. | reverse complement strand
GAGTAGATTATCTTTCCGGCGCGAATTGTGTATGCCACTTTGGAAAAGTTCCGCACATCCGTGGCGGGATCGGCATCGAGCACCACGATATCAGCGTCCATTCCCTTTTCGATCCGTCCTTTACTCGTCGCCTTGAAAAATTCGCTGGGGTTGGTGGTGAGGGAAGTCAAGAGGTCGCGCCACGACATCGCTCGCCCCATGAACTCGAACTCTTGGCTCGTATCATACTTGGACTGAAAACCCACATCGGTGCCGAACAGGATAGTTCCCCCTTCCGAGAGATACTGCTTTAGTTCATTGACTCCCGCCTGAACCATCTGGTCCGCCACCGCCGGGTCTTGAACGACCGTCGTCCAGAGCGTCAATGTCGGAATCAGTGCGGTGTGCTGCCGTTTCATGCGTGCCAATTCGTCTCGGGTGTATTGACCCTCAGTGGGAATCGTGTGCGCTAATATATCGACACCTCCCGCCAGCGCATTGTCCACTCCAGTTCGATTTTGCGGATGGGTAAAGACTGGCTTTCCCTGAGCATGGGCGACATCCACTATCGCTTTCACGATAGCGGTGTCCATATTTATCGTTGGTTTCGCTCCCATGTATGCTCCGGTGAACAGCTTGATGCCGTCGAAGCCCGTTCTCATATATTGCTGCGCCATTTGTTGCGCTTGTTCCGGGCTAGCAGCTTCCGGGAGTTGCATCTCGGGAGGCAAATAAACTGGGTGCCCATTTTGAGGGAAGATGTCGCCAGCCATCAGGATTTTTGGCCCAGAGACCTCCCCGGCCTCTACCCTCCGACGAATCGTCATCGTATTGTTAGGGTCCGAACCCAAATCCCACACCGATGTGACGCCCCAGCGGGTCAGCATTTCCTGCATGTGGGCTTCGAGCTTCGACGCGGGGACATTCGCCGCATCCTGCCATCCAGTTTCAAAGTGCACGTGGCTGTTCCAGAATCCGGCGACGATCACTTTGCCCTTGCAGTCGAGCCTCTGTGCCGACTGGGGGAGATCGTATTTGACCTGGGATTGGGTTGCGACCGTCGCGATCCTGCCGTCTTCAATCAATAAAACCGCGTTCTCGATTGCCGGAGTGGTCGGCGAGGGATACACTTTCCCGCCAACACACGCGATGGTCATGTGATCGGCGCCCAACGCTAGCGCGGAGGAGAACACGAGAGGCAGAAAGAATAGAACCAACCCATTTATTTTATTAATCACGAATTTCCCTTTTGGCTTTCAATAAGCGGTCCGAGTCCCCAGCGTATCAGCGAGAGTTCCCGGACAGGTTCCTTCCGGTTCTGGCGGATGACTGCGATGGGCTGAGTGGGGGCAATGTTGTAGCGGGAACTCCAGTCTGGCTCGTCGGAATCGCAGTCGAAGTATTCCTCGACAAGCTGTTTTCGACGTGACAATCGATAGCGTCCGCACATGAGGGAATTATTCTAGATCATTCTAGATCAATCGCCCATCGGACTGAGTGCTCACATCGAAGATGCTTAGGGAGAGTCTGATTAAGTTCTCCCTTTCCACAAGTCATGTCGATATAGTAGCGCCATCATGAAGCAGAGGACACTGGCGATGATGACTGGCTTTGAGCGGTACAGCAAGAAGACTCGACGGACTGAGTTTTTGGAGGAGATGGAGCAGGTGGTACCGTGGCCGGAGTTATGCGCGCTGGTGGAACCGTACTATCCGAAGGCGGGGCAGGGGCGCCCGCCGGTGGGAGTGGAACGAATGCTGCGGATGTACTTTCTGCAGCAATGGTTCAATTTGTCGGACCCTGGGGTGGAGGAAGCAGTGTACGACTCGATCGTGCTGCGGCAATTTGTGGGGATTGACCTGGGACGGGAACCGGTGCCGGACGAGACCACGGTATGCAAATTCCGGCATCTGCTGGAGGAGCACAACCTGGGGGAGCGGATTCTGGGCACAGTAAACTTGCATTTGCAAAGTAAGGGAGTACGGATTACGACGGGCACGATCGTGGACGCCACCATACTGCATGCCCCGAGTTCGACCAAGAACCGGGAGCAGCAGCGCGACCCGGAGATGCACCAGACCAGGAAGGGGAAGCAGTGGTATTTCGGGATGAAGGCACATGTGGGGGTAGACAGCAAGACCAAGCTGATCCACACCGCGGTGGCGACCGCGGCCAACGTGGCCGATGTCACGGTACTTCCGGACCTATTACACGGCGAGGAGACGCGGGTGTGGGGAGACCAAGCGTATCGAGGCCAGACTGAAGTGATTCACCAGTGCGCCCCGTTGGCGCAAGACTGCACCCACCGACGCTACCGGTATAAGAACCGCATTGACGAAGTGGAACGGGCGAAGAACCGCACCAAATCGAGCGTGCGTTCCAAGGTAGAGCATGTCTTTGCCGTAATGAAGCTGAAGTTTGGTTTCGTGAAAGTGCGCTATCGAGGACTTAAGAAGAACGCAAATCGATTATTTACTACTTGCGCCTTGGTGAACCTGTTTCTGGTTCGGAGAAAACTGCTGTACCAGGTGGCATAGTGTGCCTCGGCGGGCAGAGTACGAATCGCCCTGGCACTTCAGAGTACCTCAGGGCCTCAACGAACTAGTTCCGATGATCGCAATTTCGTATGTTACGGCCGCCAACCAGGTTCAAATCGACTGTTATTCAGAGCTTCCCTAGGAGCAGGATCGTATAAGGTTTTCTTTTGTCTTGCTTTTCAATACTGGTCAACATTGGCAGGAATACCCTCGCCCGACTTACCCAGTGCCTCGACATCAGAAAAGAAGGGATACTTTTAAAGAGACGATATGCGTCCAGCTCAGATACTGCGAAAGAAAAGGCCATGCCTTGGTACGGTAGCACTGCTAGCCGCGATAGCCGCCATTCTTTGCCATCTACCTCCCTTGCTTGCGGTTGCTTTCGCCTTAGCTGTGTATCTCTGTAGAAATGGTAAGTTCGACGAGTTATGCGGCTGTAAGTAACCGCCGCCGGTTAAAGGAATGGGCTAAAATGAGCCGAGAAACCATCGCTTCGGAAGGCGCTGGGCACCGAGGCTCTAACGCAAGCCGGAGGAGTGCGATGACCATCAAGACTAAGGACTTCAGCGATCAGCCACAGATGACTAAGATAAGAAAACCCCTGACCAGCAGGTTGCCAAGATTGGAATCGTCTCTCGTGACTACAATCACGAGTATGACAATGGATTTAGAGATTTCAGCGAGAGGTGTCCTGACGTACTGAAACAGCTCGACGAAAAGGCTGCGATACGGTTTTGTTTTCCCTGTGCAGCATCGTCCCTCGGAAGTCATTTAGGCCGTTTCGCTCGATTCGGATTCACAACATCAGCCGTGCTTTACGAAGAGTTCAAAGACGGAGTGCGAAATCGGCCGTGCCCCTCGCCGATCGCGCCATTGGTGACCTTCAGCAATGTCTGATCAGCACCTACTACGGCGTGAGCCGAGCTTAGCTCCAGGTCTACCTAGATGAATTCGTTTTCCGGCACAACCGCCGCAAGCAGCCGGCGGCGGCATTTCAGACCTTGCTCGGTTTCGAGGCCTCACGCATAAGTGCCAACCAGTTCGCACGACGGTTTGCAACGTAAACACGGCGCGCCTTCTTGCTATTCGGCACAGTGCTGAGAAACTGCTCCTCTCCTCGGACGAGCCATCTTCCTATCTCCCAGCATGACGCCGCGTGCACCGAGTTCTTTGCCTTCCTCAAGCCACGCTGCCTTGTTGTCACCTTTGCGGAGCCGATCCCTGTAGCCATACCAAGGATTCTGCCGAACTAAACGCCGAGTCGCCAGTCACTTCCGTGTCAAAACCGTCGTGGCAGATCACGGCTGTGCGTCATTTCACTTCTCTTATCACAGCTTTTTCCATGTATTCAGAGCGCTGGGGCGATCTCCCTTCTTGATCGCTTCGACCGCTTGGGAGGCCTCGGAGTTCAAGCGCGTGAGGACATCCATAAACTCCTTTGCCATCTCACCCTCCAGCACGATGGTGTGATCGCGCTCGAAGTAGAGTGTTGCAGTCTCTGATGCGCTGTCCCGAATAACATGAGTCACCTGATCGAGATTGATCGCGTTGTATCCGGCTGGTCCACCTGTGAAGAAAAAGTTCGCCATTCGCTTGCACTCCTCAACCGATTGTAAACCCGGCTGTCTTTGGCTGATGCTCCGCTGCTTCCGCAGACGCTTGGCGCAAGCTCGTAACACTTTCTTGCCATGTGGACGCCGTAAGGCGTCCGACCAGCGTCTCCCTGATCCACGAATTTAGTGAAAGGTTCATTCCACGGAAACGCGGGGCGCGTGCGCCTTCACTGGAACGCAGTGCCCCACGGTCAAACTCTTCATTGCGGAGACGTTCGATGACGGTCCCTGTTTTACTTGAGTTGCGCCCACCCAACGGTACGGTTGATCCCGCGACGAAAACGATACGGCGGAGAGGACCAAGCATGTCCCGCCGTACAGGTCAAAGTGGTAGCGTGTTTCAGCAGAATCAAAACTCATGGAACCCAGCCTCCAGCTTACGGGCGCTTCTGGTTGGATTCTGCGGGAGCCGCAAGCGTCCGCGTAATTCCTCTCGCAACTATGCTACTAGCACAGTCGCCAAGCGAAAGCTCCGCGAGTTTATCGAAACAGAAGGCGTCAATAGCAAGGACACCTTCAATCAATCACGCCGGGTACGACGTTCCGTCAGCAGGCGAAGGTCTGGATCGGCTCGCTTGCTACGCGCCGTCGCCGCCCGGTTAAACCCGCAATGTCGGCAGCGAGAAGACCCTCGAAGCCAAGGCACACGGCAAGTCCGCCTAGGACCAGTCAGTGAGCAAAATGGGAGGCGGCTTATCTGCCTCCCGTTTGTTTCTCACCCCGTCTTATGACCACCGATGAATCGTTCGCATGTTCCGTATTGCTCAGTTTGTAATTCACCCCTGAGGCTACTCTACTCGTAACGTTCCAAAGGAGGCATTATGGCTGCTGACCCTTACCCAGAAATATCCTGCACGATTTGCAGTAAGCCTGTGGATTTACGAGTCGATCTTTATGCCGATGAAGACGGTAGGGCGGTCCACAAGAAGTGCTACATCAACCGCTTGATTAGCGCACCCGACAATCGGATCGCCAGCTAATACTCTTCGACACTGCCTTCGTCAGCAAGTTTGCTCCGACGCTACCTTCGTTGCACCTGACCTTGGAAGCACCAATCCTCGGCTCCTACTTGGCGGCGCTCACCGTCTTCACCGAAATAGTGTCTCCGTTGGCTGTGCCTGTAACGCATTTCCATTACAAAGTGACCCGCCTTGGCTTACGTCGGATAGTTCCGGAAAGGAATATCCGGTAGTCGTTCATGTCCTATAGGTGCGGTCTCGGGCGCAGTTATCGGCATATCATGTAACCAGTGATACTAGCGAGAAGACTTTCGATAGATGACGAAGGAGCGCGGCTGTCTGCAGTTTATGAGGCGTCCTGCACCAAGGAGCACGCTGCTGCCAGTCAACTCCTATATCCGAGCCGTCGCTTATCGCACGAGACACACATGAAACTGATAGACGATCTCAGAGCCATACGGACGGACTGCAACGACAAAATGCTCGCAGTCAGGGCACATCATGATCAAATGGAGGAGAATCAGCGACCCATAGTCTAACCAAACCCAAGACCGGACAAATTGTGTTCAGAAAGCGTTCAATATGAGGCTGAACGAGGCAACCATAAAGCAGGGAGATTACGTAAAGATCATGGGAAGAGACGGATTTTATGTCTTCCTGAAAGAATTTAAAATGAAAGTCATCCGAGCAATGTACACGCTCCCAGCTATTCGTTCGTCAATCCCGTGGTTCGCGTTAATCGCGTCTGGTGTTGGGATCACGGCAATCGGTACGCGGAGTTTTGAAACCGACGAGGCACGAGCCAACCGTGCCGAGTGGAAGAGGCAAAAGGATTTGCGTTTGCTAGCTGACAAGATTTCGGGATATGGGCAGGGGGTTCATCAACGTTACCCGACCGGGGATGTTGTGGTGAGCGTGCCAGATTTGGCAGAGCAACTTGGAAAACGTCCCGATGCAGTTGCCAAGGCGCTCCATCTGCTGTTGACGGAGCAGAAAGTTCAGGAGGCTCCGCTGAAGGGGTATTGGAAACTGAACCTGTGAAAATCGCAAGTGGCGTTTCCAAAGCGAAAGCGCCCCAAACTCTGTCGAGTCACGGGACGCTCAGTCAAACAGCATCCTCCCCGATACTGTTCGACTGTTCGACTCCAAACTATGCCTTGTCTAACCCTTCGTGAATGGCTCCAGCGTGCTAAGGTGTGGCCTGCTAGTGCTAAGAAACGGCACTTTTCGTGAGGGGTGCCTCTGGCAGCCAGAACGTTCCCCGCCCCTTTGGTTTCCTCGTCTTCCTCTTCGTCGTCTACTTCTGGCTCTTTTGGCACAAGCAGCCGCTGCCGCCGAGGGGTCGGAAAAGCTAGGGTCGAGGCATTCTGATACCGTTTGGTGTATGCCTCCAATGGTGTGCCACATCTTCCTCTTGGCAACGACAGGTTGCAAGGACTGCTATAATAGCGACTGGGGCGGTTACGTTTTTCTCCTCTTTCAGGTCTTCTGACCTAAGCCAGTCCATCTGAAGTTATCCCACCTTAGGCTTTCAGCGAGAAAGCGGTGTACCCATGGCTTTTGAAGCGATTCTGGACGAAGTCGATCAACTCCACAATGTCAGCACTCGACTTGAGGGACTGGCTGAGCAACATCCGCTTGTGTCAAAAGCACTCGTAACGATTGCCGGAAATGTTCGCAATACTGCGACTATATTGGCGGTGCTTGTCGCGACCAAGTTCCCAAAGCCGATATGAGTACGGCAGAAAATCTACTCAAGCGCCCGACCGTGGGACATTGGAACATCCGATGGTGGGTCACTTTGAATAGCCACAGGAGTAGCCAAACTCTCTGGCCTGTGGGAAACTGGGGACATGAAAAAGCCAGAATTGACCGATATGGGTTGGCTTGGGCCAAGGGACGAAATGGATCGCTCCAGTCTCTACGAAGCGTTTCGGACGCACGTTAAGGTTAAGCACTCCGAGGACTCAACCTAGCCGTAATCCCTGCCACAGAACGGCACGAGGCGTAAGTCTGACCTCGGCAAAGGACTCGCCTATTGTGCCCGACATCAGTCGAGGAGCGCTCGCGCCTCGCGAGTCTGCGCCTGCATTGACTGTCCGCTGCCTGCTGGGACTGGCCACGTCCTTGGACCTGCCATCCTCACCTCATCTGACTCGCCGCCTACGAATGTTGTGAGTCCTTTAACGCCGGATGCTCCTCACGACCTTCTTCTGCGGTGACGGCATTGCAGTCTTCAAGCGGACTGTCTCGTTGCTTCTCAGTGACGACATAGCCGATCAGTCACGTCTACCGAGCGGTGTGCGTGACCATTATGTTATTGGGATCGCGGGCTAGCCGACTTTGTGGAGCCGTGGCCGGGGCTGTTCTTTTGAGATTTTCCAGTCAGCGTACTCTTGCGCCCTCTCGCGAGCCTTTGGGCCGGAGAAAATGGCGACATACACTTGGCCTTCGTTCTCACGATCCCTTCCCTCAACGCGCCAATCACCAATGTAGAGCTCTTCTGCAAAACAGGACCAGTCCATTTTAACCTCCAATAAACTAGTTTTGCTCATTGTCTGCCAAGGCTGGTCCGAGGTCAAATACACTGGTTTCCAGAACACGTAGCACCCGATTCTTCGCGAAATTGACACTCCACCATGTTGTTGCAACGGGCACACCCCTCCTGTGTCGAACGTGTTCCATTCATACCCACAATTAATCGGGATAGGGGGGACGATCACTCGTCCTCCCCTCCCACACCACCGTACATGCGGGTCCGCATACGGCGGTTCCGCGGGTTGAGCTAGGTGGGAATAGCCGGGCTTTCGATACAACGCGTCGCCAGAGAACGATTCGGTCCCTTCGTAGACGCCCCTTGGAGCTTCCCTCCGCATGAAATCCGGAAGGCCAAGCTATTGGCTTTTCGGCCGCTGGTCGTTCCTGAGATCGCGCGATTTACTCGCCGCTCCCTTCCGTTCGGGCCTTCGATCACCGTTCCCGGCCTGGCCTATCTGTTGCTCCGCCTTTCGGCTTTGGAGTGCCTCAATCGCCCCGCCGACTGCGGGATCTAATTT
>JBEKUD010000201.1:0-8193 GCA_049515395.1 Candidatus Sulfotelmatobacter sp. | reverse complement strand
CTTGTCTAAGAGGTGTCGCCTCAGGATGGCTACTTTCTCTTCTGCGGTGTAGTGCTTGCGCTCTTTTCTCATACGTTCTCTCCGCTATCTTAGCGAAAGAACGCGTTCTCCATTTCCAACTGGGGCGGGACACATTTCTGGCGGCGATTGCGTATTTGAACGTCCTCTTGGTCGCAATTGCTCTCTCAGAATTGAGACGCGATTGGCCTTACTTTTCACGGGCTCCTTCAGCAAGAAGTAAACATGAAACTGAATACGCCTTCTCCTGGAACGATTGCGAAGCCTGCGAGAAAGACTGCAAAGGTTTTGTTGTTTGTCACATAACTGACCTTCATTTGACCCGCCCCATTGACTCGAGGAAAAACAGCCCTGCAAATGCAACAGATCGGCAAACAGTATCGGGTGAGAGAGCCTGTGGCGTGCCAAGCTCTCCTAAAGGGGCGCAAATGTGGGAAACCTTTCGTGGCCTGTTAGATCGAAACTGGGAACACTTGCAACGCGCAGACGCGATTTTGGTCTCCGGTGACTTAACTGATACAGCGGCGGCGTCCGAATGGAAGGGTTTTTTCGATGCATTTCTGGGATACGAAGATCTTTTCGCCAAAATGATCATCGTGCCCGGCAACCATGATGTAAATCTGTGCGATCGGGTTATATCGGACGATTCGGATTTCAGACAAAGAAAAATCAACATCATCAGATTTTTATCAGCTGTGGACAGAATCCAAGGCGATCGCACTTTTGTTTTGCAGTTCTGGTAAATGGATATTGTTACGCGCATGGGCGGCCAACTTGACAGAGAGTTTCGAGGAGTTTCTTAGTCAGCCGCCTACGAAAAGATATCGGACAACGATTGGTGGTGAGGGCAGTGCAGATGTCCAGACTGAGGAAATAACTGATTCTGAGGTACTGGCGCTACTTGAGCGGCCGGACACAGCTTGGTATGAGGCGTTTCCGATGATTGTTGGTTTAGGAAACGACCGCCCCCTGTTCGTGGTCCTGGATAGTATCATGGCAGGAACGAACATCGAGACCAACGCTTTTGGCGAACTAAACGAACGTCAGATTCTCTTGTGTGCGGAGCTAATCAAAAATCATCCCCAACGACCGATGGTGCTCTCCCTTCATCATCCTTTAGGCAACCCGAAAAAACGGTTGCCTAAAGGAGACTGGATCTTGGATAGGGGTTCATCGATTAGAAACGCGGAAGCTCTGATAGGGATACTGCCTGCGCAGCGCTCTTTCGTGATTTTCAACGGACACCGTCATCTCGCATACACAGGCATAATCGACGGACACATAACGGCAATTTCTGGTCCGTCCGCAACGCTCGGAAACTCAGGAGTACCTGGGGAAAAGCGCAAACCCGGCATCGGCATGTACGGATTGATGTGGGATGATAGAGGTAGTTTCACGCATTTTCACGAAAACTGGCTCAAATAGACGAGCCGAGATGGTCTGCCGCGAGGCGGTTTGCGATCTGTCCACTCGTCGCAGCTGCATCGTGCCGTGTCATTCCGATTTCCGCGCCCCTTGCCGAAATGGATTTTTGTTTTTCCTATAGATCAAGGGGGTAAACGCCAGTAGCCGACGAACCCGATGGAATACATCTGTCCCGGAACCCGCCAGGACATTTTCCTCAGAGGAAGGTTGTGATTGTCCCCCGACGTATCGCCCGCTGCCTCTGTCGTTACGTTCATTCAGACCGGATTACTGAGTTCCAACTGTGCCCCTTTGTCGAATCGGCCGACGACCGTCTTGGACTGCAGGATTAGTTTGGCCTCGAAATAGCGTGGGTAAAACATGCGCATGAGGCTCAAGGTCGGATCCAGGGGAGTGGCGTTCCGGCTTTGGGTCGTTAGGGGATAACCGAATTCCTCCAGCTCGTCTCCGATCAAAGCCTCAAGGTTGGCGATCTCCGATTCAGAAAGCTTGGCTTTCCAACGGTCGACGGGACTGAATGCCTCGCCGCAGGACTCCTCTTTCCAAACTGTGTTCGGCGAAGCTACCCGACCGATGGCGGCCTTCTGAATGCGTCCATAGTCGAGGTCATGGTCCAGAAAGTCTCCCAGCGAGCTTAGGGTCTTCTCGGGATGGCCCACGAGATCTTCGTAACGCACCTCGATGTAGTCAGCGGGAAATCTCTGCCCGCAGCGTCTTCCCTTCCGGACCGTCCATTGCCAAAGCAGCGCCCACGCAAACAGTGCTCGTTTGCGAGCCCATAAAAGGGGCGGAGTTTCATGCTGCTTTCTCATCGAAAGCGCAGCGTCCCGGCCGTCACGAACGACGTGAACAAACAGAGCATTGGGAATCTCTCGCTTGAGGGCGAGCATATACATAATGTTGTCGCAATCGTACACTGCCCAGCGTTGGACACCTGCACGGCGAGCGAGTTCGCCCATGATAATTCGTAGGAAGTCGCCACCGCTCTTGCAGTCCTCTTCAATTTCGCGGCGCAGATCCTCCATGGCTAGTCCGGATCTACGGAAGGCCTTGCTCCGCAGCCAGAAGTGCATCATCTTTTGGCGATTTCTGCGAACCGATGGGTTCCCGGATATCTTAAGCAGCGTGGTATGCACGTAGGGAGCAGCGTGAAAATGGGGAAATCCGCCAGCGGAGAGCAGGCTGTCGTAAAGCAGAGCGGTACCAGACCGGTGGCAGCCAATCACAAACACCGGCGCGTTTTTTCGTGCCGTCACTCCCGCCCATCCCCGGCTAATTGCCGGAGTTACCCAGCTCGACTCTCCGCCCTTGCTCATGAGACTCGGCGTGATTTTGTTCATTACCTTGACTCCCATTGCAGGTATGTCGATGTATACATTTTGGGTCGCCCGTGCAAAAGGTTGCACTAGCTGACTTGAAACCTTAGAACATTTATTCACATTCCGTTAATAAAACTCGTGAAACGGCTCGTTGCCTGCTATATTACCTCGTATGGCTAGTAACTGAATAGACATACTATTAAATATTCCGAAGAAGCTCGCTTTCTCCCGCGAAGTGGCTGGCAACAGCGACTCCGAATGACGGAGGTTCTCGGCAGTCCCCAGCGAAAGCGGCAGTCGATACGGAGGGTTGCGAGAGAGAAACGAATATGGGGAAGCTGATTTTGGTGAGACATGGACACACAGTGCTGAATCGTCCGGGAGAGGACGAAAGGCTGCGGTCTTGGCTGAATGTGCCATTGGATGACAAGGGGCTTGGGGAAGCAGCGAAGACGGGGGACATGCTCACCCAGTACCCTGTCGAGGTCATTTATTGCTCGGATCTGCGCCGGGCCCGCCAGAGTGCCGAAGTCATTCGACGTCGGCTCAGGGCTCCAGTGGTAGCAACCAGCGAACGCCGCCCGTGGAACCTGGGTGCATTCAGCGGACAAAGAATTAAGGACATAATTCCTTTCTTGAACCTCCTCAACCAGCAAGGTGCCAGTGAAGGGTGGACCGAGCACGGGAGCGATTAGCGTGGTGGAAAAAATCCAAGGGCGCTGGAGAATTCTCCGGGAAGATGGCCGGCAGATTGTCGATCCGACGAATCTCTCCTTACAGGATGAAGCCGCTACGGCTGAGACGTTGGGACTGTCCGCTGAGCTCGCCCACGCTCGCGATGGAGGACAAACGCGTTGCCATGCCCGTCGATGAAAACCGCGCGGAACAAATCTCCGATCTTTGTCATTGTCTGCAGCCGGCCGGAAGACGGCTGATCCGCGATCTCGCCTTGGTCGAAGGAATGTTAACGATCGTATGAATAACTTCTACATTAGCGGGGGGCAGTTTAGAAGGAGCGTTTTTCAAAAGCTGGAGGAGTGGGAGTCTTGCAGGCGGGCCATGGTGGTGGAAATCGATCCCGTCAATAAGACTTCGCGGAAGAGTGTCGAATACGAATCTCCCAAGGAAGCGGCCGCAGATGAAGTGCCCGCCATCCTCTTCAAGTACGCTTGCGCGATTGACGACAAGCTTTACACCTGCACCTCAACGGAAATCATTATCTACGACCTCCCGTCGTTTCGCGTGGCGACTTATATTTCTCTTCCCATCTTCAATGATCTTCATCACGTCTATCTAAGTCCGCGGCGAGGCACACTACTCGTCGCGGTTACGGGCCTTGATATCGTCGCCGAAGTCTCGCTCGATGGAGAGTTACTTGGGCACTGGGACGTGATGGGCGCGGACACGTGGAGCATTTACTCCAGGGACATCGATTACCGCAAGGTTCCGACTACCAAGCCCCATCGCGCCCACGTTAATCATGTTTTTGAGCTGGGAGATGAAATCTGGTGCACGCGATCTCTCCAGCGCGACGCCATCAACCTGGGCGATCCCACGCGCAAGGTTGAAATCGCGATTCAACGTCCTCACGAGGGCTTCCTCTACAATGACTTTCTCTACTTTACTACCGTCGATGGGCACATCGTAATTGTGGATCCGCGAACCCTCAAGATTGAACGTATCCACGATTTGAACAAGATGAGCGGTTCAGGCGGCGAATCTCTGGGCTTTTGCCGCGGATTACTCTTCCAGGACGAGCGTTTTGCCTGGGTTGGCTTCACGCGCATTCGTCCCACCAAGTTTCGGGAAAACGTAAGTTGGCTGAGGCATCCCACCCGTCCCTCTCGCGGAAGTCACGTCACGCTTTACGATCTGCATACTGGAACCCGTCTCGAAGACCTCGAAACCGAGCCACATGGCGTTGGCGTTGTTTCTAATATTTTCCAAATGTAGGGCGCGCTTTCTCACAGCGTTGGTTCTGACTTTGACACCGGGAACACATCTTGCTGGCTGAGATTCAATATCGTTTCCTGGTCTGGTCGCCCCCCGGCTCCCTTCCACCATGGATGGCGAAGCTTACGAGGCGAAAAGCGAGCTACAGGTTTTGCTGCCCGGCATCCAGGCTGATATCAAGGACAAGGTCGCTCTGGATTTTGGGTGCGGTCCGGAGGACGAAGGCACGACAACTGGTCGGCGGCACGCGCCTTCGTGTATTGTCTAACGCTATTCACTACCGTGTCCGGTACGGGCGGAACTCCCACCGCGACCACGCTGCTTGGAGGTCCAAGCGCTTGGCCGGCAAGCAGCTGCGCCTAACAGTGCCAGGTATCTGAGTCGCACCATGATCATTGCTTCGCGATGTTTTGCAGCGCCTGTGCTCGGATGGATGCAAGCGGGTAGAACTTCCCACCAAGCACGACTGCGTTGATCTTCCGTGTGTGGCTGATATCTTCGAGTGGGTTCGCGTCTAGGAGGACCAGGTCGGCCGCGCGCCCCACCATGAATCGTTTCATCAGTGTCCGTCTTGCCCAGGAACTTTGCGGGGTTGAGCGTCGCAGTCTGCAACGCCTCGAGGGGAGTGAAGCCACATTCCACGAGCAGTGCCAACTCATTGTGCAGATCGATGCCAGGCACCAACGCCCAATCGGAGAAGTCTGTCCCTGCCATAATCGGGACGCCGGCCTTGTGCATCATCGCAACCAGTTCCATTTGCTTTCTATACACATCCAGTCGCGGTCCCAGTGCTGCCGGATCATTACTCCAAAGAACGAATCCGCGATCATAGGCAACAAGAGTCGGCACAAACCAAGTATCGTTTCTGGCAAAGCGCTCAAACAGCTGCTGCCCCGCCAGACCCCGATTCTCATCAAGTGCTTGGTCGACCGTTTTGGCAGTTGCACCCTTCTGCCAGAGGGCGCTTCGCTGATTCCGTTTGTTAATTAAACGGATCTTGTAGTAGCATTGCCGAGTCGGGTAGGAGATATGAACAGGGTCCGTCTATCCAAAGCCGAAACCCGCATCCTCGAACAGTACTGGAGGCTGGGAACCTGCTCGGTGCGTGAGATTCTTGACAGTTTGCCCGAGGACGAGCGCGTTGCTTACACAACCGTCCAGACGCTCGTCTATAGACTTGAGCAGAAAGGCGCGCTGCGCAAAGTGAAAAAAATCGGCAATGCTCAATTGTTCGAGCCTGCCATTGACCAGGGTCAGTACCGCACCGGGCTCGTTCGGGACCTCCTGGATTTATTCGGGGGCTCTCCCCGTCTGCTGGTCTCAAATCTCCTTGAAACGGGGACCATCTCGCTAAGGGATTTGAAGGCTCTTCAAAGCGCAGCACCAAACAAGAGCAGCCGCAGACGTGGAGGAGGAGCACACGCTTGAGCACATCATGCGCGCTCTGTATTACTTCGAGCTCCACCTCCTGTATGCCTCGCTCGTCTGGTTCGCGGCTTGGGTTTTGACATCGATCCCGCGTGTCAGCGCCATGACCAAGTATTGGATTTTGGTAGCGACAGCGCTCAATTTCATTTTCCCGCTGGGTGCAGTGGTCGACAGATTCTGGACGTCACATTTCTCCTGGGCCACGCCTCTAAGCATCATCGGCGACGCGGCAAGTCGGAGCATTCGAAGCCCAACCGCCGGAGTGCTCTGCGGGGTTTGGTTGCTTGGCGCAACTCTGATGTTTACGCGACTTTGTTTGCGGATCCGTACTGAAAGTCGCGAGGCTCAGGCCATGGCCGGTCAAAACCCTCGTGCCGAGGCGGAGTTTCAATGCTCATGGCGTCCCAGTACGGTTTGCTGCAAGTCGGCAAGCTCCGGCAGTGGACGGTATTCTGCGTCCTTACATCTCACTTCCCCACGGAATTGACCGGATGCTGAGCGAGCGTGAACTGAACGCTGTCCTCATCCATGAGCTGATCCACGCAAGAAGACGCGACAACTTGATACGCCTTATTCACGAACTGGGACTTTGCGGGCTGTGGTTTCATCCGCTCGTCTGGATCACCGGGTCGGCTTGCTTTGTTTCGGGAGCTCTCCTGCGACGAGTTTGTTATTCAGAGCGCCCACGGTGGAGACCTGGTTTCCGCACTGGCAACTTGCCAATCCAGAAGAGGCGTTCTTACTGCAAGCGACAGCGTCATCGTTTATAAGCCGTCGTCTTGCCCGACTGACTGCAACTCAGCCGCATCGGACTTGCCTTGCAGCGAACATGCTGCTGGCTGCGGCGTTCGGCGGTGTGCTCCTGGCGGGCGTTCTTGGAACCGTGGCACACACAGCTTGTTGTTTCCTTGCTAGACCGTAAAGCTCAAGGAGATCGTATGCCCAAACTGGTCCAGCCGCTGGCGGCATTATTTTGGACTCTGCTCTTAAGTGGGCAGCTCGCGGCCCAATCCCCCGCTCCTGTCACTCTAGTAAAGGCTGGCCGGCTGCTCCACCCGAGGACTGGGAACGTTTTGCCTGGGGCCGTGCTGATTGAAAACGGGAAGATCAAAGAGGTAGGGCCCCCTTCTCAGGTGCAGACTCACGTGCTGGCAAACGTCAAGACTATTGATCCGGGCAACGCGACCTTGCTGCCGGGGCTGCTTGACAGTCATACGCACCTGCTTCTCGACGTAATTGTGCCGCCGGAAGCCGAGAGGGCGCGCCATTTAAACGGTGACTTTGCTCCGGGGCTATTGCTGGCAATCATCGAGGCGCCCGGCGAGCGTGTATTGCGGGGCGCCGGGCTGGCACGCGAAGATTTGGAAAGCGGCTTCACGACGGTGCGCAATCTTGGGCCCTCTGGAATTGAAGGCGATGTTGTCCTGCGGGACCCGATCAATGCAGGCAGCGTCCCCGGTCCGAGAATTTTGGCCGCCGGGCGTAAGCTGACGGCGCCGGGTGCGTACGTCCAGATTCTCAATTCCGCTCTTGCCCATGCAATTGGGCAACGGAATTTCAGCAGATAGCAAACGTCGACCAAGCACGGCAGGCGGTGCGCGAGAATATCTTCTACAACGTCGACGTCATCAAAGTGACGATCGAGGACGACATCTCAGTGGCGGAGATGACGGCGATCGTTGAAAAAGCTCACCGTCAGCACCTGAAGGTCGCGGTTGACAAATAGTTCAAATTAGCGAAGCGAACTGCCGATATGTGCGGGGCGGCAAAAAGATACACGGTGCAGCAGGGGCAGGGGATCATGACCGACGACTTCAAAGGTTGCAGGAAATCCCAGACGAATTGGTGGCGCTGACCGACTGGAAAAAACTTTGAACTTGTCGAATCGCTGTTGTCGAATCGCGGTTTGACAGTCCCACCACATAAGACTTCTATGAGAAGGTCATAAAAGTCAAGGCCGACGTGGCGGCCCTCCTTATGTTTGAGCTCCGGCACATTTCCACAGAAAATTTTGCGTTAGGATCGCTCAGGAGCGACGACTGGCAACTCG
>JBEKUD010000200.1:0-8218 GCA_049515395.1 Candidatus Sulfotelmatobacter sp. | reverse complement strand
TGCTTGTCCTCGACCACCCCCGCATACGGACGGCTTCCATCGGTGCCGCCCGTGAAGCTGTACAGCACGCTCTCGGTACCGGCGGCACTTAACTCAAACACCACTCCAAGTTCAGACGTGCCGCCGCCGTAGCCCGTGCCATAGAGGTTGCCGGCCTTATCGAAAATCAGGTTCTCGCCATACGGATCTGCACCATCTGCCCCGCCCGTGAACGTGTAGAGCACCGTGTGCACGCCTTTCGGGCCGACTTTGTACAAAGTGCCGTAGCTGACGTTATCCTGGCTGTAGAGAGTCGCGCCGTAGAGATAGCCCTTCTTGCCACGGACCAAGCCTGCATATGGAGTTTCACCTTCTGCTTGACCGGCGAAGCTATAAAGGACGGTCTCTTTTCCGTCGGGAGCCAGTTTGAAAACTGTGCCGAGGCCGGCGGTGCCGCCGTTGTCGGTTGTACCGTAGAGGTTCCCTGCCGCATCAAGGATCACCCCTGTGACGGGATTCGCGCCGTCGGGCATTCCCAGAAAGTTGTAGAGAACGGTCTCTGATTGCGCTTGGGCCGTGCGGACCGCGACCAGCAGCAACACGCAGACGACAGCCAGCGCCGCCAAGGTTGGTGTCCACGAGAAATGGGAAACATCGAAATTTTTTCCCAGAGCGATATTCTTGTTTTCGGAATCCATCGTTGTTCTCCTTGTAGTAAGTTTTTCTTGCTTGTTAGGCTGTCGGACCCAGCGCCCGTCATTCATGGGGAAGTACCATCCGCCGGAAGGTCTTTCTGCGCAATCGAGCACTCTTGCAGACGGAGTTTTGCTCGTTCTGCCTGCGCCGGGGCCAGCTTCTGTCCGCAAAGAGGGCAGTTGTCGAGGCCCGCCGCCGCGCCACCCACCAGCAGGGTCATGCCTTGCCGCTCGACTGTCACCTCCGTCCGGACAGTGCGGCTGGTGCCGCGGCCAGACGTCTGAGAATGGAAGAAGCTTGCCCGGCGAGTCAGCCATTGGTAGAGTCTGTTCGTACGGTTCTCCCTGTACTGGCCGCGCATGTTGCTGCACTCGCCCGAAAAAGGCCAGTGAAGCGTTCTGATAACTCTTGAAAAGTTCTGAATGCCTCTATGTCACTGAGCCCAGGATGGATCTTTCAATTCGGAGAATTCCAGGCGGACGTCCGGGCCCGCAGTCTTCGGCGGGATAACAGGATTATCCCGCTCAATTCCCGGGCGTTTGATGTGCTGCTCTACCTCGTCCAGAACCCGGGAAAGGTTCTCACTCGTGAGGAACTGCTCAAGAATGTCTGGCCGGAATCGTTTGTGGACGAGAACAGTCTGGCGCAAAGTATCTCGGCGCTGCGGCGGGCACTCGAAGAGAAACCCGGCGACAACAGCTATATCGTCACACTGCCCGGACGCGGGTATCAGTTTGTCGCGCCCGTGCAGATCATCGCTCCAGAAAACGGCGCCACTCTCCCGGCGTTAGCGACGAACGCCAGCAACGTCTCCGCTGGGCTCCTTCTTCAGCAGCAGACGATCCGAACCAGTGTCATCACCGAAGAGAACGAACAGCTGAGCTTGCCGCGCCCCCGGAATCGGGCGGGCGCAAGACTGGTCGCGATTTTAGGTGTGTCTGCTATTACCGTTGCAGGATTCTTCGCGTGGACACAATTCCACAGAGGTCCGCTTCCGTCCCGTTCGTCTGCGATGAGTTCAATCAAGGCATCCGCTGCCCCGCGCCGTTCCATCGCCGTTCTCGGTTTTCGCAACCTGTCAGGCCGTCCCGAAGAAGGTTGGCTATCCACGGCCCTGGCGGAAATGTTGAGCACCGAACTGGAGGCCGGAGAAAAGTTACGCCTGGTTTCGGGCGAAGACGTCGCGCGCGCCAAACTCGATCTTCCTCTGGCCGACGCTGACAGCCTTTCCAGAGACACGCTGGCGCGATTGCACAAGAACCTGAATAGCGATTTGATTGTCCTCGGCTCCTATACCGCTCTCGGTGAGAATCCCGGCACCCGCATCCGTCTCGACCTACGCCTTCAAGATACGGTCGCTGGTGAAACGATCGCTGATGTCGCTGTGGTTGGAGGTGAGGCTGACCTGTTTGACATGGTGTCACAGGCCGGTTCCCGGTTGCGCGAAAAACTTGGTGTGGAAGCCGTTTCCCCGGTGGAGGCGGTGAGCATCCGCGCATCCGCGCCTTCCAACCGTGACGCCGCCCGCCTTTATTCGGAGGGACTCGCCCGGCTGCGCGTGTTCGATGCCCCGGAAGCGCGCGATCTTCTGCAACAGGCCATAGTTTCTGATCCGAAGTTTTCCCTGGCGCATGCCGCTCTGGCCGAAGCCTGGTTACGGTTGGGCTATTCCAAGAAGGCCCAGCAGGAAGGCCGGCAGGCGTACGAACTCTCCGCCAATCTTTCTCGCGAAGACAGGTTAGTGGTGGAAGGCCGCTATCGTTTCGTCGGTCATGAATATGAGAAGGCGATCGAGGTCTATCGCGCACTCTTCACCTTGTTCCCGGACAACGCTGACTACGGCCTCAGACTGGCAAGGATGCAGACCCGTGGCGGCAAGGGGCATGATGCTGTCGCCACGGTCGAGTCACTGCGCAAGCTTGCGCCTCCAGCCTCGGAAGATCCCCGTATCGACCTGGTGGAGGAAGAAGCGTGGACTTTGCTGGGCGATTCCAAGCGTCGAGAACAGCTCCTGGCCCGGGCGGTGGAGAAGGCGAAAGCGCAGGGATCACGTCTGATCCTGGCAGATGCGCGGGGAGGGCAGTGTGGGCTGTCTAGTTCGGTTTCCGCCTGCCGCGAGGCGAGGGACATTTATGCCGCAGCCGGGGACCGGGAACACGAAGGTAGGGCTTTGCTTGTCTGGGCGCAGGTGATAATTCAAGCGGATGTACCCCAAGCCATCCTTCTCATGCAGGAGGCGCAAAGCATCTTCCGCAGGAATGGGTCCGATGTGGGTCTGGCGGTAGTGCTCGACAACCTTGCCCTTGCCTATCAAGGTCAGGGCGATCCCGCGACCGCCGAGAAAATGGAACGAGAATCTGTGGCCCTTTGGCGGCGCGTTGATGACAAAAGGAACCTGTCTCTCGCTCTCGGGAACCTTGCCGGCCAGAGGTGGGATCAAGGCGATCTGCCAGGCGCGATTCACCTCTATGAGGAGTGCCTCCAGGGATGGGAGCCAGAGGATACCGGATATCCCGCTCTCGTAGGTCTAAACATCGCGGCCATTCACCAATTGCAGGGGGACTTGGCGGGCGCCCGGAAGGGATTCGAACAATCCCTCGCGATGTGGCAGAAAAAAGACGATCAGCCGGGTTTGGCATCTGCAATGTGGGGGCTGGGAGGCTTGCTTCTCCAAGAGGCCGATTTTTCGGGGGCCCGTAAGATGTACGACCAGGCGCTGGCGATACGGACCTCAAGAGGCGATAAGATCGCCATCGCCGAGACCCAGCTCGGGTTCGCCGATTTATCGCTGGAGGAGGGGCGTTCTCCAGCCGAACAGGAAGCCACGGTCCGTCAGTCTCTCGAGGTTTTTCAGACACAAAAACTCCGCGACGACGAAACCCAGGCATGGTGCGTCCTTGCCCGCGCGCTGCTCGCTGAGGGTAAGGCGGCGGCAGCGAAAGAAGCGATGCAACACGCGCGGTCTCTGGCCGCCAAGAGCCAGAATCCAAACATCCGCTGGCCAACCGCCACCACTGCGGCGCGCATTGAGACCGCCGAAAAAGACCTTGCCCACTCCGCTGCCGCGAGTGCAACACGCAAGGAACTGGCCACCATCATCACGAAGTCGCGAGAGCTGGGTTATATGGGCATCGAACTCGATGCACGACTGGCGCTCGCTGAAATCGAAATGAAGGTGGGACAAACGACGGTCGGACGCGAGCATTTGACAGCCATCGAAGCGGACGCCAAGGCCAAAGGCTACAACTTGATCGCCCGCAAAGCTGCCATCGCTCGCAGCTGAGTTTCCCGCTCAAACAAGAGAACGCATTGTTCCCTCGATTCCTATCCAAATAACGCTGACTCTACTCGATAGAATGCTGAGCGATCCACGCTGCGGGAGTAAGGTCGGGCAGGCGGCGGATCGGAAGATCAGCAAGCCCGGGAAGGACCGAAACCAGATAGTTGCGCACTGGGAGTTTCAACCTGCGGCAGCTTTCCACGACCGAGAGAATCGCTGCAACCTTTGGTCCTGAGAAACGGCGAACGCCACTGCATTTCGGCAGCGGCGTTCATTGTTGCGGGGGTGGATTTGAACCCCAGTTCCGCATTGATTCCATGTAAGTTATTGATTCCGCGATACGCGAAAACGGCCCAATAGGCAAAAAGGGCAAATCTCTTTTACATTTTTCTTACACTTTTGTTCTCTTGGATCTGGCATTTAGCCGCTGCCGCTTTTGCCAAACTATATTTTCGTCGTCCCACACCTATTGTGCTTGTACCGCGCCCCTTCCTCTAAGCCTCCAAACAAGTTTGATGGTGGCGCATATATCCATGCGTGCCCGGTGAAAGCGTTATTGTCCCGGTGCATCAGGACCTTTCTGGTACGAATACTCGACTCAGCGGGAAACTCAACCCTCTTGAAGCAAACCGGCTTCCCGCGTGCTTAACAATGGAGGAACAACGGCAGTCACCCCCTATCGCTTGAGAAGAACACTGTGCCGGCCGATCCATCTCACTTGTAAATGCGAACTCCCTGGACAACACGGTTGATCACACCCACTGGACTCGGGCTGTCAGGGTCGAGGCCTATGCGCACGCTTAGGTGGTAACTAAAGAGTTGGAGACAGAGAATCTCAAAAGGAGTCCGGAGAACATCCGGGGATTTCGGGGCCAACGACGGAATGACCTCGTCAAAAAGCTGCGCGGTTTCACTCTGGCCATCATCATGCGGGCAAACGCCGACAAGGTACCCCAGTTTCTTTGATCGAAGCTCTTGCACCAGGTCCTGCTCATAAAGCCGAGCCACGGGGTCGTTCGACAACAGACAGAGCACCATTGTGTCCGAGCAGATGAAGCTCATCGGACCATGCCTCAATCCCAGATAGGTTTCGGCCATGACGGGAAAGCGGCCAGCCGTCATTTCCAACACCTTGAGCGCTCCCTCCTGCGCCCAGCCGAATAACGGCGCTGACGCGAGGACTAGAACACGGTCTTCAACGCGGCTGGCTAGATCCTTCACCTTTTGGTTGATCAAAGTGAACTTGCTCTGCGCTTCGGCAGCCGCCGTCGCAATCACCGAGTCCATGAGATCGCCCTTGGCCAGACAGAGGCCTGCCAACAAGAGATTGGAATAAGAGCTGGTCATCACCAGACTCTGATCGTTAGTGCGCGGATCCAAGATGATGGAGTTCACGAGCGGAGATGTGGCCAACGCCCCTTCGGGATTGCACGTGACGGCTAAGTGCCAGACATCTGGGCGGAGCCCGCGGACACGCTCGACGACGGCCATGCTCTCAGGACTGTTCCCGGAACGCGCCAGGGAAACCAGTACGGTCGCATCCTCCATGTATCGTTCGGTTCTAAACAGCAAGTCGGTGGAGGGTACTGCGATGGATCGAGACCATGCTGCTGCCACTGCGGACGCAGCATAGGCCGACGTTCCCGCGCCCGTGATCACGACACGCGCATCCTTCAATCTGGCTTGCAGTTGCAGTCTTGCGATTCCTTCCTGTACTCGCTTCGCGGTGGTCGGCCATAGTTCCGGCTGCTGCCGAATCTCGGCCCATGTGTGCCCGGTGCCCATTGCACTCTGCTGCTTCTCGCGTTGTTCGATGCCTCTCGTAGTCATGACTAACAATTCCTTATGGTAAGTGTCATCCACCGCAAAACACTCCCGGTTGACAATCGGCTCGCCGAGAGCCTGCTGGAGTTGCGTAACGAGAGCTCGTATGCAGGATTGGATTCGGTGTTTGCCAATTCACGTGGCCGGCCTCGCTCTCAGCAGAATGTTCTGCAGCGATACCTGCTCTTCCCCACCTTCGACCTTCGACCGTGGTTCCATACATATTTCCATCGGTGTCGATGACAAGGGCGATCGATACCGCGCGTGGTGATGCCATTGAACCACGCGAGAAGTTCGAAGCCGGCGCTATCGTCATTCGGGCAACATGATCTGATCCTCGATTTTAAAGTTGCCGCTGACCGTAAGTGCGTCGGTTGCGGGCTGTCCGCCGCCGACCGATACGGTGTACTCTCCCTGCGCCACGATGATATCTCCGGCATCGGTAACCATGCTGAGGTCCCGTAGGTTCAGATGGAACTCGACCTTCTGATTGGCTCCCGTCTCTAAATGGATCCGTTGGAACCCGCGCAGTGCGCGACGCGGTGCGCCTGCGATATCGGGAAATTTCAGATAGAGCTGCACCACCTCGTCGCCCGCAACCTTGCCGGTATTGGTGACTGTCACAGATGCGTTCAGCGGATCGCCGGCATGGATCGGGGTGGAGGGCAGCGAAAGCTTGCTGTAGCTGAACGTCGTGTAGCTGAGGCCGTAACCGAAGGGCCAGAGCGGCTCTCCTTCAAAGTAGCGATAGGTGCGTCCTTTCATCGCGTAGTCTTCAAAATGCGGAAGCTGGCGGACATCTTTGTAGAACGTGACGGGAAGACGTCCGGCGGGATTGTTCTTGCCGCTCAGGGTTTCAGCGATGGCGGTTCCGCCTTCCTCGCCGGAATACCAGGCTTCCAGGATCGCGTTAGCATGTGCTTTTTCCCAATTCACGCCCAGCGCGCTACCGTTCATCAGCACGACAACCAGAGGCTTGCCGGTGATGGCTACCGCCTGTAGGAGATCTTCTTCGGGCTTCGGCAAGTCCAGGCTGGTGCGGTCTCCGTCTGAAAAGCCGGGCTGTTCAACCGGCATCTCCTCCCCTTCAAGGTGGCTGGTGATGCCGACGACGGCAACGATGACGTCCGCATTTGTCGCGGCGGCGACAGCCTCGGGATCAGGAGCGTTGTTCACGGGAGCCCAGATCATCTGGGCTTCTGCCTTGCCTTCTCGGAAGCGGCCATAGTTCACCTCAAGCTTGACCGAGTGGTCCTTTTCCAGGTGAACTTGGCCGAGATTGGTATCCTTGCCCCAAATCTCCATGATCAGCTTGCCGTCCAGGGAAACACTGCCAAAGCCATCGACCTGGAGGCCGATCAAGTAGTCGCCAGTTGCGTTGGGATTGAGGAAGCCGGTCCACTGTACCGACAGATCATGAATTCCTTTCACCTGGTCGGGGAGATTGCCCTCATTCAGGTTCACGTTGGATTCGATCCGCGACGTGAGCGGTGCCGGTCTGGCGTCGGAAGTCGGGCGCGAACTGTACTCGGCTTTCAGACCGCGCTTGCCATCGGGAGTGGTCAGAACCGATACGGGCACAGAGCCCCCCTGATTGGAGAGGAACTGGGTGCCGCGGACATAAGTGATCTTCGCCCCGGGGAATTCGGCTTTCATTCCTTCCAGCAGGCTTACGGTGTGGGTGGGATTCCCGTTGTAGTTGCCTAGCAAAACGGTAGTTTGATCGGCGAGCGGGCCGACGATGGCGATGCGCTTGACGGACCTCAGCGGCAGCACACCGTCATTCTTTAAAAGGACCATGGATTCGTTTGCCATCCGGCGCGCAAGGGCGCGGTGCTCGGTATTGTCGAGCAGCTTTTCATCAGTGTCGCTGTAGGGCACCATTGCCGGGGGGTCGAACATGCCGAGACGGATGCGAGCGGTGAAGAGGCGAATGAGTGCCGTGTCGACCTTGCTCTCAGAGAGATAGCCCTGCAGCACAGCCTCGATGTAGGGCTTGTAGTCGTGGTTATCTTTAACCTTTTCGATGAAGTCCACACATTCGTTATCCATGCCGCGCTCGAGCGAGATCGCCGAGGCCTGCGGCTGCGTCGGGCGATAGCGATGGCCGCTGAAGATGTCAAGGACGGCGCCACAATCTGAGACAACGTATCCTTGAAATTGCCATGCCCCGCGAAGCGTGTGTTGCAGCAAGAACTGGTTGGCACATGCGGGCTCGCCATTGACGGCGTTGTACGAGCACATCACAGATCCCGCGTGGCCCTCCACCACGGCAGCACGAAAAGCCGGCAGGTAGGTGTCTTCTTGGTCGTGCTTGCTGATGTCCACGTCAGCGAAGTGACGCGTGGGTTCAGGACCACTGTGCACGGCATAATGCTTGGGCGTGGAAATGACCCGAAAATAATGAGGATCATCGCCTTGCATGCCGGTCACAAAAGC
>JBEKUD010000199.1:0-8240 GCA_049515395.1 Candidatus Sulfotelmatobacter sp. | reverse complement strand
ATAATTACCGGAAGACTGTTGAGGCCCCTCAATCCAAATGTAGATGCCCACTCCGGTCGCGGGCCAGCGAGCTTCATCTCCGGAAAACGCTGCACCAGATTCAGGATCGCAAGCTGTCCCTCTAGCCGGGCGAGTTGGGCTCCAATGCAAAAATGCAGACCCGCACCGAATGCCAGATGCTGGTTGTTCAGCCGGCCCAGGTTTAACTGATTCGGTTCCTTAAACTGTTTTGGATCCCGGTTGGCCGCACCGAGCATGCATAGAATCGTCCATCCCTTCGGAATGCGCTGCCCGCAAACCTCGATATCTTCCTTGAGCACGCGAGCCGTGAATTGTACGGGGCTCTCGAAACGCAGAAGCTCCTCGACCGCCGAGCGGATCATCTCCGGTTTCTCTCGTAACTCCGCTGTCTGCTGCGGGTTTTTCAGGAGCGTGTACATTCCGTTGCCGATCAGATTTCGAGTGGTCTCGTGTCCGGCAAAAAGTAGGGAGATACACTGGGCGTACAGTTCTTCTTCGGTCAGCACTTCTCCTTCTTCCTCGATGTCGATGAGCAGGCTAATCAGGTCGCTCCCTTTATTGCGCCTGCGTTCGGCCACGGTCTTTCGGAAAAACTCAGTCAACTCTAGGAGAGCATCTTGGGCCGCGCGCGCCTCTTCGACCGTGCGATTTGGATTGCCTCGAAACGCGGCGATGGCCCGCGAAGCATTCACGAATGTGCCGTGCAGCGCCTGCGGCACTCCAAGAAGCTCCGAAATGATGCGCACCGGCATAGGGTTGGCGAACTCGCTCATGAGTTCGACTTCCGAGCCGTGCTGGAGCGGCTTTAGCATTTGATCGACGATGGCCTCGGCCTGCGGACGCAAGCCTTCCACCGCCGCGGCCGAAAATCCCTTGTTAAGAAGTTTGCGCAGCCGGGTGTGCTCCGGTGGGTCCATGAAAATCAGCCACAAGCTGAGCATGCGCGCGAGTTCGCTGAACTCGGACTGGCGGCTCAGCGGCAGAGGCAATAACATTTGCTTCGCGCGTTTGGCGGAAAGCCTCGGATCTTTCGCGATCGACGAGCATTCGGCGTGGCTGAAAACTGACCACACCGCCCATTTGCTGCCAACATTCACATAATGCAACGGACCTTCCTCGTGCATGCGAGCGTATGTCGGATACGGGTCCTGCAGAATTTCGTCGCTAAAAAGAACTTTTTTGACCGGAGCGATAACCTTCGACAACTTTCACCTGCTTGCAAGATCAGAATTTAAACAACCCGCAGCGATAGCTGAGGCCGAGTTTAACACAGATATTTCCATTGAAAACGCCTTCGGAATATGCGGAACAACCCTGTATTCAATGTGATAGGTCATTCTTTGCAATCGGCAAACGTTGCCAAACCAACTCGACGGTTTGGACCTTTCCATTCACCGGTGTGGGTGGTGTGACCAATATGATTTGATCGCCCTGAAATTTGATGCTGCGGACCAGGTTCTTGCCCACGTAGTTCTGAATGGATGAAATTTCGATGTGATGGATTACTTTCTCAGCGCTGAGCGTGTACCTTCCGGCGTATGCAAGAAATGTCTTAAATGCCTCGGCCTGTTCCTCTAGGGCGCCCCCGCCGAAAGAGAGTGGCTTGCGCCCGCCGTAGCTGATAATGGCAGTTACTCTCCCGTCCGCAGTATAGCTGAGAAAACCTGCAGGGCTGGCACCATAGGGACTCTCACTGCGCTCCTCGTTCGATGTTGTGCTCGAGGCGGACACCAGCTTCCAAGTGCCCACAAGTTTGTCGTTTGCGTGTCCGGACCCGCCGGCTGAAGAGGCTACAGGTTCAGCCATCGCTAGAATTCTCCTTTTCGATTCGATGTTCGATTCGCAGTCCGCTAATCGTTACCCGCACTCATCCAGAAGCGGCTACACGGAAATCGTAACAGCCATCTTGTGTTCTTGATTGCGAGCAGCGCGGATTGGCCACATTTCACGACAAATGATACCCGGATTTCCAAGTCCAAAGTCCTGATATGTTTGAATGAATGAGTCGAAGGCAGAGCGCCTAGTGTAAAAAAGCTGAATTCAGAGGAAGCAGCACCTGTTGAAGCTTGAGCGGTCGGACGGTGAAGGAAAACTATGACGATGGAATTGGAAGGCAAAGTTGGGCTCGTAACTGGCGGGACGTCGGGTATCGGCCGGGATACCGCCGTACTTTTCGCAAAGGCTGGAGCCAAAGTGGTGGTTTCAGGGCGCCGCGAACCGGAAGGCCAGGAAACCATCGAACTGATCGGTGCCGCCGGCGGCGATGGCCTGTTTGTGAAAGCCGACGTGTCGAAGGCCTCCGATGTCGAGACCCTTATCCAGAAGGCTGTGGAGAGATTTGGCCGCCTGGACATCGCCTTCAATAACGCCGGAATCGAGGGTGTTTGGGTACCCATCGTCAGACAATCGGAAGAAGACTGGGATCGGACGATCGACATCAATCTCAAGGGTGTCTGGTTGTGCCTGAAGTACGAAATTCGACAGATGCTGCTGCAGGGCGGTGGCGGAGCGATTGTAAACATGGCGTCGGTGGTGGGCCTGATCGGTGCTGCTGGAGCAGCCGCGTATAGTGCGAGCAAACACGGAGTGATGGGGCTGACGAAAGCCGCGGCGCTCGAAACCGCTCGAAATGGCATCCGGATTAACGCTGTGTGTCCCGCAGCCGTCGAAACGACGATGGCTGAGCGGCTTTATAACGCTCCTGCGGTCCACAAGTACGTTCTTAGTTGCCATCCTGTCGGCCGTTTTGGAAGACCGGCAGAGATCGCCGAAGCCGTGGTATGGATGTGCTCGGACCGGGCGTCGTTCATGACCGGCCAGTCCCTGGTTATCGACGGCGGCTTCCTGGCTGGGCGCTAGCTGCGTGTTGCTGAAATAGCTCCATTGAGGTTCTGTCAGAGGAGAGCAAACTAAAGACACTTCTGTTGCTCTTCCGCGGACGGATATTTTTGCTTGCCGATGAATCTACGAAACAGACGTTTACCTTTTTTCAGGATCACGATGACTTGTCGATTGAGATATGTGAGCGGTCACTTCGCTCTTAACGGGGGCAATATCTCCGCTCAAAGCGAGTACGGCAAACCCTGTCGCGGCATCGTCCATGAAGTGGCCGACATTTGACGATGGATTGCGCCGCAGATTGACAGAGACGGATGGCCAGAAGCCTTCCGCCTTATTCTGGTTACGCTCCAACCATGAAAGTCCGCGCAAAAGTCGGGGATCGGTCACAGGAATTCCCGCCTGCTCTAGCGAGAATGTAATCAGGCCCGTGGCATAGCCGTCGCTCCGCGTCACCTGGCGCGTTCCATCCGATCGCAACCGTTCCCGAACAAACGAATGAAGGCTCCAATCTCTTGGAAATGCCAGGGACGGTAGATCCCATCCTCCATCGGAGCGCTGGTCCTCCCAGAGTTCGTTGATGATCGACTTCTGGCGGTCTGATTGGAGGAGATCGGGCAATTTCGTCGAAGCCCACAGCAGAACGACACGATTGATTGTGGACTGCGTCTCATATTCGCGGTCGAGATATTCGCGCAACATTCTGAGGTTCCCCTGAATCTCAGGGGTCGAACGGTAGTTCTCCGGGGCTAGGCCTACAGCGACCGCTGCCAGACAGGCACCGTAGTAAGGCGAGTCCTTTGCTTCGAAAGGTTCCATGCCAAACTGAAGCCAAGACCAGGCACCGCTCTCATCGCCCTCCATCTGCTGAAGAGCCCACAGGTTGCGGAACGCACTCCGGGTGGTGTCACTGAGATGACCATTCTGTGAGTCGTAGCTGGCAAGGATTAGCGCGTTGACAACGGCTTCCGTACCGCGAGATTGCGCAACTTTGCCGCTGCCATACACTTCGTCGCCATAGAACGGATCAATTTTGCTCCACAGCTGCACACGCTTCGTGACATTATCGATGAGTTTACGTTCGTTGACTGACAACCCGTCTTCGGCGAGCGTCTTACCTAGCGCAGGCCGCGCGAGCGCGTAGGGGATCGCCGTATGGCAAGCGACGCAAAAAGTATCGTGGTCGCGCGCAGCCCCCATCCATCCCATCCAAGTGACTTCCCTTTGGTCGAGGTAAACCGCTGCGGCCTTGGGGTCCCAGGACGCTTTCGCGTCGTTCGCTTCCGTATGGGAACAGGCAGACATGACTCCGGCCACTAAGCAAAGCACGAAGAGCCGTAAAGCAGCGTTGCTAGGCATCGTAACTAAAAGCATACGGATTAGAAATCACCTACATTCATGATAGCCAAAATCTCTCCACTTCGGAGCGGGAGACAATCGGAACCTCGATCGCTAGGCTGAATTGCCGTGAGCTCATAAGGAAATCAGCTGTTCGGTATACTCAGAGGTGCGCTGGGTCTGCCGTCCCGGAGCAAGTTGTATTGCGCTATGCTCGAAATCGAATCTTAGGCTCAAGAAGAGAAGATTGGCATGAATGGAGCGGAAAGTATCATACGGACGCTGGCGGCTGGGGGTGTAGATACCTGTTTTTCAAACCCTGGCACCTCGGAGATACATATGGTTGCCGCGCTCGACCGAATTCCGGAAATGCGCTGCGTGCTCGGCCTTTTTGAGGGAGTTGTTACGGGAGCTGCAGATGGCTACGCGCGGATGGCCGAGAAACCCGCGTGGACTCTTCTCCATCTCGGCCCGGGCTTTGGCAATGGCCTTGCGAACCTACACAATGCAAGACGGGCTCAGGTGCCGATCATCAACGTCATTGGCCAGCATGCCACCTACCATCTATCCCATGATACCCCGCTTACTTCGGACATTGAGGCAATCGCTAAGCCGTGTTCAGAATGGGTGCGCACTTGTTCGTCTTCCTCCGAAGTGGGCAGAGACGCAGTCGAGGCGATCACTGCCGCGCGCACCGCACCCGGAACGATTGCGACGCTCATCGTGCCGGCGGATGTTGCGTGGAGCTCCGGCGGAACGGTTGCAACTCTCCCCGAGTTGCCCACACCTCCGTTGCCCATGAGCGCAACGGTTGAGCATGCGGCGGCGATGCTACGGTCGGGCATGAAGACAGCCATTCTGATGACTGGGAATGCCCTCTACGGCAAAGGGCTCGTGACTGCTGGACGCATCGCGGGCGCGACGGGAGCCAAACTCTTTGCTCCCTATCCGGTTGCCCGCCTCGAACGCGGTGCTGGGTTACCGCCGGTGGACCGCGTCGCGTACGTACTTGAGCAAGGCGTGGAACAGTTCAAGGAATTTCGCCAACTTATCTTGGTAGGGGCGCGCGCTCCGATCGCTTATTTCGCGTACCCGGGGAAAGAGAGCGTGTTCACATCGCCGGAATGTGAGATTCACACGCTGGCCAGTCCCGGCGAGGATTACGTGGGCGTGCTAGGGGCGCTCGAGGCGGCATTGTCGCTTCCCCGAATGCAGCATGCTGGGGGAAAAACGGAGCATCCAACGTTGCCGGTGGGCACGATCTCTTTGCCCGGTCTTGCGGCCGTCGTGGGCGCACTTCTGCCAGAGGACGCCATCGTGGTGGACGAATCGATGACTTCAGGCCGAGGATTGATGGCAGCCACGAAGGGAGCTCCGCAGCATGACTGGTTGGGTAACACCGGAGGCTCGATTGGGATTGCACTGCCTCTGGCTGTGGGCGCGGCGGTAGCCTGTCCCGGCCGGAAGGTGTTATGCCTTTCTGCCGATGGCAGTGGCATGTACACGTTGCAAGCTCTCTGGACGATGGCTCGCGAGAGTCTCGACGTGGCGGTGGTTATTTTCGCGAATCGCGATTACGCCGTTTTAAAGCGTGAGTTTTCTTACCTCGGAGTGGGCGAACCGGGCCGACGCGCCCTGGATATGTTCGAGATCGGCCGTCCCGATCTCGACTGGGTTCACCTGGCAAAGGGCATGGGAGTGCCTGGGACGCGCGTGGCTTCCTTGGAAGGGTTTGCAAGAGCGTTGCGGGAAGGAATGGAAAGCGAAGGGCCGAGCCTTATTGAAGTGCCACTGTAGAGGTGAGATCCGCGCGGCGAAATGGGTGTACTATGATGCGGTATTTCGAGATCAGGAAAGTAATTCCGATTCAGTGGGGAAACCGTGGCTACAGTTGCCGCTCCAAAACCTAACGCTTGCTGGTTGTCGATGACGGTAGACCGATATGCCGCCCTCGAACGGGCGACCGGAATCAAGGTTGTCAAGGTTGGAGATATCTGGTGGCAGCAAGTTCGTCCCTTTCTTTACCGTCCGCTGCTGCCCTTCAGGAAATACGATCTGAAGAGGACGGAAGACGGGTTCACAGGGATCGGCGCTTTCCAATACGGTGTTGAAGACGGGCAACCCTCCAATTCGTACCTGAACCCTATCGTCTTCGATGAGCCCCACAACTATGACTTAAAGATGCTGCGTTACAACGTGCAGAAACACGTCAAGAAGGCGCTGAAAAACGGTGTCACCGTGTCCCGCATTGTCGATGAGAAGGAGTTCTGCGAGAGCGCGTACCCGTGTTATGTGTCGTTTTACGAGCGAACGAAGTATGCGTTCGATGCCAGCCGAAGGCAGAAGGATGGATTCTCACGATGGGCTCATGCCCTGTTTCAGTTTCCTGAGACGGTGGTACTTGGAGCGTTCGCAGGTCGAGAGCTAGTATCCTTCGAGATAGGTTGTCTGGTGGAGGACACATTTATCCTGAAGACGCTCGTCAATTCGGACAAGGCCTTAAAACTTGGAGCCCCCGACCTTTTGTTGCACACTTACCGGACCGGCGTCTGCGAGCAACCAAACATCAACACGATCTATGACAGCATGCTTGGACAGAGTTCCGGCATCAACGAATACTATATCGTTCGAGGCGCTCGAGTTCTGGCTCTCCCCGCCTTTCTTCACATGCATCCCGCTTTACTGTGGTTAATAAGAAAGGCAAATAAGGGTATCCACAAACGTTTGCTGGGATTGAACAACGAGGAACTTGTCGGGTGTCCGCGACCGGCATCTGACCAACAACACGCCGCTTAGAGTTACGGTCGTTCCTGCAGATGAACAACTATCGGGGGAAATGAGCAAAATGCCTGCCGCCGGAAGGGGCTTCTTCAGCGATTTTCTTAAGCTCGCCCTTCACAATTTTCCCCGTCGGCGTGAGCGGCATCGCGGAAACCAGGTGAATTTGAGATGGTCGTTTGTACTGGGTAAGATGCAGTGCAGCGTATTCTGCCAACTCAGCAACTGTCAGAGCTGAGTCTGGCAGCGGCTGAACAAACGCGACGACCTCCTCGTCTCCGGCCACGGATCGGCCGACGACAGCGGACCGAGCCACCGCGGGATGAGCGTTGAGCACCGCTTCGACTTCGGCCGGGTAGACGTTGAAGCCGCGATGAACAATCAAATCTTTCGTGCGTCCGACGATAATAAGATTCCCATCCTCCAATCGAGCGAGGTCGCCAGTATTAAACCATCCCTCGGTGTCGATCGCAGCGGCGGTCTCCTCGGGAGCGCGATAGTAGCCCTTCATAATGTTGGGGCCGCGAACCCGCAGTTCGCCCACTCCCCCAGCAGAAGCCGCCTGGCCATCGCTTTCCACGAGCTTAATCTCAACGCCCGGAAAGACAGGTCCGATTGAGGTATCGGTGCGAGGTGCTTCGGGTCGCGTCAGGGCAATTGTCGGAGAGCATTCCGTTATTCCGTAGCCGTTGTGCAGCACCATGCCGAAAAGATTCTCGATTCCCGACTTGGTGACAGGATCGAGCGGAGCGCCGGAAGAGGAAATGATGCGAAGCGCGGGAATCCTGAGGGACGAGATCTTTCTGAGCTTGGCGTACTGCAGCAACTGGTTGAAAATTGCCGGCGACCCGAGCAGCAAAGTTATGCGTTCTTTCTCCAGGGTCACGCGCGCCGTCATGGGGTCAAAACGCGAGGTCAGATAGAGTGATGCGCCGGCGATCAACGAACCCAGCAACACCACGGAGAGTCCCACTGCATGGGACATGGGTAGCACGCCATAGAGCCGGTCCTCCGGTGTCAGCGATCGGACCCTGGCCGATCCGTTTGCCATGAATAACAGGTTCCTGTGGGACAGCATGACTCCCTTGGGAACGCCTGTGGTGCCGGACGTATAGATCAAAGCTGCGACGCGGTCCGCGACTTTCGCTTCGAGTGGCTCAGGCTCGACACTTTCGTTTAAAGTACCGATGCCAACCGAACCAAAGCCATCCCTCTCTTCGATCGCCGCTCCGTGTCGCTTGGCGTGATCGGTTGCATGGGGCGAC
>JBEKUD010000198.1:0-8282 GCA_049515395.1 Candidatus Sulfotelmatobacter sp. | reverse complement strand
GAAGTCGACGACAGGCATTGGCGGAATCTGTTCCCCCGCAAGATAACTTTCCGGCTGCATGATCTGCCGCGTGGTGTGTGGAGGATTCGCGAGTACGTCGGCAAAAGCCTTGTCCTTGCCGCCCTTTTCGAGCAACTTCATCTCAAATTTCAAACCATACCTGTAGGGGAAGGTCAGCGATTCTCTCAGGAAGATGGGAGCGTCCTTGAACACCTTGGAATCATCGGTGCCGTCAGCCATCTGGGACTCCATGGCGTCCACCATGTCCGGTGAATCGAGGATCGACCGGCCGACGGGCGCCAATTCGTATTGCAGCATCACGGTTTCGGCCTGGCCTTCCACCACGGCCTCGCGCGTGTCATCCATCTCATCATTTTCAATATCGGCAGGAGTGGGATCTTTCCGCATCTCGCCCAGGTCCTTCTCGCCACGCTTCATCCATTTATCGAGGCCGACGGCCTGATCCTGCAGCGCGTGCGTCAACTCATGGGCCATTACCGGCTCCTGCTCCTCTATGGGGACCCAGTCCAACAGATTGACGGTCTTTGTCTTGGGGTCGTAATAACCGGCAACCTGTTCGCGCAGCAGCGAGACCAGCAACTTCTCCAGATCGAAGTCACGGGGCAGCAGTCCAAATTTCTTCAGCACCAACTCCGAGCGCTGCAATCGCTTCACGTCTGAGTCTTTCATGTGTTTGCCGAGGTAGGCTTCAACTTCGTCGCGGCTGGTCAGGCGGCGCTTGACCTGCTTCCTGATGGGCAGGCCGGTCTGCTTGCTGTCGAAGGCGAGGATCTCGTCGACCGAGTGAAAAAGCTGCTCGGCTTCACGCGGCGTAATCTTGACCTCGGGCGGTTGGGTAGAAGGCGTTTGCGGCGTGGACGGCTGCGCTGGAGGCGCTTGTGCTGGATGGGCACTCTTGCCCGTCTGGTTTTGATCTTGACTTTGATCTTGCTGTGCCGTCTGGGCTTGTGCGGCAGGGCTGGCGGCTAGCCCGATCACGAGCACCATCGCGAAAAGCGATCTCAGAACCTTCTCGCCCGGCAGCTTAACGATGTCCATTAGGACGAGTCTACCTTGTTTGCCTATTCTTTCTTCAAGCACCATCTTCGAGGACATATCATGCCCACCAAAGCGCCCGTGAACCTGTGGAGTTCGCCCAGCCACGCCACTGATTATTTGGGCCGTGCCGATTCCATACCGCATCGTAGCGAAGGCGAGTCGACACTTCTTGAATGTATTCCCACGAACACGCGTCGTATTCTCGATCTCGGGACGGGGGATGGCCGACTGTTGGCGCTGGTCAAGAGCTGGCTATCTTCGAGAGCTGAATCGGTAGCGGTTGATTTCTCGCCGTCCATGCTAGAGGCTGCTGGCAAGCGCTTCAGGGGAGATTCTTCCGTTACCCTTGTGACCCACAACTTGGATCACCCCCTGCCCGCACTGGGCAAGTTCGACGCGGTGGTTTCCAGCTTCGCCATTCATCACCTCGTACATGAGCGCAAGCGGGAGCTTTATGCCGAGATACATGGCGCGCTCAACTCGGAAGGCGTGTTCTGCAATCTTGAGCACGTGGCTTCACCGACGCCGCGTCTGCACGAAGAGTTTTTGTCGCACATCGGCAAGACGGTCGAAACCGAAGATCCCTCGAACAAGCTGCTGGATCTCGAAAGGCAGTTGCAGTGGCTGCGCGAGATTGGATTTGTGGATGTGGATTGCTGCTGGAAGTGGAGAGAGTTGGCGCTGATGTGGGGGCGAAAACCCTAGAGTGTTATCCTGAGCGAAGGCACAGGGCGGAGGCGAAGGATCGCTGTACGCACGATGCCCGAACGGGTACAGGGATCCTTCGACTGCGTGAGTCGGTTGGCGAATGCGATTCGGCTCGCTTGGCTCAGGGCGACAATTGCCCGTGTTGGATGAAGTCGGCCACCCACTCCCCGGCTTCTCGCGTGCCCAGCGTCCCGCCAATATCCTGCGTCGCCTTCTGCCGCCGCACCGCTTCCAATACGGCGGCTTCGATCTTCTCGGCTTCGGGAGTGAATCCCAAATGCGCCAGCATCATGGCTGCGGTCAGAATGGCGCCGAACGGGTTCGCCATATTCTTGCCCGCGATCGGCGGAGCGGAGCCGTGTACGGGCTCGAACATCGATGTCTTGCCAGGATGAATATTCCCGCTGGCCGCCATGCCCAGGCCGCCCTGCAGACCGGCGGCGAGGTCGGTGATGATGTCGCCAAACATATTGTTGGTGACGATTACGTCGAAGGAGCGGGGATCGCGCACCATCTGCATGCAGAGCGCGTCCACGTACATGTGCTGCGCCGCGATCTGCGGATGCTCGGCGCCCACTTCTTTGAACACGCGCTGCCACAGGCCACCGGCGTGGGTCATTGCATTTGATTTGTCGCACAGGAGCACACGTGCGCGGGGAGAACCATCGAGCTTGGTGTGTCGCTCGCAATATTCAAATGCGTAGCGAATGATGCGCTCGACTCCTTTGCGGGTGTTAATGTCTTCCTGAATTGCGATTTCATCCTGTGTGCCCTTTTTGAAGACGCCGCCGGCATCGGTGTAAACGCCCTCTGTGTTTTCGCGGATCACGACAAAATCCACATCTCTGGGCTCAGCGCCCTTCAGCGGACACAGCATCGAATCAAGCAATCTCACCGGGCGCACATTGGCGTAAAGATCCATTTCGAAGCGCATGTCGAGTAGGATTTCTTTGGCATGGATATTAGATTTCACGCGCGGGTCCCCGAAGGCTCCGGCCAGAATGGCATCGAAGTCGCGTGCCAGCATGGCGAATCCATCGGGTGGAACCGTTACCCCCTCTCGGAGATAGCGATCGGCGCCCCAGTCGAATTCCCGGGTTTCGACGTTGGCTCCCGATGCTCGAATTACGCGCAGAGCTTGAAGAATTACCTCTTGACCAATGCCATCCCCGGGAATCACGGCGATGCGTTTTCTGGAAGACGTTGGCGAGCCCACGGCAGAGAACTTAACACAAGCCAGCGGGAATGAGTAGATTGCCGCGAACGGCGCGCGGCGCGACCGATTGCGGAGGGCGAACTGCGCTCAATCGTGGCCCGGTTCGCTATAATCAATACTTCCATGTTCCGCACTCCACTCCAAGAGGCTCTTTGCGCGCAGACGGCTGCTGGCGAGCAGTCCGCGGCGGAATACAGCGGGGCCGAGACGGCAGTACGCTTTTCCGATCCGCAGGAAGAATTCGAGGCGTTGGGGAAAGGTTGCGCCGTGTATGACCTTGGCTATCGCGCGAGAATTTCGTTGACGGGGAGTGATCGCGTGCGTTGGATGAATGGCATGGTTACGAATAACATTCGCGATGTTCTCCCCGGACGAGGCGTCTATGCTTTCCTGCTGAATCCGCAAGGGCGAATTCTCGGCGATATGCTGGTTTTCAACGAGGACGAGACGCTTACGGTGGAGACGGATCGCAGCCAGGTCGAAAAGATCCTTGCGACGTTCGACCATTACATCATCATGGATGACGTGGAAGTAACCGACGTCAGCGAGAACTGGACGGCGGTGGGCGTGGCAGGGCCTAAGTCGCGCGATATTCTGCGTGCCTCGGGAATTGAAGTTCCAGAGATGCAGCCGTTGCAAGTGATTGCCGCACGATGCAGCTGCGCCTGCGATTGCGTGGAATGTAAGGTGGTGCGCGGCGAGGATGCGCACCGGGAATCCTACGAAATCTGGCTGGCACCCAAGGATGTTTACAAGACTTGGCAGTCTTTCATCGCCGCAGGGGCGACGGCTGTGGGAAGTGAGGCGCTGGAGATGCAGCGCCTGGTTGCCGGCATCCCGCTGTATGGCGTCGATATTCGTGAACGGGACTTGCCGCAGGAAACCGAGCAGATGCGCGCGCTCAACTTCAATAAGGGCTGCTACGTGGGACAGGAAATTGTGGAACGCATTCGCTCGCGCGGCAATGTGCATCGCAAATTCACTGGCTTTATATCGGAAGGCGCGGCGGAATTTGCGAAGGATGCAAAAATTGTTTTCGGCGACAAAGAAGTGGGTGAAATCACCAGTTTCGCGGTGCTCAAAACACCATCCGGCGAACGCACCGTTGCGTTGGGATACATCCGACGTGAGGTTGGAGTGCCCGGCCGAGAGGTCGCGATTGCAGGAGCCAAAGCGGTTGTGGCCCAGCTGCCTTTGCAAGGATCCGCGCTCGGACAAGAGCACGAGTCGTTTGCAACAGCAGTGAGAAAAAGTTGAACGCGGATTTCGCTGAGGTTCAAGCGGAGGATGCGAACAAGAAAGCTCTATCAGGATTCTTAAAGAGAAGGACCAGGGACGCAGGTTATGGCTGAAAAAAGACGAGAATCAGGTTTCACAGTGAACGACCGTCGTTTGTTTACCGAGGACGGAGAGTTACGCAAAGATGTTGCCGAGCCACCGGAAGCCCCGAAAGCGACGACGGCACCCCCCGCCCCGGCCGAGGGAGCGCCGGTTAGCACCGCCGAACCAGAGCGGCCGGAAGTGCCGCCGCTGCCGACTGCAGCGGAACAAAAGGCGCAGGCGGATGCTTACCGGACATCGTCGGACGCTCTCGACTCGCGCGTCGAGCTAAGCGGCCACTCCGCCAAAGAATTTGAGATGACCTTCGAGCGCTTTCTGGCGTCGCTTTACATGACCGCGATGCTGCAATTGGGATTGATGCACCAGCAGGGCGAGCAGCCTCGCGTGGACATTATTGGCGCGCGCCAGACGATTGATACGCTGGCCCTGCTGGGGGAAAAAACCAAAGGCAATCTGACTTCCACGGAAGAAAACTTCTTGCAGAACAGCCTCTATGAGGTGCGCATGGCCTATGTGGAAGTGACCAATGCGCTGTCGCGTCCGCCGCAGCCAGGAGTTGCCACGGGAACTGGTGGACGGTGACCGCAGGGCATGATGCTTCCGCTCGAAGGCAGTAGGAGAGCCAAGGTATGAAGGCCGCGCTCACGGTGCTGGGCAGCGGCACGTCCATGGGTGTTCCCACACTGGGGTGCGATTGCGCCGTTTGCCACTCCAGCGATCCGCGCGACCGACGTACGCGACCCTCGGTAATGATTGAGTACGCGGGCAAGGTTGTGCTGATCGACACGACGCCAGATTTCTACGCGCAGGCGATACGCGAGGGTATTACGCGTGTGGACGCGGTGTTTTACACCCATACCCATGCTGACCACATCCTTGGCATCGACGATCTGCGCCCCCTGAGTTATTGCCACAAGCCGGCGCGGTTGCCGCTGTACGCGCGTCCGGATGCAGCCGCGTTCTTGCGCAAGATGTTCAGCTACATCTTCGACGCGGACTACAAATATGGAGGTCTACCACTGCTGGAACTACGGCCGATGGATGGGCCGGTAGAGGTGTTTGGCGCTCGATTCGAGCCGGTGCGATTGATTCATGGCGAGGCGGAGATTTACGGATTTCGATTTGGAAAAGCGGCTTATCTTACGGACCACAGCGAAATTCCGGAATCGTCGTTCCATCAACTTGAGGGATTGGACATTCTCTTCCTGGATGCACTTCGGCACAAACCGCACCCCACACACTCAACGGTGGAGAATTCGTTGCGCATCGTGGATCGCGTGAAGGCGAAGCGAGCTTTCTTCACGCACATTTGCCATGATCTGCCGCACGAGACCACGAACGCAGCGCTGCCACCGCATGTACGGCTGTCGTATGACGGAATGAAGCTGGAGTTTGAAATCTGAAGTGCAGTGGATAGTAATCAGTGGTCAGGGACTCTTAGGAAGCGCTGCCGTTCTGAGCACCAGCCACTGGCCGCAACTATGCAGGTTTTCCACAAACTCGACGATATTCCGGCGGAGTTTGGGCCGTCTTTGGTAAGCGTGGGTAACTTTGACGGGGTGCACCGGGCGCATGCGCACGTACTGGGCGAGATCGTGCGTGGCGCGAGAAGCAGCGGCGCCAGGGCTATCGCGGTGACCTTTGAGCCGCATCCGGCCCGCATCCTGCGCCCGGACTCGGGGTTGAAATTACTGACTCCGGTGCCGGAAAAACTGCGATTGCTAGAAGAGACGGGGATCGATGCAGTGCTGATGCTGCCTTTTGGGCGCGATCTTTCGCTGCTGACGCCGCGTCAGTTTACCGAACGGATTCTTAAAAAGAAGCTGCACGCACGCGAGGTGCATGAAGGTTATAACTTCCGCTTCGGACACAAGGCGGCGGGAGATGTGAATCTGCTGGCCCAATTCGGCCAGGAAATGGGCTTTGAAGTAAAGGTGTACCAGGAGCAGAAGCTCCGCGGAGAGCCGGTTTCAAGCAGTCATATCCGACGGCTGATCGGCGAGGGACGGGTGAGCCGGGCGCGGCACCTGCTGGCACGTCCGTTCAGCATCTTGGGGATGCCGGGGCGGGGGCGAGGCTATGGCTCGAAATATACGGTGCCGACGATCAACCTGGCGCGCTACGAGGAACTTGTGCCGAAGGATGGCGTCTATATCGCGTGGACGCGCGTGGGCGCGGAACGCTTTGATTCAGTGACCAATGTGGGCAACCGTCCGACGTTTGGAGCAGACTCGTTTGCGATCGAAACGCACCTGCTGAACTTTCATCCGATTGAGTTGACGCCGGAGGACGAGATAGAAATTTGTTTCCTTAACCGGTTGCGGGATGAGATCAAGTTTCCGTCGGTAGAGGCGTTGCGCGAGCAGATTGCTGTCGATGTCAAGAAGGCGAGAAGATATTTCCACTTGCTTCGACTCGGTGTCTCCGATCACTGACAATTGAATCCCGCAGTGCAAAAAAATCAGGGAAGCTCGGCCGATCCGAGCAATTTTTTTCGCGTGGAGGGGATATGGCGAATCAGCATGCCTCCCTGGAAACCATCGAAGATTTTCTGGCTCAAGAGCGCATGGCGATGGCGGGGACCTCGCGGAACCCTGCCAGTTTCAGTGCGATGCTGGTCAAAGAACTTTGTCGTCGTGGCTACGAGGTTGTCCCCGCGAATCCCAATGCAGAAGAAGTGCCAGGGCGGCGATGCTTCGCTCGAGGGCAGGACATCCGTCCAGCCGTGGAGGGAGTGTTGTTGATGACTTCTCCGGAAGCGACAGAAAATGTTGTAAACGATTGCCTTGAGGCGGGCCATGGGGCGCATCGGGGATGTCTCGGGCAACCGGCAAAGCCTCCGTGAGCGCAAAAGCGGTCGCGGTCTGCCGGGAGAACGCGATCAGGTGGTTCCGGGAGAGTGTCCGTTTATGTTCTTGCCGGACGCCGTGTGCGGGCACCGCGTTCGCGGGTTGATCAACAAGGTTACGGGGCATGATCCGCGACGCGAGTCTTCCTACCTCGGAATGGTGAACCATGAGTTCTGATAAAAGCGGGAGGCTTGTAATCCTGAGCGGGCCCTCGGGTGTAGGGAAAAGTCCGCTCTACAAATCCCTCGCTAAGTTTCATCCTGAGCTGCATGCCCAGCTTCACAAATTAGTGCTCGTCAACAGCCGCGCTGCGCGTCCCGGCGAAGTGGATGGCGTGGACTATCATTTTCGAACGCGGGCCCAGGTTGATGCCTTGCGGTCGGATTCGCGTTACGCCGTCGTGGAGGCGCGCGACGATCTGCAGGCGTTGGATCTTGAAGAAGTCGAGTCTGTGCTTCAGGAAGGCGATGGGTTGTTCGAAGGAAATCCCTATGTGGGACGGGCCCTGCAGACGCACTCGCGCCTGTCAGGCGTGAAGCGGCTGAGTATTTTTGTCTCGCCGCTTTCGAAGGACGAGATCCTTTATTTGAAGGCGCCGGAACGCAATGTGTCCCTTCCGGAATTTCTTACCGACGTGATGCGGCGCAAACTATTGCGGCGAACGCGACGACAAAAGGGGGAGCTGTCGTCGAAGGATCTGGAAGACGTGGAGATTCGCGCCTCGAGGGCCTACCTGGAATTGCAGGGAGCTTGGCAATTTCATAATGTAATTCCGAATCACGACGGCGAAGACAGTGACCACTGGGAAGCTTTTTATTATCCGATTGGGGATGCTCGGAAAACGCTCAATATCTTCGCCGGCTTGCTACGAGACTCCGCTCCGCCAGGGGTGGAGCAATGGGAACAGGATTTGTTCCCGCCGCAGTACGCGCTCCGGTAACGGCTGCTGCTGAGGAATCCGAAATTGATAATTCCCGCAGTGTTCTCGGCTGGTCTGGTGGGATACCTCCGGCGGGATTATTCGCTGCTGGAGGGAGCGTTCGGGACCTCACCGGAGGGTGGCTTTTGAGGATTTTGCGTCTCGGATTGCGGCTGGCTTTAATCCTGCG
>JBEKUD010000197.1:0-8315 GCA_049515395.1 Candidatus Sulfotelmatobacter sp. | reverse complement strand
CGTGCAGAACTTCTGGTGCCGTTATCTTTGCCCGTACGGAGGGTTCCTCGGACTGGTCTCCCTGCTCAGTCCGATGAGGATCACCCGTAACGCAAGCACGTGTATTGATTGCGCCAAGTGCGGGAAGGCGTGCCCCTCGGCATTGCCGGTCGACAAACTGCTACAGATCCGGTCGGCCGAGTGCACCGTATGTTTGGAGTGTGTAGCAGTTTGTCCAGCCAAAGAGACGCTGATCATGAGCGTGCCGTTGGGTGTGCGAAAGCGCCGTGCAATCCCAGCATGGAGCATGGCCGCGGGAATCGCGATTTTGTTTCTTGGCGTCGTCGGCTACGCGAAGGTCACAGGCCAGTGGAACACGAATCTGCCGAAGCAGGTCTATCTGCAACTCGTACCGAATGCTAATGAGCAGGAGCACCCAATACCGAGTGAGCATTAATGGCAGATTCCCGCTTCGGGAAATTGTGCGCCTTCAGATCTGACGTATGCTTGAAGCGCTTTCAATTGGATAACTTCTGATGCGACGATCCTCGACGGTGTTCATCGCGGTAGCGGTTCTTCTCGGAGTCGTGATCGGTCTGGGCATCTACACTTTCCTCTACGCCAAAGGGTATTCCTATCTGACCAATAATCCCGAGGCGTGCGCCAACTGTCATGTGATGCAAGCACAATATGAAGGATGGCTGAAGTCTAGCCATCACTCGGCAGCGACGTGCAACGACTGCCATACACCCCATAACATTATCGGCAAATATGCAGTGAAGGCTAACAACGGATTCTGGCACTCGTTCTACTTCACCAGCGGACGCTATCCTGACACCATCGAGATCACCAAGTTCGATCACAAGGTGACGGAGAACGCCTGCCGTCGCTGTCACGAAAACATTACGGCGGAAATCGACGGCAACGTCGTCCATGGCAAAGCTGAAGGATTGCAATGCACCCGGTGCCATAATTCCGTGGGCCATTCCGAATCGGATGCGGCCCAGCTGAATTCACCTCACACACGGAGCCATCATGTCTACCTCTCCAACTGATCCCGAGCCGCGTCGTTCGCGGCGTCTCTTTGCCGCCGTCATTGTTCTAGCCGCAGTGTCATCGCTTGCCGTCACCGCCCTGTTGATTAACATCTTTGAACGCAAGCAGGAAGGGAAGAACCCGTTTTATCGCGTAGTCGAACTCAACGACACCATCGACGATCCGGCAACCTGGGCCAAGAACTTCCCGTTGCAGTACGACCTCTACATGCGGACGGTCGATATGCAGCGCACCAAGTACGGCGGAAGCGAAGCGATGCCGGATTGTCCCATCCACGCTGTTCTGTGGAGTAAGACCGGGGCAATTCGCGACTTGGGAACGTTGCCCGGAGATCTTCTCAGCGGGGCGGTGGCAATAAACCTGTTTGGCAAAGTCGTCGGAACTTCGGGGAACTCAGCGGTCTCGCAGTATTATTCGTCTACCGGAGTTGGAGAAGGCGGCGTCGAAGTCGTTGGCCGAGCCTTCATCTGGGAACCTAGAAGGGGAATGCGAGACCTGAACATGCTCATCCCTGTTTCGGACTGGGTTCTAAACTCAGTGAGCGATATCAACGTCTGGGGACAGATCGTCGGATCGGGAACTCTCAATGGTGAGAGCCACGGATTTCTGCTGACGCCTCAGTAAAGGCGTTGGTGGTTGCGAGCACGCTGAGACACCAATTCGTCTAGTGGGGGATAGTTCGCTTCAAGAATCCGCCCTCTGGAAGGGCGCCGACCCCGATATCCCCATCCTGAAGCAAGCCAAGGCGGAGTACGCGAAGTTGCAGTAAACGTGCGGCACTTGCGGTCTGGTTTAGCTTCAACGAACGGCTGTCGTACAATACGCAGCAGTGTCTCTTTGGTGTTGTCCCCATGCAACCTCACAGTGTGAAACTCGGAGTCAGGCCTTGCTTGCTTCTCGAATGTAAGTTCTGGCTTGAGGACGATGGCTGGAACGCTACTGTCGAATCGGTGGGCCTCACAATTCACGCGCCTAGTTTCGAGGCAGCCAAGAACGATATGGAATTGGCGCTGGGAAAGCACGTCGAGTTACTGCTCGGAGAACGCGTGGCGGGCGACCGCGGACGTGCTGCCTGAAACCTCTCAGCACCGTTTTCCTTGCGAACAATACCTACGAAGACCCGAACCACATTAGGGGACGCCGACCCGGACATCCCAATCCTGAAAGAAGCCAAAGCCGAGTACGCCAAGCCGCAATGACGGGAACTAACCTGCCGGAACTGAGGCTTTGGCCTCACGGAATATGCCGACAAGGAACCCGAAAAAGGGACCTATTTTTCGCCGTGCAGAAAGTGGCTCGATCCGCGATGCGGATGTCCGCCGACCGATGCGGCCAATGTATCGTTGCAGCTGCCGTGCGGTTTTGGCGGCGAGAATGGAGGATTTGGGTTTTGCCAGAGCGAGAAGAGCCGCCATCCCTGCGGGCGACGGCTTCGAAGTTTGCTAGGAAGTTCGCAACAATCATACGCCAGGCTCCAAAGAATTCTTCTTGGGCCTGGTTGGAGATGCGTCAAGCCTTGTGCCACAACGTTGGCAGACTTCGATCGATTCGGCGTTCTGAGTTCCACAAACCTGGCAGAGAGTCACATTTGCACTCTACTCTTTTAGTTCCCGACGCTGAGCTTTAGAGAGGGCTGTACCGTTGGGTCCTTTACCTCGAAGTCGTGTTCCTCGTATTCTCTTTCGCAATCGCAGCAAATATACTGATGCCCACATCGCGGGCACGTCTCCATGTCACAGCCCTCGAGGTGTAGTTCGCCGCGCCGAACACCACAATCGTGGCAGGGCCGCGTTATAATCTCGGCCCATTCGACCTTAAAGTCATCAGGCATAGGCGGATTCCAATGCCGAATTTCGTTCACGTATCGGATCCTCCTATATCGCTTTCCTGACAAGACAACTGTCTTTTCGCGTTGAGCTTCAAAATAATCATTCACATACTCGAAAGCGAAATACATCTTCAAAGCGATTTGCGAAATTTCTGAGTCCGGAATCTCGCGCTCTAGCCGATGAAGCCCATGAGTCCTGAGCGTGTGTATCTTATTGAAGCGTTTACGGACCTCCTTTTCCCAAATGATATTTTGCTTCCCGCACTCATCGACTAGCAGATTGAACTTTAAGGTTTTCTGCCCCTTAGTACAGCCTAGCCGTCGCAGCATGAACTCCGTGAGCAGGTCATCCAGATCGCGTATAAACTCGTAATTCGAAATCATCTTCAACTTGAGCCGCCAAAATAGCGTTTCATAGCGCCGTGCCGTCTCATCTGAGAACTCTCCAGCAGCCCAGCCTCCTTCTTCTTTGAAAACGTGCCTCCGAATCAGAGATGGGTGCATGAACTCATATCCGAACTCCAACAGCTTCTGAAAGATCGGGCGTACCGCGAACCTCGCTACAGCCGTTCGATTCGGCAGACTACAAAGATAGTAGTAGGGGCCATGATTAAATATCAGGGTTCGTCAACAATCTTTCGTGCCTCTATCCGACGTATGTACGCGGAGAGGCGTACTTGGCAGCCGGACAAGGCAGTGCTGCTGCTGCCGAGTTTCAGAAGATAATTGACCACAGTGGGATTGTTTGGAATTGCTGGACAGGTGCGTTAGCGCATCTGGGCGTGGCTCGTGCCAACGCTTTGCAAGCGAAAAATTCGCAGGGAGCGGATGCCGATGCCGCCCGCGTGAGGGCGCTTGCAGCCTACAAAGATTTCCTTACGCTCTGGAAGGACGCCGATCCCGACATCCCCATCCTTAAAGAAGCTAAAGGCGAATACGCGAAGCTGCAGTAGTTTTTGCCGTCCCGATTGACCTCTTTCCAAATCCGACCTAAGATTTCCGCGAATGAGCAGTTCCTCCCAATTCGTCGGCGGGACAATCTCGCATTACCGCGTCATCGAAAAGCTCGGTGGCGGGGGGATGGGTGTTGTCTACAAGGCCGAGGACACCGAGCTTGGCCGCTTTGTCGCCCTTAAGTTTCTTCCAGAAGACTTAGCCCAAGACCCGCAGGCTTTGGAACGCTTTCGGCGCGAAGCACGTGCGGCGTCCGCCCTGAACCACCCAAATATCTGCACAATCTACGAAATCGGCAAGCACGAAGGTCAGTCGTTCATCGCTATGGAATTTCTGGACGGGCTGACCCTGAAGCATCGCATCGGCGGGCGGCCGATGGAGACCGAACTGATTCTATCGCTCGCCATCGAGATTGCCGACGCGCTGGACGCAGCACACGCAGAAGGAATAATCCACCGCGACATCAAGCCCGCGAACTTGTTTGTGACCAAGCGCGGACACGCCAAGATTCTGGATTTTGGATTGGCGAAGGTCATGGTCGCAGCCAGTTCTTCCAGCAAGATTGCATCTCTCAACACCCAGACGGGTTCCGAAGACGCAGATCATCTCACCAGTCCCGGTTCAATGCTCGGAACCGTCGCCTACATGTCGCCGGAGCAGGCACGGGCGAAGGAACTGGATGCGCGGAGCGATCTGTTCTCGTTTGGCGCGGTGCTCTACGAGATGACAACGGGGATGTTGCCGTTCCGCGGCGAGAGTTCTGCGGTCATCTTCCGGGAGATTCTGGATCGTGACCCGGTTCCTGCGGTGCGGCTGAATCCTGATATTCCGCCCAAGCTGGAAGACATCATTAACAAGGCGCTGGAGAAAGACCGCAATCTCCGCTATCAGGGCGCGCCGGAAATGCGAGCCGACCTGCAACGGCTGAAGCGAGATACCGAGACGGGACGAGCCAAAGCTGCGAGTTCCGGTACGGTGGAAGAGGTACAGGCGAGCGGCTTTCAGGTCACCAAAGCGTCGTCGCCAGTATCCGGCTCCTCTGCCGTGGCTCCATCTCCGTCAGCGAGCGCCGTGAAGGTCGCGGAAGTTCCAGTCGCGGGCGGGAAACTCTGGAAGATTCTGGTTCCCGCCGCCGTGGTGCTCGTCGCAGCAATCGCGGGAGCGTTCTACCTCCGCTCGCGTCAGACCGAGCACCGCCTAACCGACAAGGACACTATCGTCCTTTCAGACTTCGACAACAAAACGGGCGACACGGTATTCGACGACGCTCTGAAGCAAGGACTTTCAGTACAGCTTGGACAATCGCCGTTTCTCGACCTGCTTTCCGACCGAAGGGTAAATGAGACATTGGAACTGATGGGCCGTACCTCCGGCGACCGTTTGACACCAGAGATAACTCGGGAGGTGTGCGAGCGCACGGGTAGCAAGGCGATGCTCACGGGTACCATTGCGGGGTTGGGCAGCCAGTACGTGATTGGACTGAAGGCTATCAAATGCGACACGGGAGATATGCTGGCGGAGACGCAGGAACAGGCGGCGGGCAAGGAATCGGTGCTCAGAGCTTTGGACAATGCGGCAATTAGCTTACGCACCAAACTCGGCGAGTCCCTTAGTTCGGTGCAGAAGTATGCCACGCCCCTGTCGCAGGAGACGACGTCGTCGCTAGAGGCGTTGAGAGCCTTCAGCATTGGAGCAAAGATGTCGGATACGAAGGGTGCCCAAGCCGCTCTGCCTTTCTACAAGCGGGCCGTAGAACTCGACCCGGATTTTGCCGTGGCCCACAGCAGCCTGTCGGCCATCTACTTCAACTTCAACGAGAAAGAACGAGCAGAGGAGTATGGACGAAAGGCTTACGCGTTGCGGGAGAAGGTGAGCGAGAGGGAGCGGCTCTACATCGAAGAACGCTACTACCTTTATGTAACGGGAGAACTGGAGAAGGCAGAACAGGCCTCCGAACTGAGGCAGCAGACCTATCGCGGGAACGCCATCGGTGACCCAAACGTCGGTGTCATTCTCGGAAACCTTGGAGAACTGGAAAAGGGCTTAGAGAATGACCTTGCGGTAATGCGCCTGCACCCGGGCGCAGCCACTAGCTACTCCAATCTTAGCTACTCATACATGGCCCTCAACCGGTTGGATGAAGCGGAAGGTGTGTTCAAGCAGGCGGAGGAGCAAAAGCTGGAGAACGAGAGCATGCTTCAGAACCACTACTTGTTGGCGTTTCTGAAAGCCGATCCGGCGAAGATGACAGAGTTGGCCTTATCGGCCATGGGAAAGCCGGGCACCGAAGACCAGTTGCTGGCCTCTCAAGCCGATACGGAAGGCTGGTACGGGAAGCTTAAGAACGCGCACGAACTGACGCGCCGGGCGATGAATTCCGCCGAGCACAACGACGCCAAGGAAAGTGCGGCATCGTATCAAGCAGCGGCGTCCCTGCGTGAGGTCGAATCGGGAAACCGAGAGCAGGCACGGGCGGACGCGAATGGAGCGTTGAAACTGGCCCCTAACCGCGATGTGCGGGCAGTGACAGCACTGGCATTGGCGAGGGCAAGCGATACGGCAGGTGCAGAGAAGCTGGCTGCCGAACTTGACAAGACTTACCCGCTGGACACGCTAGTTCAGAGAAATTGGTTGCCCACAATCCGGGCAGCCGTCGCCTGGGAACGCAAAGACCCGAATCGAGCTATCGAGCTATTGAAGGATGCGAGCAAAATCGAACTCGGTCAACCTACAAGCTCCCTCACCATATTTCTATGCCCGGTTTATGTCCGTGGAGAGGCCTATCTGATGCTACACGACGGCAACGCTGCCGCAGCAGAATTCCAGAAATTCATTGACCACCGAGGCTTAGTGGGAAACTTTCCTTGGGGCGCAATAGCCCGGTTAGGACTCGCCCGTTCTTACGCCATCCAAGGTGACACCGCGAAAGCGAAGAGTGCATACCAAGACTTCTTTACCCTCTGGAAAGACGCCGACCCCGACATACCCATCCTGAAGGAAGCCAAGGCGGAGTATGCGAAGTTGCAATAGTTTTTGTCGTCCCGATTGACCTCTATCCAAATCCGACCTAAGATTTCCGCGAATGAGCAGTTCCTCTCAACTTATCGGCCAGACTATCTCACACTACCGCATTGTTGAGAAGCTCGGCGGCGGCGGGATGGGTGTCGTCTACAAGGCTGAGGACGTGAAGCTGCATCGCTTTGTTGCCTTGAAGTTCCTGCCTGACGAGATTGCTAAGGATGTGCAAGCCCTAGCCCGCTTCCAACGAGAAGCACAAGCCGCCTCCGCCCTAAACCATCCCAACATCTGCACGATCTAGGAAATTGACGACCAGCACGGCTCCGCTGAATTCCAAAAGTTATTGGATCATAGGGGCATCGTGCTGAACTTCGTGACGGCCTCATTGGTGCATCTGCAAATCGGTCGCGCCTACGCGATGGCGGGCGACACCGCGAAAGCGAAGAGTCCATACCAAGACTTCTTCACGCTCTGGAAAGACGCCGACCCCGACATCCCCATCCTGAAGGAAGCGAAAACCGAGTACGCGCAGCTGCAATAGTTGTTTGTCCGCGCTGCAATTGACCTTTGTGCCCGGCGGCGGTTGTGTGTCTGCTGCACGCTCCATAGAATGATCGCAGTGATTGCCGCAGCAAGGTGCGTTATGCTGCTTTCCTGCTTTGCGGTTGCCTTGGGGGTTGTGACGGATAGTATGGCGCAGGCTCGCCCTGCCGCAAATTCTAGAGGTTTTTCGCGACTACCTGAAGCCGGATGCTATAGCTGAGATTCGCAAGCTTGAGAGACGCGCTGAAGACCTCTGTCGAACGCTCGGCTTTACTCATCCTTATCTGACCATCGAGTCTGTCTCCGGCCTGCGGAGATGTGGTACCTCAATGGGTTCGACTCGGAAGCCGAAGCGGAGAAGCTCAGGCAGGAGTATCAGCAGAATACGAAATTACTGGCGACTCTGGAAGACATGACTCGGCAGAAGGTGCCGCTTAAGCGTTTTTGGAGTCCACCGACGAATTTGTGAACTATCGTCCCGATTTGAGTCGTGGCCATCCGTGGATCATCGGTCGGGGACAGTTCTTTGTGATCGTACTGTTCGATGGCGATCCGCCAATGAATGGCAGTTTTTTGAAATGAAGGACGGCAGCAGGATGCTGGTGCGAACGGCGCAAAGTTCTTCCGAAGCACGCGTCCTCGCTGCGTCGGCAGGTCAACCGCGAGAGTTTTTCAGTCATTTTTCTATTTTCGACCACAAGGTATGCGAGGAGGCAATCCTCGTGGCTGCCCAGCCGCAATCGCGGCACGGTGGGGCCAAATCAGGTTGCCAAAAGCAAATCCCTCTTTTCGTTCAAGGTGTGCTTAACGCCGCTATACTAGCCTCGCGATGACCACCGAAGTCAGTTACCGTGCGGCTGCGACCAGCGACATCGACTGCCTGTTGCAGTTGATGCTGGGCTTGCAGCAGGATGATCCGTGGTCGGTTCCTTTCCGC
>JBEKUD010000196.1:0-8360 GCA_049515395.1 Candidatus Sulfotelmatobacter sp. | reverse complement strand
CTCCGAGCGCGTTTCGTTCGAATCGCGGAAGCAGCCCAGCATGGACGAAGTGACGGCGGCGGAATGTTGTTTCTCGACGCCGCGCATCATCATGCATAAATGCCGGGCTTCGATCACGACGCCGACGCCTTGCGGTTCGATTACCTTTTGGATGGTCTCGGCGATCTGGGTGGTGAGGCGCTCCTGAATTTGCAGGCGGCGAGAAAACAGTTCGATCAGCCGCGGCACTTTGCTCAGGCCGATGACTTTGCCGTTGGGTATGTAGGCCACGTGCACTTTGCCGAAGAACGGCAGCATGTGGTGCTCGCAGAGGCTGAACATTTCGACGTCTTTGACGATCACCATTTCATCGTAGGTGACGGTGAACAGTGCACCCTTGAGCAAGGCCTCGGGGTCTTCGGCGTAGCCGCGGGTGAGGAACTGCATGGATTTGCGAACGCGCTCCGGAGTCCGCTGGAGGCCTTCGCGATTGGGGTCTTCGCCGAGGCGGACGAGCATTTCCTGGACGAGATCTTCGAAGCTGGCGCTGGTGAGGGTGGCGGACTCTGTTGTTGGTTTCATCGTCATATCAATTGAGTCATTCCTGTGATCGGACAATTTTGCGATTGAGAATCAACCTTCATTACCGCAAACCCAAATTAGATTTGCTTGCCGGCGTATTCGAACGAATTCATCATCGTCTCTTGCAAGCGCACCCTTTCAAGATGCGCCTGAGCGAAGCCACGGTTCACTATTTCGTAAATCTGAATACAGAGATTTTCCGTGGTGGGCACTTGTTGAGCGAATTCTTGCAGCGTGTTCAAATTCTCATGATCGAAGCGTGAGAGCACCTCCCTTGCGATGAAGCTGTCGAGATCGGTGAGGTTACAGACCATGCCGGTCTTTTCATCCACCTGTCCGCTGACTGTTACTTGGACGACGTAGTTGTGGCCGTGGCCGTAGAGATTGTTGCACTTGCCGTAAGTCTCCTGATTCTCTTCGTCCGACATGGCTTCGCTGTGCAGGCGGTGCGACGCGGAGAACAGGTAGCGGCGGGAGAGATGAGCTTTCACTTTCCGGACCTCGCGACTCGTCCCGATCTCAAGCGCCTTCGACGCCTCACGCTACGCATCTCAGGCCTCCCCGTAGAAATCGACGAACAGATCGGGGGTTTCGTAGACCCGCACCCGGTGCAGCGTGGCGCGTTCGAGTTTGGTGGCCAGGCGCTGCCAGATTGCGATGGCGATGTTTTCCGTAGTCGGAATTTGGTACAGGAATTCGGGTACTTCTTTATTCAGAAAACGGTGGTCCATGGCGTCGAGCACTTCGCGGTGCATAACTTCCTTGAGTTGCTTGAGGTCGACGACAAAGCCGGAGCGAGAATCGACTTCGCCCTTCACCGTGACTTCCAGCACGTAGTTATGGCCGTGGCCGTTGGGGTTGTTGCATTTACCGAAGACACGGCGATTCTCCTCCGGTGTGAAATCAGGATTGTGGTAGTAGTGCGATGCGGCGAATTCAGCTTTGCGCGTGAGATAGACCATAAAAACCAGTGGCCAGTTATCAGTGGCCTGTTGCCAGTAAACAAGCTTCGTCCGAATACGTGCGGCCCTTCCAGGGCACACTACCCTTCGCGTGCGCCCTGGCCGAGCGCAGTAAGAGATAGGAGAACAGAGGAAGCCCGACAAAAGAAAGAACATTTGCATCCCAGGCAAAATGAGCGCGCCGGATTCGCGCGAGAAGAAATGCGTACAGAACAAGAGCAAACATCGCAGCGACCGCTGCAGGCCGGGCGTGCCCATGGAAAAATGTGACGATGGCAATTACGAAGCTGGCTGCGATCAGGACAAATTCAATCATTCGTAGCGCGGCCAGCCGTCGCGGCGACGGGAAAAGCAGCGCGAGGTTTTTCGTCCATCCTTCACGGAGCTGGGCAAAGGTGCGATACATACGGGTGCGAACGGCCTCGCCGCCGAAGCGGAACAATATTTTTCGGCCAGATCGCTTCACGGCGCGCGCGAGAGCAACATCTTCGAGCAGATTGCCGGCAATCGCGGCGTGTCCGCCAACAGCGTCATAGGCTTCGCGCGTGATGAGGATGTACTGACCGTTGGCTGCGGCCGCAGGCGACTTGGGGTTGTTCACCTGCGACGGACGAAAGGTCGCAGCGAGTTCGGCAAAGATCACGGGCATCACAGCTTTTTCCCAGAAACCCTTCACAACTTGTTCAGGCGAGTAGGAGAGCAAGGCCGCGCCGTGACGGCTGGCTTCCGCGACACTTCGTGCCAGCCATCCTGAACGGTGTTCGGTGTCGGCATCGGTGAACAAGAGCCACTGCCCGCAAGCGACTCTGGCACCCGCGATGACCGCATTATTCTTGCCAGTCCAGCCTGCCGGGAGTGGGCCAGCCTCGACGAGGCGGATTCGTGGGTCGGAGACCGAGGAGGCAATTTCGCGAGTGCGGTCAGTGGAATGATCGTCGACCACGATGATTTCAAAGGCGAATTCCTCTTGCCTGACCAGGGACTGGAGGCACGCGCCCAGGCAGGCCTCTTCGTTGCGCGCCGGGATGATTACCGACACGGCAGGTTGAGCGTTGGGTGGATCTGTCGCAGCCATGCGCTGAATCTATTATTATAGCGGTGTGCCACGCATCCTTCGTTTTCTCAGCGGTGCTGCCCCGATTTTCATTCTCATGGCGTTGTGCGGTTGCTACAGCGGATCGCGACCGCCGCGGATTGGATCGGCAGCTCCGGATTTCACGGTGCACGACGCCGACCGTGCCGTAACCCTCAGCCAACTCAAAGGCCAGATCGTAGTCCTGAATTTCTGGGCGACGTGGTGCCCGCCCTGCATCGAGGAAATGCCTTCCCTGGTGCAGATGCAGCAGCGTATGAAGGCCAAGGGCGTAACTGTGCTGGCGGTCAGCGTGGATGTGGATCAGAGCAATTACCAGCGCTTTCTGCGGGATCACAACGTGAATTTGTTATCCGTTCGCGATGGGGACGGAAAGAGTAACGCGCTGTATGGGACGTTCAAGTTTCCGGAGACGTATGTGATCGATCGTGGCGGGGTCGTGCGGCGCAAGTTCATTGGTCCGGTGGATTGGACAGAGCCTGACGTGATTGAGTATTTAGGGAAACTGTAAGGCATCGGTGGCAGCCATCCGGAATTCTTCGCGCCAACTTGCAATCTTCTCTTTTCTCTACTTCCGCCAGCGACACCGTTGCAGGAGATTTCTGGGCGTAGATCCGGAGATGCCAGCCCCAGCGCGAGGCCAGCCTGTCTTCGATCGATCGGGGAAGCAATTTGCCGATGCCAGGAAGCCAATTCGGATTCCAGAACATGACCTCCGTCCGCAAATTGCGGAACTGGGAAAACAGTTGCCGAGCCGATTGCCTTGAGAACACCTGCGAAAGAGGGTTGTCGGGACCGTCGGTGTTCCGATTGAGAATGTTCTGCATGTCGAGGTAGGAGCATGGGCCTTGTTTGATCAGCTCTGCGTGCCTGCGAAGTTGATCGAGCGAGTCACCAAAAACCTCTTGAGCCAGAGCGGGCCCGAATCTGGTGGTCAGAAGCGCCGCGCGGAGACGGCGAACGACCCTCAGATTGATTTCATAATTAAACGAACCGCGGTGATAAAGCATGATGAGGGCTCGGCCGCAAGAGGAAAGCACGCGGTGAACTTCGCGCACAGCCCGGCCGGTATCGGGGGTGTGATGAAGGACGCCATGAGAGTATACGAGGTCGAAGGAACCGTCGGCGAAGGGCAGGTTTTCTGCGTCTCCTTGCGTGAAGGAACCTTGTAGACCCGCCAGAAACCGCCTCCGAGTTATGGACACGGCTGCATTGGTAAGATCGACCGCTGTGTAATGTGCGCCGGCGCGGGCAAAGCGCTCAGCCTCGCTCCCGCATCCAGCCAATTTCGAGCACACGCTGACCGCGCGTGCTCTTGAAGTCCACCGTTGCAAGCAACTTTGGGTGAACTCGATACCGGTGCTCGTCAAGCGTTAGGTAAAAAGCCGACGTTCCCGGGAGCTCGTCTACAAACCAAGAATCGCAAGGGTTTCTCTGCCAGAACTTTTGAACTTGTTTCTTTAGGTTGGGAAAAGAGGATGCGTTTTGCAGCACGGTTGTCGCCATTGGCGAATCTGGAATTCCGGAATCGCAAGGGCCCAATGCCGGAAGATCTTCCATATAACCTCCTCAATTGTTTCGGCGGGTGCCTCAGAGCTTTACTCGAACCGTCGGCAGGGCGCATTCTACAATTCGCTAACCTGGAATTGAGGAAAATGTTTGAGCTAGGAGTGCTTGGCAAGCGAGGTCGAGGAACCCGGGCCTAGAGCATGAAGGGCACTACAGCTTAGCGTTGCGCAGCCGCAACGCGTTCGCGATGACCGAGACTGAGCTGAAGCTCATGGCGGCGGCGGCGAAGATCGGGCTGAGCAGCAGACCGAAAAAAGGATACAGCACTCCGGCTGCGATGGGCACGCCGATCGCGTTGTAGACAAAAGCGAAAAAAAGATTCTGGCGGATGTTGCGCATGGTGGCGCGGCTTAGATTGCGGGCACGCAGAATGCCGGTGAGATCGCCTTTGACCAGGGTGATGCCGCCGCTCTCCATTGCGACGTCAGTGCCAGTGCCCATGGCAATGCCGACATCGGCCTGCGCCAGGGCGGGGGCGTCGTTGATGCCGTCGCCAGCCATGGCGACGACTCTTCCCTGCCCTTGCAGTTTGCGGATAATCTCTAATTTTCGCTCCGGCAAGACTTCGGCTTCGAATTCGTTGATGCCAACCTCTTCTGCAAGATTCTCGGCGGTGGCGCGATTGTCGCCAGTGAGCATGACGATGTGAATGCCCTGCTTCTTAAGAGAAAGGATGGCCGCGGGAGTGGATGGCTTCAACGGATCCACGACGGACAGTGTTCGAACGAACATTCCATCGATGGCAACATAAAGGTTGGCGCCAGCGCCGGGATTGGAATTACGGAACTCCGCGTTCGAGCGAACGAAGGCTCCCATCTCCGTCATAAGAGCCGCGTTGCCGACGGCGACTTGCTTACCATCAACAACACCCGTAATTCCCTTTCCTGCGACGCTCGCAAAGTCACCAGGAGCTGAGAGTTTCAGTCCCTGTCTTTCCGCGGCCTGAACGATTGCGGCGGCCAGAGGATGCTCGCTCGCTCGTTCCAGGCTTGCGGCGAGGCGAAGAGCTTCGCCACCGCCATCCTGCTGCGACACCGAAACTCCAAGCAATTGTGGCTTGCCCTCGGTGAGCGTGCCGGTTTTGTCGACTACGAGAGTGTCGATTCTCTCCAGCGTTTCCAGAACCTCAGCGTTCTTGATGAGCACGCCGGCGCGGGCGCCCCGGCCTACGCCAACCATGATTGCCATTGGCGTGGCGAGACCTAACGCGCAGGGGCAGGCGATGATGAGCACGGCAACCGCGTTCACCAGAGCGTGCCCAAAGCGAGGTTGCGGACCGAACAACAGCCACACGACAAAAGTAAAGGATGCAACTGCGACCACGATCGGGACAAACCATTTCGCAACGCGGTCAGCGAGGCGCTGGATGGGGGCGCGGCTGCGCTGCGCCTGCCCAACGAGTTGGACAATGCGGGCCAGTAATGTCTCACTCCCGACACGCTCGGCTTGCATGACGAAGGAACCGGCGCCATTGATGGTTGCGCCGATGACTTTGCTGTCCGGGGATTTCTCGACCGGCATTGATTCACCGGTGATCATCGATTCATCCACTGAGCTGCGGCCTTCGAGCAGAATGCCGTCCACCGGAATCCTTTCGCCTGGGCGCACTCGCAGACGGTCGCCCGGCTTTACTTGCTCGAGTGGAATGTCTTTCTCGGTGCCATCAGAATAAAGAACGCGAGCGGTCTTTGGACTGAGATCGAGCAGCGCACGGATCGCTGCACTGGTACGGCTGCGGGCGCGTAATTCCATCACTTGTCCGAGCAGTACGAGAGTGGTGATGGCGGCGGCCGCTTCGAAGTAAAGCTCGGGATAGCCCGCCATGGTGCGCATCGATTCAGGAAAAATCCGTGGCGCCAGCATCGCGACCACGCTATATCCGTAGGCGACGCCGGTGCCCATGCCGATCAGAGTGAACATGTTGGGACGGCGATTGACCAGCGAAGTCCAAAAGCGCTCGAAGAATGGCCATCCGCCCCACAAAACAACAGGCGTGGCCAGTGCGAACTCCAGCCAGGGCAGCGCCCCACCGGAAAGCATGCGGTGCAATGGCATCTCCCAAAGCATTGCGGTCATGGCGATGGCCATCAGCGGTGCGGTGAGTGCGAGGCTGATCCCGAAACGACGGCTCATGTCACGCAGTTCGGGATTGTCCTCGCTGGCAGCGGCGGTGACGGTGCGTGGCTCGAGAGCCATGCCGCAAATCGGGCATGAACCCGGCGCGGGACGCACAATCTCGGGATGCATGGGACAGGTGTATTCGGTGCGCGTGGACGCCGCTGGAACGTCGGCCTCGAGCGCCATGCCACACGACGGGCAAGCTCCGGGCGTGCTTTCGCGGACCTCCGGGCACATGGGACAGACATAAGCTGCGCTATTGGATGAGCTTCGTTGCTGGTGTTCTTGAACAACGCTTTCGTGAGCGGCCGAAGGCGCAGACCTTGCAGCACCCAGCCTCACCAAGCCAGAAGGTTTCGGCGACCGAGCTCCGCTCAGATATTTTTTTGGATCTGCCTTAAACTTTCCCACGCAGGCGACGCAGCAAAAATAGTAATTTCTACCGCCGTGTTCGTAGATATGCTTGGCAGTCGCGGGATTCAGGTTCATCCCACAGACCGGATCGCGTTCGAGTGAAGAAACCTGATTAGACGGTCGTGTCGACATTGCAATTTGCGTAAAGCAGAATCGATGACGGCCTCGCCATCGCTCAAAAATTCCGGGCACCACAAAAGGAGAACTCTACTCCTTCTGGTGGCTTTGCGGAATTCTTAGGGCTCAGCCTACTGTCTGGTTCGATGGGCGATGCTTTATATTGGATTCAGCCTGGGCGGCCGGGCGTCTGCAGTTAATGAGGCGAAGTACGAACCGAAGAGGATTTTTTACATGACTTATTTGGACGTTGTCTTCCGTTACGGAGCTGTGCCCGGGGAATCCGAATTGAGAGCCATCGATGGGATGCGGGAGGTGTATGGAATCCGCGGCGTGAACTTTAATCAAAAGGACCGTACGGTTCGCGTCGGGTTCGATGCTTCGCGACTGAAGGCAGATGCGGTGGCGCGATTATTGCGTCAGGCAGGAGTGGATGTTCGCGAGCGCTTCGTCCTGGCTTAGTCGCAAGGAAAGAACCGGGGGAGGGCTTTTCCCTTGCTGCTTCAGCTAAATGCAAGGGGCGCCCAAGAGAACCTCTGGCCGAAGTCGTCCTTGGAGCGCCCCGTTGCGCGCCACTTCGTCTGTTGTAGCTATAAGCACATGGCTTGCCGTTCCCTAAGATACTCAAAATACACACATCGTGTTTGACTCGCTTTGTAGGAATTGCTCTGCGCCTGGAAAGTTTTACTTTTACAAAGACAGCGACTTCAATGAAGGCCAAATAAGGGCGGTGGATATCTCGGCGCAGCCGATAATTTCACTACAGAAAACGCCTTAGAAGACAAAACCGAAGGTCGCGCTTACTTTTGGAATTTCAATGTCGAGATCATTTTGCTGTTGCGCTCCTGGAACATTCCCGGATGCGGCAACATTCGTTATAATCCCTGTGGCACTTCAAGTTTCAATTGGGATTGCGCCCTTAGCTCAGCTGGATAGAGCGTCTGGCTACGAACCAGAAGGTCGGGAGTTCGAATCTCTCAGGGCGCACCATTCTTGATCAATGCTCAATGTGGGGAGGGATTTCTGCGCCTGACCAAAGCCGACCATTGAATTCAAAGTGAATTCGCACAAATTGGCAAACGACGCCGAAGAGGTCTCGGGTAAGGTCATGGTTGCGTTTACCCGAAAAACGCTCCCGCGGTGAAGCACGGCAGCGCAATCCGCTCGATTCGGAGTAGCGGCTTCGAGATCCATCCAAACAGAAACTCATCGATCGACTTCCTCCCCAGACTGGTCCCTCCAGTTCCCGAGTAGCCCGCACGGGTGTCTGAGTGGCACGGACGGGTGACGTAGTTTCCACGATGACTTTGGGACGGTTGATTGGCTGTCGGACGTAATCTGGCGCGTAGAGTGTCACTTCCATACTCTCGCTCGATAGCACTGGGACGTGGTGCGAATACTTGTAAAAGGAAGGTTCTATGAAGTTTTGCAAATTCAGCTTGTTTTTGGCTTTGGTCATGGCGGTATGTCTTCCGGCTGTCGCCCAGACCGCAATGCGGGTGGACATTCCGTTCAATTTCATCGCC
>JBEKUD010000195.1:0-15107 GCA_049515395.1 Candidatus Sulfotelmatobacter sp. | reverse complement strand
ACTCGCTACTGACCTGTCTGCTCGACTTTGGTCAGACGGGATTTGCGCCCACTAGACTGGATTAAGAGGTTTCTCTAACTCATCATCAGTTCCTCCTCTTCCGAACTTCCCAACGCGATAGCTAGAGCGCGTCAAGTTCGTTATGAAAGGCGGATTAGTGGTAAAGAACGACATTGCCATGCATTGATTGACAAAAGACAAAAGCGCCGGAAGAGTTCCGGCGCAGACCCCAATTTTTCGGGAAAAGATGTTGGTCAGTAGCTCATCGAAGGCTTGTTGGTTGTAGTGTCCTTCGATGTCATGTCGAAGGTGAGCAGGAATCCGTTCGTGCCCTTGAACTCGAAAGCATTCGGGCCCTCGCGATAGGTTTCAAGCTCGTTCGGCATCATCACGAATCCGTCATTGCGCGGCGTTCCCCAGTATTTAACGTTCTTGAGCACCGCGGGTTCGTCCGTCATGCCCTGAAAGCGCTTGAGTTTGACCTCGGCCGTCTTGCCCCCGTTCAGCGTCGCATGGGCCTGATCCTTGTCAAAAGTCCAGGTGTCGATGTCGCCCTCGGCGGTCTGAAACGATTTCCACTTTACGGGAAACACGTGCCCCAGAATCTCACCCAGGCCTTGGCGTTGCTCCGCCGTTGTAGCTTTGTCGAATGTGACTAAAGCCCGTTCCATCTGGCCCTGGGAGAAATCGCCACCCAGGTCGCCAGTGATCCAGAACTTGGCTCCAGCAAGGCTAGTAGCTCCGTAGTGGCCTTGGTTGACTTTATAGGCGTTATTGAACTTACAGTAATGCTCAGTCTTGCCGTGCTCGGCGTGCGCCGCCGGGTGCGTACCGAAGTAACAGATGCAGAAGTGTGGACAGCTACAAGCTTCAATGGCCGTAGCGTTGATCGCCCAGTCCGCCGCCGGTGAAGAAGTGTGGCCCGCGGACACCCCGAGCAGGGCGATGACAATTAGCAATGGAACTCTGTGCATCAGAGTCACCTCCTTTTGATGCGGGATTATCCACCGAAAAATGGTCCTTCGCAAGGCAAATCGGGGCGCTCCTCGACCGGCCGAAACAAAATAACGGCCTACGTGGGTATCACCAGTTTTTATCGATGCTGGTTCCCGAGGTTTTCACAATGCGGGAGACGCTCGATGGGTACACTCGCGGCCGCCTTTTCAAGTCAGAAAAGATTCGTTTTCGTTCCGAAGGAGCCGAGCCAAGGATTCCGTCTGCCTTGTGATAGCAAGGCTAACCGAGACTTTGCCGGCACCTGCGGCAGTGGATGTCACCATTCACGCGCCGGCCGAGCCAATCGAGTCAGTTCCTGACGACGTAGTCGAGTTGGTCTCTTCTGAGACCGGACCCGTGGACTTAGCCCCAGTAACACAACAGCGGACGAAGACTCTCCCCTCCGATGGCGAGCCTATGCCAGAAGATGTCGCTGTGGGTGCTGGCATTCACGCCGAGGCCGGGATGGCCACCCATCTCCGGGTAGCCCCGAAGCAGCCGAACCCCTACACGATGAAGAGAGATGAACCGCAATTACGAAACGAACCCTAGACCGTCTTATTGTCCTTGATAGCCTCAGCGATCACCAAAACCGGCCATCAACGAAGTGATCACCGACTCTGGTGCAGCAAAACCGGCCATTCCGGTGATCCCCGATCCTCCCAACCCCAACCCCGAAAGCCTTTCTACTAAGGGAAAAGCAAAAGCAACTTCAAAACCGGCCACCAACGAAAAGGAGGTGATCACCGGGTTTGGCGTGGAGTTGAGCGGCTGGGAACGGAAAAGTTCCCAGTGCGCTCCGTCCGCCAGACAATCGGTCGATTATCTCATTTCTGATGCCTCAAACCATGCGTAGAATTGTAATTCCGAACAGGGGTCTCAGTGCAGATGAAAAAAACCTACTTCGCTGTTTCATTATTTCTAGCGTGCTGCTTTCTCTCACTTTTAATTGGCTCTCAGCAACCCCGGCATCTGACTGCTAGTAAAAAGGGTGATACAGTCCAGCAGCAACCCCGGCATCTGACTGCTAGTAAACAGGATGATACAGTCCAGCTTTGTCTTTCAAGCGAATTGAAATGCCCACAACCGGAAGGCGTAAGCCCGGCCGGAATTTCTGTTTATCGTTATGATTCGTTATACGACAACGAGATTGTTTGGGAGACAGAGCCGGAACAGCCAATAACCAACGAGAGAATTAGTGGAGTGATTACATATGGGATACCACCTAAAAACTGGAGCAATAAGATAGTGCCTCCGGCATTAATTTGCGGGAAGGCTTACCTGGTTAATCCCGGAGCTAATTTCTTCGCACTTAAATGCGACGGGTCCGTTGTCGTCTTCGATTTTCAGCACTTGGAAAATTTTTTCGGACAAGAGAATCCTTTGGCGCCAACGAAGAAACGTCCCGGCTCGGGCGGAATCCCGATGTGACAATGTATCTTATGACAACCATAGGTTGTGTTCAGGGCAGGGGCCAATTCTAGATTGCTCACACGTTTTATCTGTTACAGCCTATTATAACGGCCCGGCTGCAGGCGGCGAACAGTTCCGATCGCCCCATTCTGCTGCGCACGACGGCCAGCGCCGGTCACGGTATGGCGATTGGTTCTGGGATGAATTCTTGACGCAGTTCCAATCGGGACTTCCGGAATCATACTTCATGTTGTGTTTCCATTCTGCCGTTGGCCGGGCCGCGGTTCGTTGTGGACGTCTCACGGGTAGCCGCAATTCGCGCTCGAGGGAAAGCTCTTGAGGTCGGATGAACCGCACAATCCCTTGCGATACACCCTATTGGGGAGCCCACGTCCTCGGAGGGCACCGACGCTTTGCTGGCTTTGTGCGAATCGGCTGCTATGATTTTCGGCGCTGGCGGATGCTTCTCGAAGAGACTTGCGGAAGTAGAGGCCGACGATCGCGGCGCCGATGTGGAGAAGGCAGCCCAATCGGTCGTTCTCGGCAGGACTGCCGTCGCAGTCCAATGGGTGATAATTGCCCATCTGGCCAGCAGGCCGGATGAGAGGACTATTGGCGCTTCGCGGGGACAAACCGCTCGCCGCATTCCGGACACTGCACTCGAAACTCAGCAAGTCATCTTGCTCCGGGCGCGGACCGAGTTTTGTCGGAGTCGGGATCTGAGCTCTGTAGAATAGGATTAGGGTCGTGGCTGGAAGTTGCAGCAACGAAGCTGATTGTGGCAACGGTCGGAGTGGCCACCGTAACTGCTTGTTTGGACGAGGCTGTTCGGTTGAAAACTTGGTTAGTGCGCCCTTCGGTCGACAACGGAGAGTCCTGAGATCGTTGGAGGAAGGAAACCTGCATGTTGATTCAGGTGGGCTATGAATTAGTCTTTGACTGTCCACAAACGACGCCGATGATCCTCATGGTCAACGTCCATTACTCCCGTGCCTCGGATATCGTCGTTCCCGATTGCCTGACCACCGATCCGGAAACGCCGATCACGGCGTATCGGGACGGCTTCGGAAACTGGTGTACCCGGATTGTGGCGCCCGTCGGAAGGATTCGCCTGAAAAGCACCGGGGTGGTTCGAGACTCGGGAGAAACCGACGTGGTGACGACCTCCGCTCAACAGCACTCTTTACAAGATTTGCCAGAAGATACGCTGGTCTTTCTGTTGGGCAGTCGTTATTGCGAGACCGATCTACTGTCATGGGAGGCGTGGTCGCGATTCGGTCAGACCACGCCGGGATGGTCGCGGGTTCAGGCGATCTGCGATTTTGTCCACAACCATATCGCGTTCGACTATCAGAAAGCGCGCCCCACGCGGACAGCTTGGGAGGCGTTCAACGAGGGTGTGGGCGTCTGTCGCGACTACGCGCACTTGGCGATCGCGCTCTGCCGCTGTATGAATATTCCGGCGCGGTACTGCACTGGATACCTTGGCGACATGGGGACGCTACCGCCTTACGGCCTGATGGATTTTGCAGCGTGGATTGAAGTCTATCTTGGTGGCGCCTGGCACACGTTCGATCCACGGAACAACGTGCCCCGGATTGGACGAGTGCTCATCGCGCGAGGCCGCGACGCGGCCGATGTCGCCATCGCGACCACGTTCGGCCAAAATACGCTGGAGAGCTTTAAAGTCTGGACGGATGAAATCGAGGAAAATCTGCAGCAGCTCGGTTAGGGTATTTCTCGTGATGGTGTACAGCGCGTGCCCTCAGCGGCTAAAGTCCAGATCATCGCCGAACTTTCTCCGTGAAACGGCAAATCGCCTGTGGCCATTTCGTACAGTACTGAACCAAACGACGCGCATCCAACTCTTTCGCCCGCACTTGCTCCGGCGACATATAAGCCACCGTTCCCAACATTGTGCCCGGACTCGTCAGATGCTCCTCGTCCACCGAACCCGTCTGTGTGTTGAGAGCCGCAATGTTGCTCGAAGAACTGCCTGCCAGACTCACCTTTGCCAGCCCGAAGTCCAGAATCTTGGCATGTCCTCGCTTGGTAACAAAGATGTTGGCGGGCTTGATGTCCCTGTGGACGATGCCTTCTGCATGGGCTGCGTCAAGCGCGTCCGCGATCTCAATCGCCAGAGACAGAATCAACTGATGGTTGAGTGCAGAGGCAGCACGAGCCTCACGACGAAATCGTTCCAGAGCCTGAGGGTCTTGGGTTAGGTCTTCAGGAAGAAACTTCAGGGCGACGAAGCGGCCAAGCTCGGTGTCCTCATTCTGGGCGTTGGTCTCTTGTGCAATCTGACGATTTGCTACAGAGGCTCTCATATGCCTATCCGTTCAAATTCTGCTTTCAGCCCTCGTGCTCCATCTGCAACCATTTTGTAGAACTTGAAACGAAGAAAGTTGATGAGAAGATTCGCCGGATACGACGGCGGCAAAATCTAGGGAGAAAAAGATAGGCGTGATTCTCAATGAGTTCTATAAAAAGGAATGTCAAGAAAAAAAGATCTCCCGCGACCGGAGAGCGAGAATATTTTTGGTCTCGAGATCCAGCCCACTGTCTGTAAGTGCCCCTCGATTGCGCTCGAGAGGCTTTGCTCTGGCTCCGACCGACGAGAATGATAGCTTCCAGCTTGACGGTCATGCGCGAGGAACGGCGACGCACTCGTCTTCTCTTGTTGCCTACGGGCCCAGATCCAGTCCATACGATGGGTGGCTGAAGGTTCCGCCGACCTTGATGGGGACAACCTCTCCGGCTTTCTTCTTTTCTAAGAATGGCTCCAGGGATTTAAGTAGAACTGATTTAATTCCCTTCGATCCCTTGGAAAGCTTGTTATCGAGTTGCAAGCTTCCGTGAAGGTTAATGTTCTCCGTCAACAATCCATATGTGCCATGCAGATGAGCAAGAGCTCCCGGAACGCTGAAGGAGAGATCTGAGAACGTTGCGATCGCATCGTTGAGTACGACATGTCCCTTCAGGTTTTCAACGACGCTCGCGGGATCGTCGTTCTCTTTCTCGCCCTCAGCCACCTGGCTGAGATTGTCTACCGCTCGCTGCGTCGTCGCGCCGACGAAACTCGCCGCATCGATTCCGAAGTCTCCCCGCAGGTTAACCCTTTCGATGAAAGTTCGCTTTCCAGGGGGAACCCCGACTTGTGCTCTGAAGTTCATCGCTCCGGCCAACGCAGGACGCTCTGCTTTGGCGAGTAGGAGTAACCAGTCCTGTATCCGGCCCTGCTGTTCCGTCGCGCCCAGCGAAACGGTCTTACCTTCCGAGTCCACCTTGTTTGCCACTTCGATTTGCGATACCAGTGCCGTCCGCCCAAATTGTGCCTGTACCGACGATAGAGAGACGTCTCCATCCATCCCGTTCACCATCCCGGAGAATTGCGTCTTCAGGTGTACGGCGTGATCGCTCCTCGACACCTTGAAATCGGGCGCGTCGGTACTGCCTTCGACCTGGATGTATTCCAGAACCCCACTGAATTTGCCGACGGAGGATAGGGTTCCTTCTATGCCCGAAAATACGCCCAGGTCTGCGCGTTGAAACACATAAGATCCTGAGAGAGGGGTTTGGCGGACATTCTGCCGCAAGGGGCCGAATTGTCCGTCTGTGCGAATTTCTCCCGGAGGCTTCGCATTCAGCAGCGCAGCGTGGAACGACATCGGCCGGTCGTCGGCCACGGAGCTCAGGGTCAATTTGTGAATTTGGTATTTAAGTTGTTCTGTTCCTGGTTCGCCGAAACCAAATTCCACTACGGCACCATCGGCGATAATCTCGTCGATAATCAATGCGGACTGCTGCGGACTGCTGGTAGGTTGCCCTGCGTTGCCGGTGCTTTCACTGCCCGGCGACACAAACATGCGCAAACCTTCGACCCTGACCCGTCGAACACGCCTTGGAATCCTGAAAAACTCCCAGTAAGCGCCCTGGATCGTGAGCCTGTCGATGGTGGCGATCGGGGGAGCATTTCCGTCACTGTTGCGGCGGAAAGTCACTCCTTCGGCAACGCACCCTGGGGGAAAATACGTTCCGTGAAACGCTTTCAATTCCACTGTGCTGGAGAACTTCTCCTGCAACGCCTTGACGATGGTGGCCCGCGTGAACGGCCAACGGATTACCATAAACACGGTGGCACCGCCAATCACAAGTACAGCCGACAATCCACCCATCTTGATCCAGCGGGACAATGTCATTAGGCTTCCTTTTCAATCCATCGAAACGGAAAGATCGGGCAATCGGGAACTCTCAATCGCGTGTGCGAATCACCGAATGCTTCCCTTTGAAGTCCGGACGACGAAGGAGCGACGGGAAATCGTCTCTTCGGATGAATGCAAGCGTCTCGATAGGCCGCACAGAACTGGGTCACTAGTGGCTCGCTCCCGATGACCCCATCGTTGGCGTTCCGCTCGGCTGACCGGCACCAATTACGCGATAGTCCTTGTACTCGATGGTCAGGGTGGCGCTTCCTCCCAGCCGGATGTAACTGACCGATTCATTCTGGGCAGGAAGCCAGAAGGCTCCCACCTTCTTGTATTCGTGATGAATTTCACTCTTCTTCGTCCAGAATGACGGGTTCTGGGCCGGTTCGGCTTCGATGTGTGTGACGGCGAAATCGATTCCATCCACCCACACCTTGCCACGATAGACGTATTTGCTTGGGAACTTGGGGCTGACCCGTAATACATACTGCCCACCAGCGTTCGACGGCTCGTAGCCAAGCAGTTCAAAGTTGTAATTATCTCGATTCAACTGTGTTCCTGGGCTGATTGCGGGTTGTGCTGCTTCCTTCTCGGTTTCCAGGAGTTTCTTGAAGACGTGATTCAGAATCAGTTTCGATCCGCTTTCGGAAACTACTCTGAACTCCTTTGTGGAAGGACTGTCGTAGGTGGCCTTTACGGTCATTTCGGCGTCCCTGTCTCCGGGAAACCCGCGGTAGGAGAGGTGGTAGACCCGAGTTCCCTCGGAATGCAGCAGAGCCTGCGCACGCTCTTGATTCTTGCGCACGAGGTTGTCCACCACCTGGTCTACGGGGAGAGAACTCGTTGTCGATGACGACGGCGCTCCCGAATCCGCAGCAACAAGCTCCGGAACAGCGATCAGCGCCACCCAGGCGGTCAGAACGATCGTGGTACGAATTCTCCTGAGAACCGCCATCCCGCTGAACCTCAATTTAACGTCTCGTTCACGGTTCATCCGAGAAGCAGACGACCCGTAGGATTGCATAGGACCCTTCACGTCCGGTTGTTTTGAGAATTTAAACGGTGCGTTCCTTAGTGTCTGTACAAAAGTGCACACTGTTAGACAGTCTGGCGGTACCCAGGTTCAGTCTCCGCCACGAATCGATCCAGTGCTTTTACCACCCGTCGCGAGAAAGCTCCATGTTCTGACCGCGAAGATCATGCAAGGATCGACGCGATCTCTCCTGGCTCAACCCTCCAGCCTGTCCGAGAGTGCCGGAATCGGGCAAGCCCATAGACCCGGCGCAGTCATGCATGCGAGCGTAGCCTTGGGTTCACGCCGCCTTGCGGGCTCTCGTCGCCGTCTTTCGCGCGGTTCGTGGTTTGTTCCGGGCTTGTGCTGCGGTCTTTCTCGCGTTGGGCGCGGCTTTAGCCAAAGATAGCAACTCCCGCTTGGGTTGTTTTGCAATGCGATGATGGCCATGGTTCAGCGGCTTGATACGCGCGGCTTCTGCTTCCATCCGCAGCTGAGCGTCGCAGTCTTTTCGGCGCTCGTCTTCTAGGTATGCCGGAATCGTTTTCGTTGTCATAGCCAGAGTGTGGCAGAACCGGCGCCTTCCAAGCTGTCCAATTTAGCTCTATGTCAACGGTCCGCAATAAGGGAATTGGTGGAAGTGAGGTGTTGGCAAAGTTCGGCGGCTACGAACACTCTTGATTCGAATGGGTGGCTTCTCAAAACAAAATGAAGGACTGAGCAATTCTGTACAGTTCACTCGAGGGCGGGGATACTAGCATTCCAACTTGCTCAGCGCGGCGCCTGAAACACGGAGAGCCCCTCGGGGGGCAGTGTGGTTCGTGTCGACCGGGTTAGCATATCTGAGGAGAACAATATGAAAATGCTGATGACAATTTGTTTCGCCCTGGCCCTGCTAACCTTCGGAGTGGCTTCGGCTCAGGACAACATGCACAATGACAACATGAAGGGTGATGCGTCCATGAAAGCGGTTCACGTCACAGGCAAAGTTAGCGATGACGGCAAGACGTTTGTGGGCGACACGGACAGCAAGAGCTGGACCATCAACAACCCAGAAGCAGTAAAAGGACACGAAGGGCACCACGTCACCCTGACAGCACAATGTAATTCTGACAAGAACGAAGTCCACGTCATGTCGCTCAAGATGGCAAAGTGACCGCAAGAAGACCGACAGCGTGCGGAAGTAGTCGGTCGATCAGCCGTGCGGGTGACTGAAATAGCGGACCGGGTCTTGGTTCGCAATCGAGCGCCCACCAACTGGCCGCGCGAATCCGTTGAGGACGGCAACCATCAGCTGGACGGTGACCAGACCGTGGACATCCTCCTCGGGTTCGCGATGGTCCACGTTTCTATGCAGGGCTTAGAAATGAACCGAAAGGAGCTGATCAAAATGGATTTCCTCAGATATCGGCACGTTTTCATTTGTTTGCTGCTTGCTATTCTCGCGGGTTGTACTCAGCAACAAAACTCGCAGGACCTAAAGGAGCAAACCGCGCAAGCAACGGCAGAGGTGAAGCACGATGCCGAGGCTGTGGCGGCAGGGATCAGCGAAGGCTGGAGCAGCGACAAGCAACTCGATTTGAACACGGCCACAAAAGACCAGCTGCTAAGCCTGCCGGGCATGACTGCGGCAGAGGCAGACCGAGTGATCGCAGGGCGTCCCTACAACGAGCCCGGCGAAGTGGTGACGCGCAGGATTAAGCCTAAGACCGAGTATGACAAAATTGCAGATCGGGTTACCGCTAAGAAATGACGTCCAAACGTTAGGGGGAACCGGGCTACTCCGGTCCGCAGAACCTCCCTCGCTTTCCAGGCGGGATATTCCGCCCGGCTAGCCGAATTGCGATATACGCCGACAAAAATGTCGAACGAGCCGGAGTCCTATTCTTACAGTTTGTTGTTCGGCCTCAGCGGAACAGCCTGCCCGTGGTTATTTCCGTTCCAGTTGCTCCGCGCACCAAGCTCTTGCAATATTCAACCCGGGAGCCGCAGCGAAGTACCAAGAGTCTTATCATGGCCTCCCGATAACGGAACTCCTACTGCTTTTCTTTAAATTGCACTTCGTCGTCCACTCAGTAAGTTGATGACCAAAACGACCAATCCCACCACGAGTAGCAAGTGGATCAGAGCTCCGCCGATATGCAAACTGAAGCCCAATAGCCACAAAACAAGCAAAACAACGAAAATAGTCCAAAGCATGTTAGCCTCCCGGTCGCTTAAGCGAACTGAACCTGATGAAAACCCTTGATCTCGATCACAAATGACCTCACCACGGAGTTTCTCATTTCCCCGATCTCAAGTCTGATCAGAAAAGCTTGGTTTGGGCGTGGGGCCCTAACAGCTCGAACACAATGACCTGATCGAAGCGAATTGAACAGATGGGGTCCTTTTTTTTACGAATGCGCCGTTATAGGTAGCAAACTCAACGATGCCTTTCGCGAACATCACACTTGGGCTGCCCGAGGAGTTGCTCGCCGATACGCCGCAGGGCATTGTCAACATCATGTTGACACGCTTCGCCACGCTCCGAAAAGGATTCGACGACACATGCAGGGCTCTTGTCCACGCGACCATGACGACCGATCGATCTTACGTCGGACCATTCGTGGCGTAGCCGCTTCCACGCATGGCTTCGAGCGCGGATTCTCCAGAGTATTTTTCGTCGCAAACTTCATGCGGGGAGGCAAACAGGCAGTCAAGGTCGGAGTCCGGGTTGGCCTGGGCGACTACATTGCCGCGGCGGCGGCAGGCATCCTGATCGCTTAAAGGATGACACCCTATGCCATGACCACGCGCATACCCGTGATCCGCGAGGCGGCAGACCGCTCGTCCGCAAACTGACCCAGCTGCTGGCAAGTTATGGGCACGCAGAATCCACGACGACTGCCGCCGCTTACCGCCCTGCGCATACCTAGGACACCGTTTCGGACTGATGGGTCGGCCGTTAGCGAGAACAGAGTTGCGGGCGGCTAACCTTACCTTACAAGGGCAAAGATCGCAAATCCGCACAACAGCGACCACGCCAGCTTCTCACGGTTCTTGCGTCGGGCGGCGACCGGGATGGGCACACCGGCTTGCGATCCGCCTTCTGCGATCCACTGCAATTGCAGCTTGACATCGTGCACACTCTGAAAGCGCTCGTCAGGATCCTTGGCCACACAGGTTTTCACGACCCGGTCTAGCGCCGGCGGCGACATCGGCTGTACGGTTGAGACGGGCGGAGGATTCCTTTCCAGCACCGCGGCAATCACGCTGGCTGTGGTTTTCCCTTCAAACGCGCGATGCCCGGTCGCCATCTCGTACAGCACCGCACCCAGCGCAAAAATATCGCTGCGCGCATCAGCCTCCTTGCCTTCCACCTGCTCCGGCGACATGTACTGGAACGTCCCCACTACTGTGCCCTAAGCGGTCAACGGGTGACCCGCCGAAGGCCCGGACAAAGTCATGGTCAAACCGGAAGCCGGAGTTTCGTGGGTTGGTATGGCCTTGGCCAGTCCGAAGTCCATGAGCTTCGCGCCAGTCTTGGTCAGCATGATGTTGCCGGGTTTCAGATCGCGATGGATAACTCCGGTCTTGTGGGCTTTCCCCAGGCCTTCGCAGATTTCATTGCCGCACTTTAGCAACTGCTCCGCAGTAAGCGGACCCCTCCGCAAACGGTCGGCAAGGGTTTCGCCTTCCAGAAATTCCATGACCAGGTAATCGACTCCACCCTGCTGGCCGACGTCGAATAGTGTGCAGATATTGGGATGGTTCAGCGAAGAAATGGCACGGGCCTCGCGATCGAAGCGCTGTTTGGCCTCGGGGTTTTCAGACAGATGAGAGGGGAGAATCTTAACGGCGACGGTGCGCTCGAGCCGGGTATCTCGCGCCCGGTACACCTCACCCATGCCGCCGGCGCCCAAGGGCGATTGAATTTCATAAGGACCGAGTCTTGCGCCTGAGGTTAGAGCCATCCGTGGGCGTAATTATAACGTCTGAGGCAGGGCCAGAGGATGCGACGACTCTTGGTGGATGGTCGGCTACTCTTACTTTAGGATTATTTCAAGGTTGCCCGCCGAGTACCATGACACTTAACTTTTCTTGTCAGTTCACAGTTGAAAGACGAACGGTAACTGCGGCCTGAAATCTACACGCTCTTTTCGGCGGTTGCCATCAAATTCAATTTCAAGCAGAGATGTTGTTCCCCTGCGGGTTGAGAGAATTCCATTCTCCACCACGGTCTGCGCCACGGCAGAGCGGAGCGGCACAGGGGTGGTCAAAGTCAAGCCAGTGATCTGGCGAATGCCGATGGGATGCTCAAGGAACCACTGTTCGCGCTGGACCCGTTGCATAAAGTTCAGATAGACCCACATCGGCTCCTCAACTCCCGCTTCGCCGATATTCATGAATAGCGGATTTGGTAAATAGGCCGGCCGATACTCCCACGAAGGAAAGGGTGCACTTGTGTCTTGAGAATCGACAGGCCGCAAGCAAATGCCGAAAGGCGAGGCGTTACCCTCCCGACTCGACCATCTCTGCCAAAGCAAGGTGCGCAGTGCGCTTTGACTTTGAGCCTCCACAGCATCGCTCACCAAGATCAACTCAATCATGGCGTTGGCAAAGGCAAAACGCCGACAGGCCGTACCCTGCCCAGGATGTTGATTTGGAGGTCCCTCATGCAAGCCGAGCTGAACAAGTTTTCCCGCCTCGGGAGCCCCCGGACTGGTGCAGACAAACAGATGAATCCAACTCGATCCGCATACGAGCAAGTCTACTTCAATCCGAATTGCATTCTTATTGAACCCGGGTGTATGAGGCGTTCTGGGCGGGTGGTCGGCCACACGGAAGTGATCCGGCGTCGGCTACGCGATTGGTAATGATAAGTCGGCTTGGGACAAGTCTTGCGCAGTTCGGTCTAGTCGCTTCCTGGCATGATGATCAGTTTCGGTAGTTGGATAGTAATTTTCTGCTGAATGCTTGCTGACGAGTCGCCCAGCAGCAAGCTGTAGTTGCCGGCATTCGCGCGCCACAATGCCGCGTTGACATCATAAAAACTAAAGCTCCGCGGACCAAGCTCGACGCTGACATGCGTGGTCTCCCCGGGCTGCAGCATGACCCGTTCGAACTGTTTCAATTCCTTAGCCGGGCGCGGTACCGTCGGGGATGATTCGGCGACATAAAGCTGAGCGACGGTAGCTCCGGCACGATCGCCCGTATTCGCAACGTCGAAAGTGACGGAGAAGCGCCCGTCGCCCGTCGGAATGCTCTTCAGGTTCGTGAATGAGAAGGTCGTGTAAGAGAGTCCGAAGCCGAAGGGGAAAAGTGGCTCGACATGAGCCTGCTCGTAACCGCGATAGCCCATGAAGATGCCATCACGGTAGACGATCTTATTAGTGCCTGCGTCGGGATAGTAGCTATTAAAACTGGGATTGTCAGTCACCTTTTTTTCCCAGCCGATGGGCAGGTGGCCTGAGGGGTTACTCTCTCCGAAGAGCAGACGGGCGACGGCGTTGCCGCCTTCTTCGCCCGCATACCAGGACGCCAAAATACCCTGAACTTTGTCTTTCCAAGGCGAGACATCGACGCTTCCACCCGATGTAATCACGACTATAGTCTTCTTGCCCAACGCAGCGACCTGATCGATTAATTGTTGTTGCCCAACGGGAAGCTCAAAGCTTCGGTCCCCACCCTCGGATTCGGAGGCTGAGTTGAAACCCACCGCCAGCACGACGGTATCGGCATGAGACGCTATCTCTAGAGCATCGTTTTCGACAATGGTGCTGAGCGGCACGATGCCTACCCGCATTCCGGAAACCGAGGCGAACTGTGTGGCCAACTGTTCCAACACGACCTTGTGCGGACCAGCGGAAAGCTCGATGGCCGTTTGATTGAGGATAGCCTTCGGCACGACAGAACTGTCGAAGACGACGGCATCGTCGACGAGCAGCCGGTACCGTCCATCGGTCTGAACAAATACTTCGAACGTGCCCGCGGCTCCCACCGTGTAGTAGCCGGTCCACCTGCCGCTCGTCGTCGTCCGCAGATAGGGGCTGGAGTTCTTATGGGATGTAAGAGCGTTCAGTTCCTGTTCTTCGGGTTCGCGCCGCGTCGAGCCCGGGATTATCATCGCTCTCTCGATCGTCGTACCGGTCTCTCCGCCTTCCAGATCGGCCTTGGCAAATGTGGTGTGTATTGCTCCGCTGGTCACGCCTTGGGCATCGGTAGTGAATTGCGTGAGGTGGGCCATCTGATTGGTGCTACGAACGCCGCGCGCGTAGAGGACTTTGGCCCTGTCGCCCAGGTAGTTGCTGATACCGACGAGCAGATTCGTATTTGCGAAGCTCACGACCTCGCCGCTGCCTCCGCCTGTCGTGACGGTCTGGGTTGCACTGGATCCGATCACTGCGATCGTCTTGAGTGTTGTTTCGTCGAGCGGCAGCGCATGGTTGTGGTTTTGCAAAAGCACCGCGCCCTCAAGCGCGGCCTGCAATGAGGCAGCTCGACCTTGCAGATTGTAGCGCGGGATGCTGGTATCGAGAGCCGGATGATCGAGCCAGCCAAAGTCGATAGCCACGCGGAGGATCCGGCGGACCTTGTCATCGACATCAGCCTGCGTGATCGTTCCCGCTTTGAGCAGCGGAAGAATAGTTTCCCGGTTGTAGTAGACGCCGAAAGGCATTTCGAGATCGAGGCCGCCCTTCACGGCAGCGGCGGTGTCGTAGGTTGCGACCCAATCCGACATGATGATACCTGGAAAGTGCCACTGCTCTTTGGCCACTTCAACGTTGAGGCGGCGATTCTGCGTCATGTGTTCGCCATTAGTGAGATTGTAGGAATCCATGATGGCTCCCACTTTGCCGACTTTGACCGCTGCTTCAAACACTGGCATGTAAATTTCACGCAACGTCCGTTCGTCGATGACGGAGTCCGAATCATGCCGCAGGTACTCGGAATTATTACCGAGATAGTGCTTGACGGTGGCCGAGACACCCTCCTTCTGCACGCCCTGGATATAACCGACGGCAATCTGGCTGGCGAGAAATGGGTCCTCGCCGAAGTATTCAAAGTTGCGTCCGTTCATCGGTGTGCGGTAGATGTTGACACCGGGGCCAAGGAGGAAGACGGCTCCGCGGGACCGGCAGTCTCGCCCCAGTTCTTCGCCGATGCGAACCGCGAGTTGTCTATCCCACGAGCCCGCCAGCCCAATGCCACCGGCGTAGGCGATTGTTGGTGCTGGAATGTGAGCTCCCACAGGACCGTCCGCCATCTGGAAGAAAGGGATATTGAGGCGCGGAACCGGGTGAGTGCGGAAGGGTGTGTCACCGCTGATGAGATCAATCTTCTCATCGAGGGTCATTTCGCCGAGAAGTTGATTTACACCTGAGTTATGCAAGATCTCGCGCCAACAATTCTCTGTATTCCGTTCACCGCTCTATCGAAGGGTGTCTGCAACTCATTGAAAACACGGGCCTACGTGTGCATAGAATTTTATGCATAGC
>JBEKUD010000194.1:0-8426 GCA_049515395.1 Candidatus Sulfotelmatobacter sp. | reverse complement strand
CAGCCCGACTGAATGATATCCATGGTGATGCCGGATGCGCTCGAAGCGAGGATCGAGTCCGGAGGAGCGACTTCGTCCATCTGGGCGAACACCTTGGCTTTCAAGACGAGTCGTTCCGGGACGTTCTCCTGGACAAAGTCGGCCTTCGACACTGCCTCCTTCATATCGGCAGTGAAGGTCAATCGGTCGCGGCTTGCACCCGAAGCAAGGCCAATGACCGTGAGTAACTTCCATGCCTCGTCGACGTGCTTGCGTAAGTTGGCCTCCGCGTTTGGCGCGGGATCCGTCGCGATGACGTCAAAACCGCTTGCCAGGTACTGCGCCGCCCAGCTCGCGCCGATCAAGCCCGTACCGACGATCGCTACGTTTCGAATCTGCGTATTTGCCACATCGTTCTCCATGAAGAATCGTGTTTCCTCGAAACTTCTAGTTGCTCGCAACTCCCGCTTTGATGGCTATGTCTGCCGCTGGCGTTTCAGGTTGTGACCCGGATCGGTCGTACTGACTAGACACTGCTCTCGTGGTCATGATCTTTGTGCCCTTCATTCGGCAGCCGACGTCAATCTCCAAGGTCAGCATCCTCTCCAATTCCATAGGACGCCGGGAAATCCCATGTTTCAAAACGTCTTGCCTTCCAGATACTCCATGGCGATGAAGCGTCTACCGTAGTGGTCGCCGATTTCGTAAATGGTGCAAATATTTGGATGGTTTAATGCGGAGGCAGTTTTTGCTTCACGGCGGAAGCGTTCGAGTGCTTGCGCGTCTTTCGCAAGGTCGTCTGGCAGAAACTTGAGAGCAACGAAACGGTCAAGTGCGGTGTCCTCTGCTTTGTAGCCAACGCCCATCCCTCTACCGCCTAGTCTTTCAACGATGCGGTAGTGCGATATGATCTGGCCGATCAGCACGTCGGAGCCTACCATAGTGACGACATCTTAGGGGCGCGACCGGAGGCAAGTCAACGAAAAGGGGCGCCTGGTAGTGTCCTTCTATGAGAAGGTCATAAAAGTCAAGGCCGACGTGGCGGCCCTCCTTATGTTTGACTTCCGGCACATTTCCACAGAAAAGTTTGCGTTAGGATCGCTCAGGTGTTCTGCGAATGTCGAAACCAGTGGCACACTTTTCCAACATCCGCAGAACGTCGCCGTAGGGGCCGGAAACTGACATTTATGCTGCTTTGGGAAGAGTATAGGCGTAGACGTCTGGAACATTTTCACTCGGCGTGAGCCGTATGTCTTTAGCCTCGGCATCGACCCGTTCTACCCGTATGAAAGATGGCTGCTGCTCTGGCGAACGTCGCGGGAGCTTCGAGAACGGGGCCGGGGGTTCGCACGATCCGCCGCGAATAGCGCCCAGAGCGGCTTCCCACAAACGTTCATCCTCGTCGTCGGCATCGCTTTCATTGAAGAAGCGTTTCACTTTGTTATCGAACTCATCGAAAGTAGAATTCTCTTGAGCCATGTCAGCCAAGATTTCCCAGTATGCTGCCCGGAACTGGCGAAAAGCCTCATCGATGTTATCGCCCGATGCAGCAATAGCCGCAGGACGCACACCGTACATCCACCACTTGCCGTCCTCTTGCCATGGCTGCATCCTTTCAGGTGGAACGATTCGTGAAGCAATAGGAGACATAAAACAGCTTTGCTGATTAAAAGTTAAGTCCGATTGCCATGACCTACCCGCAGTTTCCGATCGGCGGCTTCCGGCAGTGACTGGTTATATTAAGCTGTGGGGATTGTGATGAAGCTCTTGATCTTTGCTCTCTGTGTTGTGTTTGCGTTTGGCGGTCTGAGCGCGCAGACGCCTGCCTGGCAGCCATCGCCGGGACATACGCAGGTGCCGATATGGCCGGGGGCGGTGCCCGATGCGCAGCCTGTCGCGGGGCCCGAGGATACGGCGACGGTGGAGGACCCTCTGGTCGCCGGGCGGCCGTGGGTTCAGGTGGGCCACGTCTCGCGGCCTACGATGACAGTCTATGCGCCGAAGGAACGGAATACGGCCGCGGCGGTGGTCGTGTTTCCTGGCGGAGGCTATTGGATTCTAGCCATCGATCTTGAAGGCACGGAGGTCTGTGACTGGCTGACGTCCAAGGGGATCGCGTGTGTGCTGTTGAAGTACCGCGTGCCGGGCGAGGGACTATATCCGAGATCAGGACCGTATCCAGACTCACCGATGGCGTTAGAAGATGCGCAGAGGACGGTTGGGCTGGTCCGATTTCACGCCGCGGAGTGGCATATCGATCCGCACAGGATTGGCGTGCTTGGGTTTTCGGCAGGCGGGCATCTGGTGGCAGCGATGAGTTCGCATTTTGGGCAGCGTTTGTACCCGGCTGTGGATGCGGCCGACAAAGAAAGCTGCCGCCCGGATTTTGCGGTGGCTCTTTATCCGGGGCATCTGTCGCTTGCCGCTAACAGTCTTGGGTTGAATCCGGATATTCATGTCACTGGCCAGACGCCACCTACGTTTTTGCTGCAGAATGAGGATGACCCCGTGGACCGTGTAGAGCACTCGCTGTCTTACTATGCTGCGCTGAAGAAGGCTGGGGTTCCCGTGGAGATGCATTTGTATGCGCAAGGCGGCCATGCGTTTGGGCTGCGGCGCACGAAGCTTCCGGTGACGGGATGGCCTCAGTTGGTGGAGACTTGGCTGGGGACAATCGGAATGATTCCAGAGTGATTCGTATTCTGATGCGCAAATATGCAATCTGATTGATACAACCACGGCGTACTATCCTCGGACGAACGAATTCAACATTCGAAATGAGACCATGCACGCGAGCGACAGCACAAACAGGACAATTAGGATCATCCCCCAAGGCCAACTCTGGAATTGACGCCCAATATCCTCTCGCTCTTTCTCGGAGGTTCATGGCGGGCCCCGTGCGGGTTTTATGAGAGCGGCGAGCCGTCTGGGGGTCTATGATTTCGTGACGGACATAGGCCGGCTTTGCAGGAAGCCGGTGAGCAATGCGCTGTTTACCTTCAAGCGGCCGTTGTAGCTGATAAAGCCCTTCTTCCTGAATCCATTCATAAATTGACTTACCCTAGCGCGGGTGGTACCGACCATCTCGGCCAGGGTCGATTGGCTTACCCTCAGGGGGTGGTGCGGCTTTGATTCCTTGCCTATTTGCTCAAATAGCAACAGAACCCGAGCCAGTCGCCTTTCGCTGAAATTGAAGAATTGATCTACCAGATCTTCTTCGATTCGTATAATCCGGGAAAGCAGATATTCAACGAACAACGATGCAAACTTCGGGTCTCGCTTGAGCGTGCGAACCGCGCTTGCCTTTTGCAGTCGAATGATATTGGACTGCCCGATTGATCTCGCCGTGCAAATCCGCGGAGATTGCCCTGCTAGACAGCCTTCGCCAAAGAAGCTACCCCGCTGGAGGAAGGCGATTATCGCTTTCTTGCGACGCGTGGAGACCGCCGTGAGCTTCACCGTGCCGCTGTGGATGTAGAAGACAGCGTCAGCTGTATCCCCCTGCGAAAAGACAGCCTCTTTGTCTCGGTAGTCCCGGACAGTCATTCCCGCACGGAACTTTTTGCGGAGATCTGCGGGACTGAAGCCGAGAGTACGTTTATTCGCCATTCGCGTCTGCTCCCCCGATTAATTCAAGAAGTTGGCCAGCGCCGGCAATCGTATCCATCGAGAGGCACACCGTCGAGATGTTCAAAATTGACCGCTGCAGCGACGATTCCGGACGAGTCGTGGGCTGATCGTCGGGGTGTCAGCTCAAATCCGCTCCTATCAATCGGCGGTCGCGATGCGGCTTGGTGCGTGGTTGGCCAGTACTAAGCTCACACTTCTGCCCCGGAGCAGCACCGCAAGTCGGACAACGGACGGCGAGGGCCTGTTTTTGCCTGAGTTCCTTTTTCATGGCGCGAAGAAGAGAATACCCCAGAAGCCATTTACAAGACTGGTCAATTTTGGGCGATCAATTTTGAACAGTGTAGCGATGGTGACGAACTCCAGCAATCTTTGGTCCCTTCGTGTCGCGCCCACTAGGGAAGCCGGAATACCCTCGGCCAACTCATTCTCGATCCGGTCAAGGCCGGGTTGAGGGAGTCCGCGGAAGGGAAGAGCGTCTATCGCGGCTCGTTTGCCAAGCACGCCAAGGAATAGGCGTGCAACGGAAAATCAAATTCACGTCCACGGCAGATGAGCAGTACAAGGCGCTCGAACATGCGAAAGCGGCGATCTTCGTGCAGGTTCGGAAGGCCATCGGTTACCTGGAAATCGACCCACACCATCCAAGCCTTAATACGCACGAGTTCACCTCCCGGACTGGTGCCAATGGCGAGAAAGTGTTCGAGGCGTACGCTCAAAACAACACCCCCGGCGCTTACCGCATTTTTTTGCACTACGGCCCCGATGAAACGAAGGGCAAGAAACGAACTCCCGTCATCACCATCGTTGCGATCACACCCGATCCGTAGCGCACACAGTATTTTGATTTCCTCAAACGGGAGGTATTGAGAAAACAAAATATGCAGCGCAAAAGAATGTTGGACCAAGTCTTGATGTCAGCGATTTTCTTGCTCCCGGTTGTGTGTCCGCTGCGAGATCGTCCTTTCGGGCAATATACCCGCCATTAGTCCCAATAGGAACAACACCACAAAGAATGTGAACCAGATTATGCTTTGTCCATCCCTAGCATGTGCCGCAGCCTCGTTTTCAGCACCAAGTCTGCCGGACTCTTGCAGCCCCTGTTCAGCCAGTTTTCAAAATCCTGGATTTTGACGATATGGGTGATCTCGGGATTCCGGACCTTCACGGTGACCGTCGTCAGCCCGCCTCCGATGTCGCCGACCCAGTCGTGACCGCGCACCATGGCGAGGGCCTGGGCGACCGCTTCGTAGAGCGTCTCCGCCGTCACGTCGAGCTGGTGCGCGGTGTCGTTCAGGTCGTGGAAAACGACGGTGCAGGCTTTGGGAGCCACGATGGCAATTTATTATATTCGTCTTTTGTTCGTCTCTGCTCCTCTAAGCATTTTGAGCAGCAATGAAGAAATTCGGGACTGGGTAAGGCGGGGGCACCGGCCACGCGGAATAGGCTTGTATCTGCGCAGCATTATTTGCTTGTACACGTACTGCATGATATGCTTGTTTACGCACGGCATAATAAGCTTGTAACAACGCGGGTCACCGGGACCTCACAATGCCCAAACCGAACGAAAAACTGGCGGAATCGCTCGCCGCGCTTCAGGCGCTTCAGGAGAGCGGCCGGCGCGTTTTCCGGTCGAGCGAGCTGAGCCGCACGCACCGGGAGCGGCTGCTGCGCAACGGCTTCCTGCGGGAAGTGATGAAGGGCTGGCTGATGTCCTCCAGACCGAGAGCGCGCGCGGGCGACAGCACCCCTTGGTATGCCTCATTCTGGGAATTCTGCGCCAGCTACTGCCAGGAGCGGTTTGACGATGCGTGGTACCTTTCGCCCGAGCAGTCGCTGCTTCTCCATGCGCAGAACACCGTGATTCCGAAGCAGGTGGTGGTCTACAGCCCCAGGGCCACGAACCACACAATGGACCTGCTGTTCCACACATCACTTTATGACCTCAAACAGCGCGAGATGCCGCCCGCGGCGGACGTGTCGGTGAAGGACGGACTGAGGCTGTTTTCCCCGGCGGCAGCACTGGTGAAGGCTCCGGAAGCTTTCTTCACGCGCAGTCCCATCGAGGCTCAGGTCGTGCTGGCGGGCATTCGCGACGCATCGGATGTGCTGCACCATCTGCTGAACGGCGGGCGCTCGGCAAAAGCAGGGCAGCTCGCCGGAGCGTTCCGCCGCATCGGCCGGCCGCGGATCGCTGACGAGATCGTCAAAACGATGAAGGCGGCGGGATACGACGTGCGCGAAAGCGATCCGTTCACAGCGCAGCAATCCGTCAGTGTTTTACCCGCCGCCACGGCGCCCATTGTCGGGCGCATGCAGGCGATGTGGGAATCGATGCGGGGCGCGGTTGTTGAGATGTTCCCGAAAGCGCCCGGACTTCCCAAAAGCAGGAGAGAGTATCTGCGCTTCGTGGATGACATTTACAAGAGCGACGCCTACCACTCGCTGTCGATCGAGGGCTACAGCGTCACGCCGGCGCTGATCGAAAGGGTGCAGCAGGGAGACTGGGACCCCGCTCACCACGACGACGACCGCCAGAACCGCGACGCGCTGGCGGCGCGCGGCTACTGGCAGGCTTTCCAGAAAGTAAAGGATACCGTCGGCGAAGTGATTGCAGGCGGCAACGCCGGCGACCTGGCGCGCGCGGCTCACAAGGACTGGTACCGCGAACTGTTCCAGCCCTGCGTGGAGGCGGGCCTGATCAAGGCCGGGGCGCTCGCGGGCTACCGGAATGAAGCGGTCTATCTGAGCACGTCGCGGTATGTGCCGCCGCGCTGGGAGGCCGTACGCGATGCCATGCCGGCGCTCTTCGATCTGCTCGAAACAGAAACAGAACCGGGCGTCCGCGCCGTTCTCAGTCATTGGCTGTTCGGCTATGTCCATCCTTATCCCGACGGCAACGGCCGGATGGCACGGTTTGTGATGAATGCGATGCTGGCCTCGGGCGGCTATCCGTGGACGGTCATCCGGGTCGAGGATCGCGACGTTTATCTGGCGGCGCTGGATCGCGCCAGCATCGACATGAAAATCGAGCCCTTCGCGGAATTCATCGCGGAACGGGTGCGGTGGTCGATGAAGCAGGCGACTGCGAAAGCGCGTGGACAGTGAAATGAAGGTGCGCACGCCGGGCAGCGAGCATTTGCAGATTCACAGTGGTGGTGTAGTGTGGGAAGTTCCGCAAGACAGGCAGGATAAAGAGCAGTGGAAAAGGCGAAAAGCACGAAGATGCAGAACATCAACCCGGTGAGGGCGCCTTTCGGCTTTCCGCTGGACATTCCCAGGCTCGGTGAATTGCGTAACGCATTGCAGCGATCATGATCGAATTCGACGAATGGTGCGATGCTGCGGATGCGGTCGTGAACGGACATGGCCTCAAAGTGCTTTCCGGTTCCGACGACCATTTAGTTGATGCCCAAGATAAAGTTGCCACGATCATCCCTGCACACTACGCCTCCGAGGAACATGTTGCGCACATTCTCGAACGCCTTGGAAAAGCGGCAGTAGCAGAATTTGTGCGTCCAAAAACTGCCCGAGAGCAAAGCTATTCGCTCTGGGGATCTCGGTGAAATTTTTGCAATCGAGTACATCGCTGAGAACACCTCTTATGAAGTCCCTATAAAACGACTGCGTTGGAAAGATCATCGCAACATGGCAATGAGGGGCGATGACGTTATCGGAATCGAACAGAATCCAGACAATGGGCGCGGGCGAACGCGGCCCCTATGCCGATCTGACGGCCAAACCGGAAGGAACCGAATTCTTCTTGTTTCGACGATCCTGGAGCTGAGCGATTTCGCTCAACAATGCGGCGTTACTGAGGACTTGAGATCGCGGGCCGGCCATTCTGAGCAGACCCTCCAACATCGTTTCCTTCGAGAGCGAACTTCAGAACATTCAGGTTATTGAACTCGCACGTTTCCAAGACGGTTGCCAGCACCAGGTATTCCTGCAGTGAGTGTTTCGCGAAGCGACCATCAGCGTCGCGGCGGTACTTGGCAAAGCGGTTAATGGCATGCTCGGCATTGTTGTTCACGGCACGCCGTCATGGTCTAGGAACGTGAACATCTTTTCGCCGCTCTTCTGAAATCGCTTCTTCTACTTGTTGGCCAGCGGCGACAAGAAGTTGGCAGAAGCCACTGCCTCCAGAAACCGAACGACTGACCGCTTGTGTTTGCGATCCCTTGGGCGATGCCTTTGAGTTCGATGTCCAGCGGGTTCTTCAGTAGGTCGTCATCGATGTCGCGCACCAAATGCACGAGACACTTTTGTTGCTCGCACTTGAGAGAATCATAGGCCGTGTAGAAATCGGAGATCGGAACACCTGAGAACGAGATGACTTGTAGCAGTAGTAGACCTTGTCCATGGTGGTCATAACCCACACATAGCGCATTTCGCTTTTTTCGAGGAAGTCTTTGACAAATTGCGGGGCTGCCGTGGATGAGCCACGATCTGTTTCTGTTTTCGAAGACGTACCGTGGTTTCATCAATGTGGATAACTGGACTTTCCAGGATGCTTTGGAGGATCTCGTCACAAAGGGTCTGGTGAAGAGCCGTGATGTAACACTTTGACGAACTGGCTTTGGTTAAACGCAAGTCCGAATCCTCCAGGCTCTTCTCCACTCCACCCATATTCAAGCCGCAAGCAACGTTGGAGTAAACGCACTCATGAGGGCGTGGCCAAATTTGTGCGGATCGTACGACTTTTCTTTGGAGGTAAGCTGATGTTCACGCCTGGAACAGGAGTACCGCCACGAAACAGTGCAAGTGATCCATTTTTTCACCCGCCGCCCTTGAAGAACCTCAGATGCACCAGCTTCCGG
>JBEKUD010000193.1:0-8492 GCA_049515395.1 Candidatus Sulfotelmatobacter sp. | reverse complement strand
CCGCGCTGGTAGGCGTACTCGGCGATGTCCCGGTCTTTTTGGGCCACGTCGAGATAACCCGATCGGTAGAGCAGGACGATGCGGTCGCTCACACGCAGTCCTTCGTAGGCATCGCGCACATCCGTGAGCGCCTGGCCGTTGGTGGCCTTCTCCTGCTCTTGCGCTTGTGTGATCGCGACGCGCGTTCGTGCAATTTCGCCTTGGTTGCGATTGAAGATGGGGAGCGGGATGCTTTCGTAGAAACTGGCAGCGTTGATCCCGTTGACGTGCGAATAGTTTCCCTGGACGGTGACGTCCTGCTTGCCAATCGCTCTTTGTAGTTCGTACTGGCTCGTAGCCGCGGTTACGCCTTGCTGAGCGGCACGAAGATCGGGCCGGTTCTGCAAAGCCTTCAATTGAAAGTCTTCCAGATTTCCCTTCAGTGGCTGGTAGTCGAACGGCCCTGCCACATCGTAGTCTGGAGAAACGGACTCGTAGCCAAGCAGCTGTCTCAGGTCGGACAATGCCTGGACCTTTGCCAGCTCTGCTTGCTGATAGTCGGTCTCGAACTGCAGCAGCTGCAGTTTGATCTTGAGGTAATCGTCCTCGCTGATGGCGCCTTTGTCGTAACGCAGTTGGCTGAGGTCGACCGTCTTCTGGAAACTCTTCAAGTCTTTTTCCGCGAGTTCGAGTGTGGATTCAGCGAGTTGCACGTTCACAAACAACGAGGCAGTATTGAACGTGAGACCGCGCTCATTGTCGGCCACCAGAGAGCGTGTCTGCGCGGTAATATCTTTGGCCGCTTGTAGCCGGTGCTGCCGCTTCTTTCCGCGTTCCAGCAGATAGCTGAGGCCCAGATCGCCCTCGGTCGAGTCGTGCAGATATTGGGCGTTCTGGGCAGAATGGTTGAGTGGAAGGTACTCCCAATCAGTAAACAGAGACGGGTTGGGCCGCAAATTTGCCGTCGTCTCCTCGGCTTCACTCTGCTGAACGGTGGTCCGCGCCGCCAGCAGGTTGTGGTTGTGCTGGAGCGCCATTTGGATGGCTTCGTCGAGCGTGACCCTTGTCGGTCCGGTGCTTTGGCCGAATGCCGGGCTGGCCAGCGCACACGCCAGCATTGCGGTGACGATCACATTGGCCCCGATCTTCTTGGGGCAGATCTTCCGGGGCAGTGCAAGACTATTCAAGGGCGGCCTCCGGTAGTGGAAGTTGATCGCCGTCTCTTGCGATCCAGACATAAAACGTGGGTAACAGGATGATGCTCAGCAGCAAATCGGAAATCAGTCCGCCCACGATCACGATTGCGAAAGGCCTCTGCGAATCCGATCCGATGTCATGCGACAGCGCCGCGGGCAGCAGTCCCAAAGTAGCCACGAGCATGGTCATCATGATGGGGCGAAGCCTCATGACCGCGCCTTCGACTGCAGCGTCCTGGATCGAGTAACCTCGAGCGCGCAGTTGGTTGATGTATTCGAGCATGATCACGCCGGTTTGCACCGATACCCCAAAGAGTGCCAACATACCGACGCCCGAGGACACGCTGAGGTACGTCCCGGTAACGAGCAGCGCCAGAAAGCCTCCGACGCGTGCCAGGCCGACGTTCAACAGAATGAGAAGCGCCCATTTGTATGAGCGAAACATGGTGTAGAGAATGATGAAGATGACGAGGATCGTCAGCGGGACGATCAGGGCCAGCCGCGCTTCCGCACGCTTTTCGCTCTCGTATTCGCCCGACCAACCGAGGCTGTAGCCCGGCGGCAGTTTCACCTTTTGGCCGATCTGCTTGATAGCGTCCTCGACGGTTGTGCCGAGGTCTCGTCCTCTCACGTTGAACGTCACCGCTACGTACCGGGTGTTGCCTTCGCGGAAGATGTCGTAGGCGCCGTCTTTAACATCCACACTTGTCAATTGCGCCAAGGACACGCGTTCACCCGTGGGTGAGAGCAGACGAACTCTCTCAATGGCTTGTTGAGTGTTGCGGAAAGGAGCCTGGTATCGAACGACCACGTCGTAGCGTTGCTCGCCGATCAACACCTGACTCACCGCATTGCCTCCCACGGCGGTCTGCACAGCGTCTTGTATGTCTGTGACGTTGATTCCAAAACGAGCTGCCTGGCGGCGGTCGATCGTCAAGTCGAGATTCGGCTGGCCGAAATCGCGTAAGAGCTTGACGTCATGCATGCCCGGAATGTCGGACATAACGGCAGTGACTTCCTCGCCCTCCTGCTCCAGAGTTTTCAGGTCGTCGCCAAAAATCTTGAGCGCAAGCGAGCCTTTGGTGCCAGTCATGGTTTCGCCGACGTTGTCTTCGATGGGTTGGGAGAAGTTCCAGATGGCGCCTGGATATTTTTCCAGCGCACGGTTCATGGCGGCGATCAGTTCCTCTTTGTTCTTGTGAAATATGGGGCGCCATTGGTCGTGAGGTTTCAAGTCGACGAAATACTCGGTGTTGCCGAATCCCCCGGTGTCGGTTCCATCATCGGGGCGGCCGGTCTGGGACACGACTGTTTTCACTTCTGGAAAAGACGCGAAAACATAGCGGGCGTTGGTGGTGAACTTTTCGCCTTCCGAGAGACTTGTGCTATTGGCCAAAGTGCCCCGCGCCCAGATGGCACCTTCGTCGAGGTGAGGCAAGAACTCCGCGCCAATGACGCCACCAAACCCTAAGTAAAGCGTTCCGGCCAAAGCCGCGATGCCAACACCAGCCACGACCCAGCGATGCTGAACGGCCCAGCGCAATCGCTCGCGGTAGCGCTCCGTCAGATAATCCATCACGCGGTTGCGCCGTTCATGGACGCCCTTGCGGAAAAATATGCCTGCCAGCACGGGCGCGACCAGGACCGAGAATGTCATGGCGCCTAGTAGCGCGAGGGCGACCGTCCAGGCCATGGGCCGGAAGAGGCGGCCCTCTACGCGTTGCAGCGTGAAGATCGGCATATAAGCAGTGATGATGATGGCGATCGCATAAAAGACCGGCCGCTGCACTTCGTGCGCAGCTTCGCGAATCGCCTCCGCTGGGGTTTTCTTGCTCGCCGATCCATGCCCGTTGTTCAGGCGGCTCATGTGTCGGACGATGTTTTCGACCATGACCACCGCCCCGTCCACTACCATCCCGAAATCCAGCGCGCCCAGAGAGAGAAGGTTCGCCGGAATGTGGCTCAAGTCCAGCCAGATCGAGGCAAAGAGCAGCGAGAATGGAATTGTCAGCGCGACAATAAGAGCGGCACGAAGGTTCAGCAGAAACAGAAACAGGATCACGCTGACCAGGATCATGCCTTCAGCCAGGTTGTGCATCACTGTATGCAGTGTGAAGTAGAGAAGATCGCTGCGGTCGAGCATGGGGACGACCTTCACGCCCGGGGGCAGGAGGCCGTTGTTGAGTTCATCGACTTTCTTGTGAATGGCATCGAGGGTGGGCTGTTCTTCGGCGCCTTTGCGCATCAGCACGGCACCCTGAATGACATCGGGCTCGTCGATGATGCGGCCGTCCTCCATGTGATTGGATCTCGCCATGTGGCCGAGCCGGATTTTCGGACCCTGGGTGACTTCAGCGATGTCTTTGACTCGCAGGGCGGTGCCGGTTTGAGTCTTTAAGACGGTGTCTTCGATGTCGCGCACGCGGGTAAAGAGGCCTAGTGCGCGGACATTCATCTGCTGCATGCCGACTTCCACGAAGCTGCCGCCGGCATTGATGTTGTTATTGGCGAGCTGCTGCTCCACTTGGCCGATGCTCAATCCGTACGACACCAACTTGTTGGGATCGACGCGCACCTGGTACTCGCGTACCGTGCCTCCGAAATCGGAAACGTCCACGACATTCGGAACCGACTTGAATTGCTTGAGCAGAACCCAGTCCTCGATCGACCTCAGTTCCATCAAGTCATAGCGCGGATTCGTGCTTCTCAGCGTGTACCAGTAGATTTGGCCGGTCGTGCTCCAGTCGGTGCCGATTTGCGGCTGGAGGTTTTGTCCCGGCGGGAGGTTCACCTGAGTTAGTCTCTCGAGCACTTTCTGGCGGTTCCAGTCGTTGACCGAGCTGTCGTCAAAAATCATGATCACGAACGACAGACCGAAGATCGATTCGGAACGCAGAAAAGTCATGTGCGGCATTCCCGACATTTGAATCTCGATGGGAATCGTGACCTGCTGCTCAACCTCTTCCGCAGAGCGGCCCGGCCATTGCGTAATGACCGTCACGTAGTTGTCGGCGATATCGGGATAGGCTTCGACGGGGAGGTTGTGGAACGAGATCGCTCCCCAGCCGGCCAGCAAGACTGCGATGGCCAGCACGACGAATTTGTTATTCAGCGCAAAGTCTACGAGGCCCCGAATCATTCCTTTTCCTGTCCTGTTTGCCGATGCACCGGCTCAGCTGTCCCTGACGGCCACTGCGCTGGGATGTCCACCATGAGCCGTACTCGCGAGGCCGGATGTGGATTCACCATCCGTTTATTGAGCGAGCACGTGGTCCAAAACCAGCGCGTTCGTAACCACCTGCTGCCCTGGCTTGAGGCCTGATTTGATTTCCTGCAAATTTGTGTTCTCGGTCAGCACGTCTCCGCTGACGACTTCCACGCGGCGAAACTTTTTGTCGGGCGCGGGAACGAAAACAAAATCGCGATCGTGCATACGCAGTACCGCAGATGCCGGGACAATGGTGTGCATCTCTGTGGTTTGACCGCGAAATGTTGCCCTTGCGAACATGCCGAGCCGCATCATTCCGGGGTTCTCCACTTCAATGCGAACCTTGGCCGTGCGAATGCTGGGGTCGAGGACGGCTCCAATGTTGCTGACCTTTCCCTTGAACGGCCGGCCGGGATACGCGTTCAGGGTGATCTCCGCAGCATCGCCAAGCCGGACATTCGGCAGGTCATTCTCGTACACGTCGCAGACAATCCACACCGAAGAGATATCGGAAATCGTGAACGGGCTCGGCGATGAGTAGGCCTGCACGGTCGCTGCGTTAGTCACTTCCTGATCGGTGATCACGCCCGTAGTGGGCGCAACTATGTCCACGATGCCCATAGGCTTGTCCGGATCGTTGCCCAAGAGTCTCAGATGTTCGGTCGCGGTCTCGAGCGTAACCTTGGCGTCATCTGCCGCGTCTTGTGCGACCTCGAGATCCTGCTGTGCGATGGCGCCGTGGGCATACAGGTCCACGGCTCGATTCAACTGCTTACGGGCGAGAAGTTCATCGGCCACAGCCTTGCGATAGGCGTCGAAGCCGCCAGCCACATCGTCGCTTCGAATGGTCAGCAACAACTGGCCTTTTTGCACGGTGTCGCCAAGTCGCGCATGAATCGCCACGACGCGGCCAGAGGCGAGCGAAACCACCGGGACGTTGCGAGCGACATCAGGCGTGACGGTCCCCGTGACCACCAACTCGGAGGTCGAGGGACGTTCGACGGCGGCCACGAGCGGAAATTGCTCGGGATGATCCACCGTGAACAGGCTGGAGTCCGCTCCAGGCACGATGTTTGCGGGCGGCGGCGCCTCCGCCGCCGCGTCGACACGCCCGTTACAGCCGCCGAGCATCAGCGGTAGAAGCATGCAGACGAGAAGAAGACCGACTGCCAGATTTCTGTGTTTCATTGGTGTGTCGCGAGTGTGCGTGTCTACGCTGCGTTTCCCAAGTAAGTTGACGAACTCTCCCGGATCATTTGCCGACAAATGGACGCACCCGAACCCTTGATTGCGTTAACTCTTTAACGTCCAGCTGTCCCTTGTGGTCCGTGTCCAGTCTGTCGAACTCTGCCTCCATAAACTTCATCCATTCTTCCTTGGAGACCTTGCCGCTCTTGTTCGTGTCCATCACCAGCAACAGTTGCTTTGCCGCATCGGTTGCGGCGGCGAGTTTCGCCTCTTTTTCAGTGTCGTCCGCCGCCGGCGTTGGAGTAGCTACAGTCGATTTCCCTCCTTGTGACTCGGCATGCACTACCACAATTCCAGCTACTAACACCGGTGCGATGGTGGCGAGAACAATGGGCCGAAGCCTAAGCATGAATCAACCTCCATTTGAAATGCTTCCGCGTGAATGCAGGCTTCCCTTTGAGGAAGCCTGCATTCGACATCAGAACTTCACCATGATGGCCATCCTGATACTGGGCTCATCCTTGCGCAGATCCGGGGTCCAAAGGCCGCCGTGCGAATTCGCATTGCAGGTCGATTGCGCGAGGCCGAGGTTGGCGCCGTTTGGGTCGGTGGGGTTGGATGGGTTTACGGCCCACCCAAACCCGGTCGAGCTTCCATCATTGCAGACGTAATCGGCGGGGGATCCATTGTTGCCGTTCGGAGGTGTTATTCCACCTCGCCCCGTAAAATATGGCTGATTCGCGTGGCGATAACCGAACTCCCAGACGAAACTAATGTACTGTCTGGGCATGTAATAGAAGCTAGCGGAATTGTCCCAGGCCTTGTACACCGACCCTGGAAACACTGGAAAATACGGCGATCCGGAAACCGCGTCTGCTCCATTGATCGGTTGCAGCAGCGTCAGATAGCGGCCCGGATTGTCCAGCACACCGCCTCCGAGAGTTATGGCATACTTATCCTTCTTGAACCATGTGCGGTCGTAGATCATCCACCCCGCGAACACCTGCTTGTAGGCTGTGATTTGGCCCGCCGTCTTCTTGTCCCCGAGGCAACTCACTCCTCCACCGTATTCACATCCCAGATCGCCCGTCACGGAGAACGCCATCTTGTCGAGAGTCCTCTCCGGATGGTCGTAGTACTTGTACTCGACGCTGTTGTCGGTGTGTAAACGGGAGCGGGCGCCGTTAAGGCCCAGCGTATCTTCGCCCATGCCGTAGTTGTTGAAGACGAACGAAAGATTCGCATTCGGACGGTACAGAATCTGTCCTCCCAGACCGGGCACGTTGCCGTACCTGGCATAGGATTGCCATCCATTGATGATCCAAGGCTCAATCTTCAGTTTCTCGGTAGGGAACCACTGGATTCTCACACCATTGAAGAACCAGGGTGTGTTGGACGACACATACGAAGGCTGATACGCCCAGTTGTCGAAGTTCCAGTAGCTGAAGAGACCGATGTAGGAAACGAAGATTCCCGCGTCGACGTTGAGCCCGTGATTCACGTTGAAGTGGTACCCGCCGTAGGCTTCGCCAAAGTACTTGTAGGCACCGCGAAGGTCCCATTGGCCGCGTCCCACGCTGCCGTCATTCCTCGGCGTCGTTACTGAAAACATCCCTCCTAGAGTCAAGATCCGGCCGCGGACGTTCTGCCAATGGAAGTCGCCGCCGAAGCTGATCTGCTCTACCTGGACTTCGTTGGAGCGAAAGATCTCGGTCGATCCGCCCAGCGTGTCATCCTTCGGATGATTGAAGCTACTGACGTAGTCAGTGTCCAATCTGATTTCCGGGGTGAAGAACTTCGAATCCCAAACAGGTTCCTTGTTGTGAGGGCTGCCGTTCATCCAGCTCCAGTCGGCAAAGGCAAAAGGCTCGCTCGGCGGCTGTTTTGCAGGCTTGGCGGCCGGAGCATCGCTCGGCGATTGCGCAGCCGATACAGCCGGAGCTGCACTTGTTGTGGCCGGGGCCGTCGCAACTTTCACCGGTACTGTGGCCGCGGCAGAAGTCGTCGATCCTCCGGGAGTTGGCGACGCAGGTTCAGTTGCGCTACGGCCTCTCAGTTCGGCTCTGAGTTGCTCGATCTCCGCCTGCATGGCCGCGAACTGTTTCGCGACCGCCGGAGATATTTCCGGGTCGGGCGCGGCTGCTGGTCCGGCCGGCGCGGAATTGCTGGCCCCGCCTCCGTCGCGGACGGTCCCGTCCATCGAAGGTTCGTGGAGGGCAGCCACCTTCGTCTGCGTATCTGGTCGCGCCTGAGTCTGCGCGAAACTGCGCGGAGCCTGAACCACAGCGAGACTCAAAACAAGCATGGGAAGGCAGTGTGAAGCCGCTATAGTCTTACGCAATAAAGTTCTCATATTTTCAAGTTAGAATCCTTTTCCGTCTGAAATCCGGTTCCTTTCAGTGAATGACAGTCGTCTAATCTAGGGGCCAAAGGCGTTTGCCCGCCGCTTTTCTTGGGACGCAACCCTTGATTACATTCGAAGACTCATAAAGAGCGGGTAAAAAGTTCATAAAGAGCACATAAAGCCTTTTTCAAGATGGAACGGCCCGGGGCAAACGGGCGCTAAGCAGTTGATCTTGATGCGGGGCCAAAGTTTAAGTTGAAAAGAAGTGGCAATCCAATCGATGAATTTCCTACCGATGATCACGACGCAGTGGACAACGGCAAGGAATGTGCGCAAGAACTCAACTCCGCTCGCTGCCACGATAGAAAACCGCGCATAAAGAATCCGTAAAGAAACACCATGAAAGATTTGCTCGGGTGCATAAATTTCTTGATTGGCGCGGTCGGACTCTATCCTCTCGGTGGCAGGCAAACACAGAATCAACGCTGAGGCTTCGAATTCCGCCGTCTGAAAAAGCTAATCACTCAAACCCAGATCATTCCGGTCGAAAGCCCGTTAAGATTCGAATCATTTCCGC
>JBEKUD010000192.1:0-8582 GCA_049515395.1 Candidatus Sulfotelmatobacter sp. | reverse complement strand
CAGCAGGACGAGACCTACGTTGGGCGGTTTGACCGTCTTGATCGGTGGAAGGCCAGGTCCGTCGGCCAGCTGAACGACACCAGCCTTAGGTGGCTTGACCGTCTTGATCGGTGGAAGGCCAGGTCCATCGGCCAGTAGGACGAGACCTACGTTGGGCGGTTTGACCGTCTTGATCGGCGGAAGGCCAGGTCCGTCGGCCAAGGCTACCGCGGCGAACGACATGAGTAACAGCGTAACGGCGAGGATGCGTTTCATCGGTGATTCTCCTTATCGATGGGGGATTCCCCAGGGAGACAGTTTAGTCGGGAATGCAAGCGCAGGCGCTTTTAGGCCGTGGAATGGTCAAAATCCGAACGGAGGCGTGGCGAAGTTCGTAATCGACGCCTTCCGTGGTTAATGAATTGTCTTGGTTTTTCTCGACATATAATCCATCAGCAGATATTGCCCTAGCGTATACGGCGTGGTGAAGTAGGCTTTGCCGCGGCACATCTCCGTAACCTTCTGCACAAATTGCATCAGTCCATAATCGGACGCGAGCATGAAAGTATTGATGAGAACGCCGGCACGCTTGCACTTCGAAACTTCCTCGAGCGTCTGGCTCACGACCAGGGGGTCGAGTCCGAAGGCATTTTTGTAGATGCGTCCGTCTTCAAGTGTGAGGGCGGAGGGCTTGCCGTCGGTAATCATGACGATCTGCTTCATATCTTTTCTCTGACGCTGCAAGATTCTTTGCGCCAGCCGCAGGCCTTCCCGCGTGTTGGTGTAATAGGGGCCGACCTTGACCCGCGCGAGCTGCGAGAGCGGAACTTCTTCGGCGGAATCATGGAACAGCACCAGCGAGAGCGAGTCGCCGGGATACTGCGTGCGAATCAGATGCGACAGCGCCATGGCAACTTTTTTCGCGGGCGTGAAACGGTCTTCGCCGTAGAGAATCATGGAGTGCGAGCAGTCCAGCATGAGAACCGTTGCACACGAAGATTGATACTCGCACTGGTGCACCTGCAGATCGGAGTACTCAATGTTCAGCGGCAGGCTAAGGCCTTCGCGCTGTATGGCGCTCGAGAGCGTAGCTGTGATGTCGAGGTTCAGAGTGTCGCCAAACTCATAGGTTCTCGAAGACCCGCTGGCTTCGATCCCGGTCGCGAGATCCCGCGTATCGTGGCGTCCGAAGCTCGATTTGCCCAGCGACCCGAGCAGGTTGCGCAGCGACTTGAAGCCGAGAAAATCGAGGCTCTTGTCGGTGATTTCGAATTTAGCTTGCTGCTGGTTCTCTCCGACTTGTCCGCCAACACCGGATGGGCGTGAAGGATCGGGCGGCGGGTCGATCGAGATGTAGTCTTCCTGCTGCATGCGCTCAATCAGTTTTTCGATCAGTTCGTCGAGCTCACCATCCATTGCCATCTGTTGCAGCCGCTCCCGCATGTCATCGTCGAATGCGTCACCATCCATCAGGGCGTGTTCGATCGCCCGTTTCAGGTCGTCGAGTGTCTTCTCGCCATCGGGCATTTCATACCACATATCGCTCTGGAAGCCGCTCTGCAGCAGGTAATCTGAGAGCGCGCCCAGCAAGTCTTCCAGGCTCATTTCGCCGGCGGGATCGGGCACGTATTTGGAGTAGCGAATGCGCTTCATAAAAGCAGTGGCAAGTGGTCAGTGATTCGTGGTCAGTAAGTTGACGATTGATCTTTCTGACCACTGACCACTCGTCACTGACCACTCGTCACTGACCACTAATTGAACTGTCTTCTCTGCCGGTAGGGCTGCTCTTCTTTCTCAAATCCTTTTTCGCGCTCGCGAGGCTCAGGCTTTTTCTCTCCGGCTTTGAAAACGCGTTCTTCGTTGCGGCCGATGCGCTTATGCGCGTGCAGGCCTTCGAGGATGAACTCCGCGGCCGAGACCTGCTGCTCCGGACTTTCCTTCTGCGAGACGCCCAGCGGGCCGAGCTTGTCGACCAGGCCTTGAATCTCTTTCAGATTCTGCAGCGCTTCCACGGCGGAGACCGAATCGGATAACTGAATCTCGCCGCCCAGGTCGAACCACTGCACGATCTGCTGCACGTTGGCGCCCGTGAAATATTCGTCGTAAGTTTTCGCGATGGCCGCTCGAATCAGTTCGCGGCCCACGAAGTCCGCGCCTTTCATTTCACCTTCATATTCCAGCTCCAATTTGCCGGTGATCGCGGGCAGCGCCGCGTAGACGTCGCTAACCCGGGGCACCACAAGTTTTTCGTCGTTGCGAATGGCGCGTCGTTCGGCGTTCGAGATCACATTTTCCATCGCCGAGATGGGCAGCCGCTGGCTGACTCCGGAGCGTTTATCGATCTTCTTGTCTTCCCGGGCGGCAAAGGCGATGCGCTCAATCACTTCCTGAATGTAGGTAGGCATATGTATCGCCTGGCCGTTGCGGCTGGTCCAGGCTTCCTGCGCCGTGATCGCGATGCCCTCGTCCACGGTTGCCGGATAGTGCGTGCGAATTTCAGATCCGATGCGGTCTTTAAGCGGCGTGATGATTTTGCCGCGAGCCGTGTAATCCTCGGGATTCGCGCTGAACACGATCGCCAGATCGAGCGGCAGGCGAATGGGGTATCCCTTAATCTGCACGTCGCCTTCCTGCATGATGTTGAACAGGCCGACCTGAATTTTTCCGGCGAGATCGGGAAGTTCATTGACCGCGAAGATGCCGCGATTGGCACGGGGCAGCAGTCCATAGTGCACCGTGAACTCGCTGGAAAGTTCGTGACCGCCGCGAGCCGCTTTGATGGGATCGATGTCCCCGATGAGGTCTGCGATGGTGACATCGGGCGTGGCAAGTTTCTCCACGTATCGGTCTTCAGGGGAGAGATAGGAGATCGGCGTGGCATCTCCCAGGCGTGCGCCCTCTTCGCGGCAGCGGCGGCAGATGGGCGCGTATGGGTTGTCGCGAATCTGGCAGCCGGCGACGTAGGGCATCTGAGGATCGAGCAGCGTCGTCAATGCCCGCAGGATCCGGCTTTTGGCCTGACCTCGTAGGCCGAGCAGAATGAAGTTGTGCCGTGAAAGCACGGCATTCACAATCTGCGGTACGACCGTGTCATCGTAACCGACTATGCCGGGGAAGATGCCGGCGTCATCGCTCTGGCGCAAGCGGGCGATAAGGTTTTCGCGGAGTTCATCTTTCACGCGGCGTGTGCGCAAACGTTCTTCGGAAAAAGGACTGCGGCGCAATTCGCCGAGCGTGCGAGGAAGACTCATGAAAGGAACCCCCGAGGAAAATACTTTCCTGGATTATACGCGGAAGAGCGAGTGAGAAGCGGAGGCCGGCGTCCGGCTTTCGGCAGATTGATCCGTGGCAAGACTTTCTAACCCAGGAGGTGCAGAGGTACTAAGGGTAGCGCTTACGTGCCCAGCTTGTCGAAGCCCGAAGCCCGAAAGCCGACCTTCAGTGGACGTGGCCATTCCCACCGGCCTTTTGGCGGGCGCGCGCGGCGCGATGCAGATTCGGAATCAGCGTTTCGAGATACGTAATCAGTACGGGAAGTCGTTCCGCCTCAGAGCGCAGGGAGAGCAGCTTTTGCTTGAAATCCAGATCGAGCGGCAGCGACGCGGCCAGGTAGAAAGACATCAACGAAGGATCGACGGCGCCCAGATCTTGTTGCGCGCCCGCCATGGCAAGCAATTCGGAGTGCAATTGAATGGCTCGCTCCGCATCTTCCTGCGGCGGCAGGCCGGGTTCGTCATCGATCATGCGCACCTCGCCCTGCAGGAAAGCGCGCTCCTCATTCACGCCCAGCACTTCAAAGCGCTTGCGCCCTTCGGTAACAAGGTCGAGCCTGCCGTCGGGATATTCTTTTACCACGGTGACGATCTCGGCGGTGCACCCCACTTCAGCCAAACCCTGCTCGATCGCACGCACCACCCCGAAGGTGAGATTCTTAGCCAGGCATTCCGCGATCATTTCCTTGTAACGCGTTTCGAAGATATGCAGGGGTAGCGGAGTTCCGGGGAACAATACGACGTCAAGCGGGAACAGGGGTATCAGGGTGGACAAGGAATCTCCGTGGGCGCGGGAATCCGCGCGAAAACCAGCCGGCTGCTCATGATTGTACCGCAGCGCTTGACTTCACAAGTTACGGAGGAATAAAAGCGCGCTATGGAACTTGCAGGGAAAATCGTGGTGGTGACCGGAGCTTCCATGGGAATCGGGGAAGCGATTTCAAAGGTTTTTGCCGATCGAGGCGCAGCCGTGGTGATGCTGTCCCGCGATGGCGCCCGCGTGGAGGCCGCGCGAGCAAGAGTAGGGCACAGCGAACGGACCCTTGCGTTGGCTTGCGATGTGCGGCACCGCGAGGAAATCGATCGCGCCATCGGCCTGACCCTCCACCATTTTCAGAAGATCGACGTTTGGGTGAACAACGCCGGCCATGGATTGCTGGACTCCGTGGCGGAGATGAATATGGCAGCGTGCCGGGAGATGTTCGAAACGAATTTTTTCGGTGCCGTGGCGTCCATGCAGGCAGTCATACCTCTGATGCGGCAGCAAGGCGCCGGGACCATTATCAACATTTCGAGTGTGGCTGGGCACATTCCGATCCCTTACCACGCAGCCTACAGCGCAACCAAGTTTGCCATGAATGCCATCGGCAAGGCGGCAGGCATCGAATTGAAGAAGGATGGAATCCACGTCCTGACGGTTTGTCCGGGATATGTCCGTACTGCGTTTGGCGAGAATGCAGTGCGGGGAAATGAGTTGAATCGCGTGCGTCCGGGATCGGTGAAGGGAATCCCCGCCGACCGCGTGGCCCGAGCCACTCTTCAGGGATATCTGAAGCAGAAGCGGGAAGTGATTGTGCCGTGGACGATGTACGTGCCACAGAAAATTTATCAACTGTTTCCGGCAGTGGTGGAGTGGGCAATGAGCCGGATGGCAGGATGATGCTTCAACCGACGTCCTCGTCTTTGATCACACAGGGTGAGGAGGATCCTGGCGGCGGTGGAATTTGGAAAGGGTGGGCCGATTTTCGAGATGGCGAAGGCGCGCCTCGGCCCAATCCACGCCACTGCCGGTTCGTTTCATGTGACGCAAATAGTCCTGTGCGTAGTGCCGGGTCCACTGCACCAGAGGATCACTGTGCGCCTGTCCTAGGCGTCCCAAGCACGGAATTTCTGCCAGAGCTGACAGCACGGGTTGAACATCCAGACCTGCGCTCCTTGCGCGTCGGATCTGTTTGGCGACAAACTCCGCCGCCGGTTTCCGGCATTGCAACTCTCTCGCATGGCGATCGGGGTCGGGCCCGGAAACTTCTCCATCGTCAAACAAAATCAGGTCGATCTCGAAGGTGATCTCGACGATGTTGTCGAAGGGACGGGTTTTCGATCCGGATCCCATGTGGCCTCCCCCGCCGAGTACGTGCTCGATCAGAGCCTCGTCCAACATCCCCGATGGTGTAACCAGGTGACGCGATCCTGGTTCCGCCATTGCTCGATACACGTCCACCAGATAGCTATCACGGAAACAGGTTCGGGTATGACTTTTGCCCAAGTCGTCGGTAACAATCCATCGGTAACCTAGACCGGTGATTGCTTTTCCTGAACGGTTTTCAAAGACGATCGCGACGGATTCTTCCTCCGGGTCCGGCACGAGATGGATCAGAGGAGACCCTTCATGAACCTCAAAAACCTGCCGAAACGTTGGGAATGCTGCTTGGTCGTAGGGCGTCAGGCCTATCTCCGCACTGGGGCTCGGAAGAATGTTCAAGTGCGGCACGCCAGGGATCATGTTCTGCGACTCCGGAAGGAAGTTATTTATCCCAGCTCTTCCAGCATGGCTTCCATTTCGGACTGAGCGTGAAGGTTGCCGGTGCGGCGGGCGGAGGCGATGCCATCGGTAAGCATCTTCTTTGCGTCGTCGGGCCGGTCCGCACGAACCAGGGTCTGAGCCGCCATGAAATAGCCAGGGCTGTAGTCGGAATTGGCTTTCAGCAGAATCGAAAATTCCGCGAGCGCGCGATCCAGGTCGCCCTGTTTGGAGTATTCCATGGCCAAGCCGTAGCGGGCGAAAGTGTCGTTCGGATCCTGCGTCAGAATTTCGTTCAGCGCGGCGATGCGGTCCATAAAATCAGCTTCTAGCTCTTAGCTCCTAGTTCCCAACGAGGACTCCCAAGAGTCGACAACTAGGAGAGCTTACTACAGATGGTGGATTATCCGCGCCGGGTAGCTGCTGTTTCACTGGCTTGCGTCGAGCGTGATGAGTAGAATGGGCAGTCCCAAGAAATTATTTTCTGAAGGAGGTTGCTGGTGGCGTGTCCATATTTCATGCCGGCGGAGAAGTTGGAGAACGGGACCTGGCTGCACGCAAACCGTCTTCCGCTTGGATGCGGCTGGAGTGGGCGCTGCACGGCTCCAGGCCACCAGGACGAGCTTCCATCGCCCAACGAGTTGCAGGAGTTCTGCAACCTTGGCTACGCGCAAGCTTGTCAACGTTTGCCGCAAGAGCGAGCGTGGGATTCAGTCCGCTTCGGCGCCCGAACCTTGGGCGATGGGACGAGCGGCACTGGCAGGCTCATTCAGCTTCGCTATGTGTGCGAGCGGGACCACCGCCCCGCCGAGCACGGGATTCTGCAGTTTGACGCGGCACAGAGTCGTTGGAACCAGCGCCATCACGACAGCCGGGTGCAGCGTATGGCCGAGTGCTTTCTCGATTTGTATCTCGAAAAAAGGAAAAGGCAGGAAGTAACTTCGTCGGTTGCGGAGTGGACGGGAAGCCCGGCGCGAGGGACCTGACCGACTTATACTTTTTCCGGCGATCACGCTTGACTAAGAAAACCGAATACATAAAGGTAGAGAAAGAGAATGAACAAAGAAATGCTGGTGCCGCGACCGGTAAGCGACTCGCAATCTGAAATGGCGGAGATTGTTCTGCCGAACGATGCCAACCCCCTCGGCGCGCTACTGGGCGGCCGATTGATGCACTGGATCGATCTGGCGGGCGCCATGGCGGCTCACCGGCATTCGCGAAGTTACGCGGTCACCGCCTCTGTGGATCACATCGACTTCCTCGTGCCGGTAAGGGTCGGGGATCTGGTCATTCTGCGCTCGTCGGTAAACCGTGTGTTTCAAACCTCGATGGAAGTAGGGGTGAAAGTTTTTGTAGAAAATTACATTGCGGACAAATCACAGCATGTCGCATCGGCTCACCTGACCTTTGTGGCGGTTGACGCTGACCGCAACCACCTGAAAGTTGCTCCGGTCATACCCGAGACCGATGAGCAGCGCCGTCGCTATGACGACGCCGGCAGGCGGCGCGAAATCCGGCGCTCTGAGATGGAACGGCGGCGCAAGGCGAGACGGTAATTCACAGCTGGCGTGACGCTCGTCACATCAGGCCACCGGGTGATCGGCTAGCCTAACGTTTCGTCAGGATTTTTTATGGATAGCGCTCTCCTTGTTCACCGCATTCATTTCGCGTTCACCGTTACGTTCCACTATCTTTTCCCGCAGTTGACCATGGGTCTGGCGCCGTTGATGGTGGTGCTCAAGACCATGGGTCTTCGCCGTAACGACGAGACTTACAATCAGGCCGCGCGCTTCTGGGCGAAGATTTTCGGCATCAATTTCCTGCTCGGCGTGGTGACCGGCATTCCAATGGAATTTCAGTTTGGCACCAACTGGTCGCACTTTTCCCGCTACGCCGGAGGCGTAATTGGCCAAACTTTGGGCCTGGAAGGCATGTTTGCCTTCTTCCTAGAGTCCGCATTTCTGGGCCTGTTTCTTTACGGAGAGAAGCGGCTCAGCCCGCGCGCACACTGGTGGTCAGGGGTGGCTGTCTTTTTAGGATCCTGGCTGTCCGGCTACTTCATCATCGCCACCGACGCGTGGATGCAGCATCCCGTGGGCTACGCCAAGGCCGCCGACGGATCGCTGCAACTCTCCAGTTTTTGGGCCCTTCTCATGAATCCCTGGACATTGTGGCAATACGCGCACAATATGAGCGGAGCGGTGATCACCGGCGCGATTGTCATGTCGTCGATCGGCGCGTTCTATCTGCTTTGGGGAAAATTCGAGGCGCATGCCCGAATCTTCGTAAAAGTCGGCGTGGCCGCAGGATTGATTTTCAGCGTGTTGCAGCTGTTTCCCACAGGCGATGGCCAGGGCCGGATGATTGCTGTGAACCAACCCGTAACCCTTGCCGCGATGGAAGCCCTGTTCGTAGGCCAATCGGGCGCACCGCTGGTCCTATTAGGCCAGCCAAATGTGGAGACGCGCCAGATCGACAACCCGCTGCAAGTTCCCGAGGCGCTCAGCTTTCTAACCTACCGCGCGTGGAAGGCCAACGTGCAGGGCCTCGACTCATTTTCTCCGGACCAGTGGCCGCAGAACATTGCGCTACTTTATTACAGCTACCACATCATGGTTGGGTTAGGAACCATCTTCATCGCGATCATGTTGGCCGCGGCGATTCTGTTGTGGCGTAACCAGCTGTTTTCCGCCCGCTGGATGCTTTGGATTCTCTTGCTCGCCCTGCCATTCCCTTACATCGCCAATACCGCTGGATGGATGACGGCGGAACTGGGCCGCCAGCCTTGGCTGGTTTATGGCCTGATGCGC
>JBEKUD010000191.1:0-10500 GCA_049515395.1 Candidatus Sulfotelmatobacter sp. | reverse complement strand
GTCAGCTTTCTGCAAACCTGCCGCCAGCAATTCCAACCGGTCTCCTCTCTTCTTCAGAGTCTCCTCTGTTCCTCTCAGCCCAAAGTACTGGACTTTACCCCTCTTGCCCGCTAAACAAGTACTGACTGGCACCGGTGCTTTGCTCCGCTTGGTTTTTGGATCGTTCGTGAATCCTTCCCAGACTGAGCGCATGACCATGATCTGCTCACCGTCGTAATCTTCCCATCGCACGCCCCGCAACTCAGCTCTACGCAAACCGGCAAATGCAGCCACGGCGCACACCGTCGCCGCCGGTTCCGGCAGGACGGCAAGCATGGTTTCGACTTCCCGCAGACCGTAGGAGTGGGTTTCATTATCTTCCTGCGCGTCCGGCAGCCTCACAAGTTTGATAGGATTGCCTGCACCCCTAGGCAGCAACTCTAGCCGCTCGGCTTCATCGAAAATCACACTCAACAAATTCTTGAGATGGCCCAGCGTGCTGTATTTCATCTCGGGATTCTGGCGGTGAATATCGTTAATAACTTGCTGCCCTGCCAGTACCCGGAAATCGCGCAAGCGCATATCACCGCAGCGCGGTTTCAATTGCACCTCCCAGCGTGCAAGATACCCGCGATATGTGCTCTGCCGCACACGTTCCTTGAGTTCAGGGAAAAACAGGCCGTCAACAAATGCGGCGATGGTCTGCGTTGCCTCTGGTCTGATTTCGTTGTCGTTGAGAGGCCGCAAGAATTTCTCAGCCATCTTTTTAACTTTGTCGGGCGCACGTTTCAGGCGGGCATGTTCGGGAGCAATAGGCGCTAGTTGCTTAGCCATTTGCCTACGCACGATCTGGCCACGTTCGAGTAGGTTTTCCCGATACCGAAGCACCCACCAACCGGCTCTCCGGTAGATGTAACCGTTTTGCTTTTTCATGCGCTCGCCTTCCTAGCTTTCGCCTGTCTAGCCTTGCCTGCCTTTCTAGCACGTGCGCTGCGCTGCTTCGCGGTCATCCGGGATGCGGCTCTTCGTCCCCCTTCAGCACCAGCTTTCACAAAGTCTGATCGCTTCATGTCAGCTTACCCCCAAAGCTGATCTTACCCCCCTGAGTCAAGGAGGGTTAACTTTTCCCATTGCTGCGACGGCGATTCAGCCAGCGCTCCAGTTCAGGACTCAGCCACTGGAAACGTACGTATTTGCCAAACCGGACGTGGGGCAGGGGATCAGCAGCGCGGCTCCGCGTCTGCTCACGAATCCATGACGCGGGGAGACTCCATCGTTTCGCCAGTTCCTTGGCGTCGATCAGTTCCCACGTCGCCGTCGTGGTTTGGTTGCCGAACTTTTGTTGGTCTAGCATGTTTTATTCCGACTGGGCGCTTAGATTCATGAACTCCTCTGCCTTGGTCATCGCATTTAGCTCCTTTTCCTCGCTTCATTTTTTCTCTTCGACCTTGCAACATCAGACAAATCGGCTTTGCTTGAAGTCCCGTAGTCAGCAATCTCTCGGAGCACGTTGACCGGGATGTGTAGGGGCCCCTCAATGTTCGGCGTGTCGAGGTTGAAAACATACTTGCCTTCATAGTCGAACTCCTCCGCGAGGTCTAGCATGCCGAGATACGTCTTGTAGCCGTTGCGGCAATGATGGATGGAAAAAACTTCGATATTTCCGTTGCGCCGTTCAAAAACCGCACTGAATTTTTCACACATCGTTTTTCTCCTCGTCCTCTAAAAGTAGTGTTCCCCACAAAAGACTGAGCGCTCCTTTAATCCATGCGAATCTTCTTCGTGGAAACCGCTGGCTATCGCTCCAGCAACTCGCCCGCCTCATTACTCTCCCTCGGTATCCAGCGAACCTCGATTTCCAAACGCTTTTCGCAAATGATCGTGTTTACACGAGACAGAAGCAGTTGGAGCTGCGGCTTATGGGCTCGATAGTGTCCCGAAAATTGATAGGCGACCAGCTGAGAATCGGTGAAAATGACTGCGTGACTGCCACGAGCGAGATATCGCAGCACATCAATCAGGGCCCAATATTCGGCTTCGTTATTTGTGAGCCCGTCTATCCACTGCACTCGCTGTTTTTCCTTGTCCTTGCGTACCCAAGCGAAACCAGAACCCTTACCGTGAACATCTGCACCTGCGCCGTCGACGTAAAATATTTTTTTGGTAGACTTCATCTATGCTCCCCTTTGCTTCTTACGTTCGGATCAAGATCGGAGCGCTTTCTTCGAAATCGCCTCAAAACTCGGACTTTACAAGCTCACAGTTTCCCCCGTGAGAGGGTTGATGTATGTGGTTTTGCCCTTCCCAATCCCGATGTGCTCCAGAACTTTTTTGGGATCGGGCAGGAAGTCTCCGACGACAGCGTCGGTCGGGAGTAACCGCTTGACGTTTTTTTCGCGGGTTCCCGGTTCAAACTCCACGAGCCGGTGTTTTACAGCCATCCGCACGTACTTATAGACCGCGCCATCGGCCCAGTTCAGATGTTTACGGAGGTCGCTGATCGCCACCGGGCGACGCTCGTCCCCCGATAGCTTTTTGACAGCTCTTTGGATAGCAAGTTCGTTTTGATTCACCGCGTGCGCAGTGGCGGTGAAAGCTGAACCCAAAATGCGATGGGCTACACAGTAGTCGGAGATGGCAATCTCGTTAGTCGACCGAAGCTGCGGACGGCAAAGAGCAGCCGCCTGCAACAAAGCAAGGAATCGCTTCCAGTCTCTCTGAACCCTAACCCTGTCCCGCGGCAGTTGTTCGGCGACGAACTCCAGCCAACTTGGAAATTCGAACGGATTATTAGCTCTTTCGCCAATCAACCGGATGGCCTGCTGCCAGACTTCCAATCCCGGCTCAGCGTCTTCGGGCTCAACATCGTTCTTACTGGAGTTGAGGGATGCCTTCAGCACCGCCAAAATCTTGTCTGGAGCTTCGCTAACGCGAATCGTCAGACACCGTGTCGCGTCGTCTTCTGAAATCACCTCGTCAGCTGTGGTGGTGAGGACGACTGGGGACCCTGATCGCCTTGCAACCTTCGTTTTTCCGCCCACCGTGTACTCGTGGGCCAGTTCGCCCTCCGATTGCAGGATGCGGAGCATTTGCCGGGCCTCGCTGCTGCCCGAATACTCGTTGACATAAAGGATTTTCTTATCGAGTGATTGCTGACCGAACGCAAGCGCTTTTCGGCTAAAACTGGCACGGCGCACAACACACTCAGGGGGAAAAACTTTAAGAGGAATTTCCATCAACGTGCTTTTTCCAGAGCCTGAGGGGGCTGTGGCGGACACCGAAACCTTGTTACGGAGGAACATCGTTAAGCAGGCAAGGAAAATAATCAACCGATTTCGGAATTCGTGCACCATCCCTAACTCCCCAATCTTTTTGCCGACACGAAAAATAAATCTAGGGTCTTCGATCAGCGCGGTCGCCTGTTCGATCAAAGTGTCTTTATGGGCCATCAGGCCTCCTTCAACGAAAAACTAAAAAAGTGTGCAAACTGGCGTCGCCCGACTTAATCTCAACGCATCATGCCAAGCGCCACTGCCCATGAGGATCAGTGTTGGGTAAACGGGGCAAGGTTGGGAAGAAACAAATTGGGACACTTCTTCTGAATCAGGCAGGCAATTTGTTACGGCTTTATCGGACGGTGGGAAGCTTTGGAAGGTTCAGCGAGGAGTTAAAGTTTTCTGATCTTTGAATTGCTTTCGAATCGTCTTCACGTTTGCAGGGCTAACTCTCCTCCAGCCGAGAGCGTCAAGGTAGTCGGAGATAAATTCGTCCACGTGGTGTGGAGGTACCTTCCCGCGGGTGAACTTCGCGATCTCCACGTCCAGCAGCTCGACGGTCCGATGCATAACCTGGGATGACTTGGGAGTGACTTTGAACTCTGGGTCCTTGAGCTGGTAAGGATTTGCCGGTGCCAGAAGGGACTCACTTCTCGTCCTGCGGTTAGGGGGAATCAGAGCCGCGGTGGTAGCCTCCAAATGCCCCAAGTCTGTGTGCAGGCGCTCAAGAGCCTTCCGTGGATACTCAAAATTTAGCCATCCCGGATGCAGCTCCCCCATTTTCGTGGTAATTTTCTCCCCCTCGCGAAGATAATTCAAACTGTGCTCTATCTTTTTTCTTGCCCCACCAAGCTGCATCCTCGTTTTACGTGTCGGATGTTCCCCTTCTTGTAGAAGGGTCATATAGTCTCTGCTTTTCGACACGGAATACGCTATCGTAAGAACCTGCTTTGCGAACCTCACGAACTTACTGCTACGAATTTCCCCCATCGGAGAGAGAATATGCTCCGCCAAGCTGTTGGCGATAGTTTCGAAGAACTGCTTGGGGTGCAGCTCCGGCTTCTCCGTCGATGGGGTTTCGAGCACCTTTTTGATCGGGTTCACAGATCACAAGTGTAATCCCGGAGAGCGAGAACTCGCATCCTGCAGATAGATGGGCATCCACCCCGTTAGCGTTTCCTACTTTCCTTTCGGTGCTGCCGAAGTGTGGCATATCGGCTGGCTCTGGAACCTACCAGATCAGCAGTCGCTGCATGGATTCCAGTTGCAGTTGGTTGCGGGATTTGGGAAGCAAGCGATCGGCGACTAATCCATTGCCGGACAGAATGCGATTGACTAACCATAGGGGCTTCTTGGCAGACCGTTGGCACCAATCCTGTGCGGTCTCTGGCCAGCCGTTTGTGGCAGTGGTGATCCGAGAGTGAGAGAACCTACGCAATGAAAATAACTTCGACAACTCTAACGTCCGCAAGCCGACCAGATCGTCGGGGTGGTTCAGACCCTTGGATGATAAGAACCCACGCCGCAGCTTCAGCTCCAGTCGAAGAACGTCTTCCCGCTTTTGGTAGATACAGGCAAACCAGAACGACTTCACTGAGCCGATGTAGAAGGTTCGTCCATTCGCTTCGTCGCCAAACTCTGTGGTCTGGACCGCCCGGTACACGGCTGACCGCAGAACGTCGGAGAAGGAAAAGCTGGAGACGTCGAAGGTCAACTCGACGTTCGAGACCCGACCATCCGTTGCTCTGGGGAAAATGGATTCCACCAGCTTATTGACCTGAGCACCGGTCACGGGCATCGATTCTGATCTAATCGTGACGCTGCAGGGCGGAACTCTAGGGTAACGGTTGACTTTCCCATACAGTATCGTGACGGGATTCCCGGTGACCGTCCAGTTGCCGGTGACCATCCTTGAATAGTTATTCCGTCGGGATAGGATTCCGACATTCTTTTGATCGGCGATTTCATCCAGCCGAGGTCTCTGAGCTGAATTAACGGAGATCGTGATCGTGTCCACGAATGCCGCTTGGTCTACGAGATGCGGGAAAACTTTCCCCGCCCTCTTTTGAGTTCCACGTCCACTCCCTATCGTTGGGTACCTACGTTCCCTCTCTACCGTTGGGTCTATACCAATAGCTACTGGGTGACTGTGCACTAGGGTAGTTGTTACTTCTTCCTGCGTCATAAAAGTTCCTGGCTCCATACTCTATTTTACGGAAAACGCACTCCCTTAACTTTCGCAGTTTTGGGGACGGTGCCAGACGTCAGTGTTTATGCCTATTCCAGAGGTATGCGGGGAAATAAGTAGAAGGGACAATCTTGATCGTAGCGCTTCGTCTCAGGGCTGGCGGTTACTTCTCAACAGAGTTATAAATTCGCTCATAATGTGAAAGCTGGCGCAGGATCATCATCACCGTAATTGCTCCTGACCTCCTTACGGTGTTGATGAAGTGCTACACCGAAGTCGGGCTATCCGAAATCTCTAGCGAACCCCGTTCAAATGACTTCAAGGTCATGAGGGAAATCTTCCAATGCTTGGGCCCGAATTCTTCATAGAACCCTCTGGATATGGAGATAACCAATATCGAGACAAAGAACCAAGGAAGCACGTGGCAGAGAAATCCAAAGAGCACTCCCGCCTGTTGCCAGAATAGCCAAGCCATAATTCCCTCCTGCCACTACTCTACGGCGACGGTTGGTGGATCGGCTAATTACACGAGTACCGCTGGGTAACCCGCTAGGTAACCGATCTTTGATACCCATCTCTTCTGTTTCTGTTTTTTTTCGTCAGTGAGTCCGCTTCCTGACGCTCGGGTTGCTACGGTTAATTTCGTCTCCGCTGCTCTGAAAGTCCGTTCACGGACTCCGGGTTTTCGCCATGTTGTTGTTGCCTCATTTTTTACCCGCAATCGCCATCAGCTTTGTGCTTCCACCATCCGCTGAAAGCCTTATCCAGTGCCGCTATACAGCGTTTTTGCCGATATCCACGGGAGGTGAGGACAACCTAAAGCTCGTGCCTCGATGAAGATGAATTCTTTAGAAATTCGCACTCGAAGTTGCTACGTGAAGTTGATTTGCAGCGCCGTGCCGAGATTATCTCCGGCTCAGCCACTCTGTCGTCCACCCCGGAACGGCTGCCACTGAACTTCCATCCGCCAACTGAGTCCGCCCCTTGTGTGCTTTAGGCGAAACATAATCCATCGGGATTGTTCGGGTGGGGGGAATGGTTGCGGAAAACGAAAAATCCGCACCGGTGTCGAGCAGCCTTCCATGCGGACCAGAGCGTGAATAGCTTCTACTTATGACGCCTTCGTCAGTGTGCTGAGTGATTCTTGCAGCGCCTCCCAAGCAACACCCTCGCCATCTAGGGCCTCACATTCTTCATCCGTGAACCATATCGCCGAAATCTGCAACTCCGAGAGGAACTGGCGGTAATTCTTGTCAGGGGGCCCAATTGTTAACAATCCCAAGTCAGTTGCTGCCGGTCGCGGTACGTATCGACGGTAATCTAAGACTTGCCCGACTGCGATGCGAATTGCGGCTTTTCCTGCGTCCGGCTTCAATTCTAACAGCAAGTCGCACCCGGTTGTATCGTAGCGCTCTATGAGCACATCCCAGCGGCAATCGGGGTTTGTTCCCTGAGTCAATTTGAACCCATGCAGGATTTTCTTCAGCGCAGTGGTCATTTTGTTGTGCCGATTGCGGTAGCGAATCGTGACAGCTTGACGGAGGTACTCGCGTTCACTCGTATCAAAGAGCGGTAACGCTGAACCTGAGCTGGGCGCAACGATTTTGACCGCGACCGGGATGTTCAGCTTGGGGGCAATCTCCTTAATCTTGTCGGCAAGCACATCGAGCATGAAGGCATCGGAGATGCCGAACCTTCCGATTACTCTCATCACCCCTTGTACTTGCTCCTTCAGGTTCCGTCCACGCAATTCCCATTCCCGAAGTAGAGCTTGCACTTCCTTTCTCTGATTTATGAGCGGAAAACGGCTGTGCGGGTCGAGGAATGCAACCAATGGCGTTAGGACATCGCCCGGACTTTTGTGCCTAGCTCCTGATGGAGTGGGTACCTTGGGCAGGGCATCAATTCTTTCGGCCAATGCCAATCTTCCCCGGTCATTAGCCCGTAAACGTGCAGCCTTTCGGATTATTTCGCGCAATTCCGTTACGTGGCCTTTGCACCAAGCTCGCGATGAATTCCTGTACGCCTTGTACAGGTCAATGTTGCCAGTGCGTTTTGCAGCAGCCTCTGCGACTCTTTTCGGCAGCGATACGGAATCCAGGACGTCTCGGAGGGTAGCGTCTCTTGAAGGCTTCTGAATTGACTTGTCTTGCGGAAAGAAATGAAGAAGTGCCGGAACCTTGAGTCTCCTCCAATCGTCATTGGCTTTTGTACACCACGTAAGCCTCAAGAGGTGCCAGATATCATCACCCGAAAGTGGCTTTCCGCTCCTGGCCGAGACCACGGATTGTAACAACACAGCCGAATTTCTCTCGCTCTGATACCACCTTGCTTCGTTGCCTTTCAGAAGCTTGGCAAGATTATGCGTTGGCACGCGTGACCTCCATTGGGCCGCGGAATTTAGGCCCGGTTACCTTGATGCGCTTTTCGATCTGCCTCCTGATGTAAGCAACATCTGCATCCAAGCCTAGCTTCCTGAGGCCTCCGTCTCATAACGTGGCAGTCTGCCCCAGCCGATTTGAAGAAGCCGCTCTCATTCTTCATGCCGGAATTGCCACCGCCTGCTATGTAAATCGGCATAACCAACCCCTCTGGAATGCCTCTGTAAATGCAATTGGGGCCCTCTGGGGAGCTCTGAGTCCTTCTGGCCACCATTCCTACCCTCGGCACTTACAAAAGCCCCAACGCTGTTGCCCCACCGTACCTAGTTTTTTACGGTCATGGCTTCTGAATCCACTGCTTTCTTGCCGGAGACTCCTTCCAGCGCAGCAAGGACTCCTCGGTAGTCATTCTTGTCACACTGCATAGCGAAGCCGCCCTTTTTTTCGCCATCGGCCCACGTCAGCCCAACGTAATGCTTCTTGGACTTAGTAAGCGCCATCAATGCGCCGATGCCAAAAGAGACGACCGCAAGGCCTATCGCAGCACCCACTCGCCGATGAACGTCTTGGCCATAACTGACTTCGGTTATGGACGAGGGAAGGATGTTTGCAATCTCGGTTTTCCCTCGCATGAGTCGAACCGAATTTGAGTCAACGTAAAGCTTCAGGTCGGAGCCCGCTTTGTAAAGCTTCAGGTCGGAGCCCGCTTTGACGTTTTGCAGCGATCCCCCATCGTACTGAACCTTGAAACTTGGTCGGGAATCTGAGGCGATTAACACCGCGGGGACTACGAGACAAAGAAGCACGGCTACGAAAGACTTCATTGTTAAACTCCTGATAGGCAGATGACTGCAGGGAAGGCATCTCACCGCTGACGCCGTGACACTAGGGGCGGGGGAACGTGATGAGCATCACAACTGATAATCCTGCGAACTGTGTCATGAGAGACGAAAGCATCCCTGACCCAATCGAGTCACGGGACGCTCCTGAACAACCCTCCCAGAACTGTTCCCCCACAGGCTAGGCTCCTTCGCTGATTTCGTGAATGGCTCAAGCGTGGGATACAGTGGCACCCATGGGCGATCCTAAAGGATTACGACCTAAACAGACGCTCGTCCCAAACCTTTCAGGAAAAGTTGGTATTTCCTTTTTCGCATGGCTGTCGCCGACGGGCCTGCCTCTCTTCGATCCATAAAAAATTACCGCTGCTACCATGTAAATCCGCATAACCAACCCCTCTGGAATGCCTCTGGAACGCATTTGGGGCCATTTGGGGCAGTTCTGAGTCCTTCTGGCTAGGGATTCCTACCCTCGGCTCTTACAAAAGGCTCCAACGCTGTCGCCCCTGCCGGTACCGTCCTATGTTTTTCCGTGCTGGCATTGATTTCTAGGCAAGGTGAGTAGACCCCCTAGCGCCCGCTGATTGCCAAACCACCGAGGCCGATAGGCAACTGGGACGTAACTAGCGGGAACAACGTTCCGCTAAATCTCGCCCCCTCTGTTAACTCTTGTTTGGGATGTTCTGGATTAACTGGACCGGGGGCTGTGATGGCTCGGAGTTGTGCCTGTACTTCGGCATTGGCTTTCTGTGCCTTACGCTGATAGACCACGTTCTTTGCTGCGTTAGCTCACCGTATCTGACCTCGCTGCAATCCTGAAGTGTAAGGAATCCAGCATCTACAATCTGACTCGCCGCCGTGGACGGGTGCGTTACGACAACCCCATTCCCGTGTTGCGTCTGCCTATGTGATTGCGATTCCGGAAGTCCAGTGTGTTGGCATGGCTCGCATTCCAAGAGACGACGGAGAGTGCATAAATTCGGGGGCGAGTTCCCAAACTGTACTGCGTGCCTCTCCCAACTGTGTACGAAAGCGCACACCCATGCGGCCACGTTCACTAAAAACACTGGTCTTGCGGGGATTCACCCCATGGCCTTAGAATTGCATTTAGACCAAAGGGTAGGAGAACTGTAAATGAATTCCGGCCTTCGCTTCGTGCGTGCCTTGTCTCACACCAAAATGTCATGGCTCGTTCTCGCAGTCACCCTGACGGCCATCGGCTGTAGTTCTGGGAATCACCTAGAGAGTATCCAAGTTTATCCAGCCGACTCTACCGTCGCAGACAATACTACGGTCTATCTCCCATCAGGCGGCACAGTTCAGTATCAGGTTGTCGGCTGGTTCAGCGACCGCACGAGTCAGACCATTAACCCCGGAAGCGTGACGTGGTCATCCTCCAACACGTCAATTGCAACCATCAGCAGCAGTGGTCTGGCGACTAGCGTTGGCCCAGCGGGTGTTACACAGATTATTGCGACAGTCAGTGGGCAAAGCAGCAGGACCGAACTGTCGGTTCAGTGATGAGAGAGCCTGCTTTTCCCCAGTAATGATCCAGTCGATGCTTTTACCCGAGTGAGCCCGTAGCCGGGCGAGGAATTCTAGCGTGGGGGGCTGCCTGCCCTGTTCATATTTCGACAGCTTAGTCTGGAGAACGAATGGGAACGCCATGCTGTGCGACAACAGTTACTCAGCTTCGCCATCCACGGTCATATTTTCGCAACCAGCGAGACCGCTCTCGCTCTTCGAGCAGTAAGGAATATGCCCGCCCCACCTCCCATGGAAATCCCATAAGCAAGCCCACTCTGGGATGCCGCTGGAACGCAATTGCGGCCCACTAG
>JBEKUD010000190.1:0-8647 GCA_049515395.1 Candidatus Sulfotelmatobacter sp. | reverse complement strand
TTAGCTTTGATCGCGGTCGTAACTTTAGCGATCTTCCAATCGCTCTTGGATGTCATCTGTTTGGTGCGAGCCTCACTGTACCGAGTCCAAGCGGTTTGGTGAAGAAGTTCCCCGTCCGACATTAGGCGATAGATAACTTTGCGGGACTCTCCCGCAGCCGCACTGCGGCGAACATAATCCGCTATGGGCTCTCCATGAGCAGAAAGCTTAGACATCTTAGCCATAACGATGCCGAGAAGGGGCTAAGCAGCATGTGACTCGGGCCGAAGGGTCAACACTCCTGCGGTTCGCTCCTCAAGAAGCAGTCGGCGGAGAGAACGAAGATTATTTAGAATCCGCTGGCTTTTGCTCATGTGGAACTCAAGTTTTTCCATCTGGTACAGAGCGACCCGCAACGCATCCACTCGGCGTGAGTACGTCGAACCCGATCTGGCAGAAACGAGGGAGGCCAAAGCTCAGCAGACAATCTCCCGCAAGGCCGAATTCTGTGCATAAGTCAGGTTACAACATTGCAGAAGAAGGGTGTCGCGATCAAAGCGTCGGGTCTGTAAAACATTTAAACCTGAGCAATTTTGAGCAGTCACCAAGTAGGCCACGCTGTAATCTCTCAGCAGATATGAAGGAACTATGCCGCCCCACGGGGTCGTTTTGTTCCTCTGGTGGTGCAGCCGTATATCTGTATACAGAAAAGTAGCCCATCCACTCGCTGCGCCACATCTACTTTTTGAACGGTATTCACCAGCAAGTGAAGTAACTCGTTCGCGGTTGCTGACGCGACCTGCCGCTTGAACCGCGGGCAGGCAGCCGAGCAGGAGTACGCTTATGAACGCAATTAGTATTCTCTTCGGTCTCCTGATTGCGCTATTAACGATCCTGCTGCTCCACAGGACGCGCAGGCTGAAACCACAGGTCGCCGGGTTTCGATCACAAAGGATGTGCCCCTCTTGCGGATTGATCACGTCTCGATTAAAGCCAAATTGCTTGGAGTGTGGCAAGTCCCTCCTATAGCAATGAAGCGTGACCCCTGTTCTCTGGAAATAGAGCGCAGGTTGTCACCTCAGTCAGCGAGACATTGATCGCCGAAATCAGAGGCATGAAGATGAGGGAGTATGGATGCCAGTTGCCGAAAAAACAGTCGCCGCCTTGTCGTGGGTTTCCGTGAGAGACAGACTTTGCAACTTTGCGCATCGGCAACTAGTGTCTGTGAAGAAAGAAGGAGGAATGCACAATGTTGATACTAATTATCATCTTGATCTTGGTTTTAGGGGGTGGCGGAGGGTTCTATGGCCATAGTCGCTGGGGTTATGGCGGGGGCGCGGGAATAGGATTGGGAACTGTGTTGCTGATTCTCCTGATCGCTTACCTGTTGGGAGGCTTTCGCTGAGGGTCTTCTTGATTCAAAGTCGGTCAGGATGCGTTGAGATGGCCGCTGCATTTCTCCGGGCGACGTCTTCTATGTGCGTTGAGATTGTCCATGTGCTGCCGAATGGATCGAGGACGCGCCCCTCGCGTGCGCCAAGAAACATATCGGTCATGGGACTCAATGGTTTGGCCGAGATCGCCCTGTTCAGACGCAGCGTAAAATTTCCGCGCATGAAGCCGACCCGTCGCAGTTTTCTGCAAACCATCGGTGCTACGAGCTTCCTCGCCCGGATCAGAAGCCCCGCGAGCGCAACCGAGCATTCGCTCTCCGGCAAAGATGTCAGGCGTTTCCATTTTGTGCAGATCGACGTATTTACGTCTCGGCGATTGCGGGGCAATCCGCTTTCGGTGTTCACAGACGGACGTGGCCTTAGCGATTCGGAAATGCAAGGCTTGGCTAAGGAAACCAACCTTCAGGAAACAACATTTGTTCTTCCACGGGAGGCAGCGGTCGAGAGCCCAGAAGGAGTTAAGGTGCGTATTTTTACTACCGAGGAAGAAATTCCATTCGGTGGGCACTCGCCGCTCGGTACCGCAACTGTGCTTCGAAACCTACATTTAGCCGGGTCGAAGGAACACCAGTCGGTCTCGGCTTCAGAAGTCCTGCTCGACCTTAAAGTCGGCAAAGTTCCGGTTTCATTTCGTGAAGATGCTGACGGGACTTTCGGAGAGATGCGGCAGGTCTCGCCGTCCTTCGGCCCAGTGCATGATCGCAGTGTAGTTGCCGAAGCGCTCGGGCTTGAGTCCGCTGAAATCGAACCTGATCTACCAGTCCAGACGGTTTCAACCGGTCTGCCCTTTGCCATCGTACCCATCAAACGCCTCAGCACTCTTCAAACCTTGCAGTTCGATCTTCGGAAAGCCTACGACTACCTAAAGCGGCAGCAGACTGAGGCGAATGACTTCTACTTCATTGCCCGAGACACTGGCGACCCGAAAGTCGGTCTTCGTGCAAGAGGCATTTACTCCAACCGGAGAAGACCCAGCGACCGGATCAGCGGCAGGATGCACTTCGGCTTGGATGGTCAAGTACGGCGCTGCCCGGCCGGATGAAGCCGTGCTTATCCGGCAAGGAGTCGAAATCAAGCGCCCGAGTGAGCTATTTGCGAGATCAAGCAAGAATGGAACCAGTGTCTCGAATGTTCGGGTTGGCGGGCACGCGGTGCAGAACAGGTAGAGGTTTTGCCTTCCAGCACGAACCCCGTCGTATCGGGCTGGAAGGATTGTCCAAGAGGAAGTGGCCCAGGCATACTTTACATGGTGAGGCAAGCGAATGAGGGAGCTAAGTGAAAAGTTACGATCCTTGGTCGAGGCAGCGGAGCCGAAGCTTCGGCAGATTAGCGAGATGGAAAGCACGCAACCCATATTGGCCGGAGGGTGGTCACGCAAACAAGTGATCGGGCATCTGATTGATTCGGCGTCAAACAACCACCAAAGATTCGTCCGGGCGGCTCTTCAAACATCTTTGGATTTCCCCGGTTACGACCAGACTGGAAGCGTGCGGGTGCAAGCGGTTCAAGACGCTGACTGGCAACTCCTAGTTGCGTTGTGGGCGGCTTACAATCGCTACCTCGCTCACGTTATAGCGAAGTTGCCTACCTCTAAACTCGAAACTGTTTGCCGCATCGGCTCGGGCGATCCCGTCACCCTTGGCTTTCTTGCGACGGATTATCTTACGCATCTGCGCCATCATCTCAGCCAACTGGGTGCCGCTGACACCAACTAAGACAGTGCCGTTTTTCCTAAGTTCACTGCGCATACCAATCGGATGCGGCGACCACTCTTGGCACGCGAGGCACTGGGTTGAAGCCCACTGGTGGAGGCACGCTGGGCTGAGAAGCCCCTGTGCCGTTCCTTTTTTTCGCAAGAGGAAGGGCATTTTCGCAAGGCTGATGCGCGTGGTGAGAGGGCTGACGGTTACTTCTTGCTGCTCAGCTTCGACAGTTCCGCGATGGTTGCCTTGTCATCATAGACCCCGGCGGCCACCACATACGGGGTTCGTATCTTCACAATTCGTCCTGAAACACACTTTGCACGTGACATCGCTAATGTGGCATTGTTTCCCAACTTTGCGCGCAGACTCCGGCCGACTGGTACTGCATCTGTAGAGCCCACAATTAGCAAACCGCCGAGATCGAGAACGGCCCGGACTTCCTGCCGATCACGCTGAGCTCAATCTGGCGGTAGCGGGCGAGGCGGTCTTTGAGTTCATTCTTTGGAGTTGGCACGTGGCACTCCGAGGAAATCACGCAAAAGTGGGTCTCTACATTTCCTGCCGCAGGAAGCGGATGTCGTGCTTGCGCGAGATCGCGAGCATACGCTCGTTTTCCTCTGCGGAAGGTGGTTCGGCTGAAGCAGGTGTACCAGGGAGCGGTAGCCCGACTTCTTCGCAGAACACGGCGAGCCCTTCGGTGGCGGTTACAAGAAGTCGCGCCTGCGCTGTTGTGTTTCGAAATCCATGTATTTCATCGCTAGGCACACTAATAAAATCGCCTATCGCAACGGTGCCACTCCAAGCCAGCAGAGCCAAGTCGGGCGACCTCCAGCGTGCCCTCCACGACGTAGAACGCCTCTTTTTCCACATGCTGATGCGGAGGAACACCCGGCGGAACGAACGTCTCCAGCACGCAGTAATGACCGCCCGTCTCCTCGGCGGTTAGTTTCCACTCCATACAGCCCGCAAGAACACGTACCGTCCGGCATTCTCCGTTATGGCCGCATAGAATTTGACGAGCATCTTCGCGCAGGACATCGCACCAGCGAGTTTGTGCTGACCAGGTAGCGTGGGTGGAGGTCGGTATCGTGTTCAGTGCCGAGCGCGGTTTCCAAGGCACGCAGTACCCTGAATTCAACGAGCCTGACATCGGAACCCACGATGCTTCACTCCCGGAGTTCGCTTTAATCCGGTGGTGACCTACGTTACTCGCCATTTGTGGTCGCGAATCGATAACATGTGCCCATGGATCAGGACGTTCCGCGAACGCGGCTTTTCTGGGTTGCCGGGGCGTATGCGGCGGTTGTGGCAGTGTCCGCAGCACTAATCTTTGAACGCTACATGGCGTACGTGAGACACCCCGACGATGTGGCCGCATACAGCGGGATGTGGGCTGGCGGAGACCTGCTGTTGGAAGTCTTCATTGCCAGCATGCTGCTGGTAGTCAGCTTCTTCCTCGTGATCGCGATCTTCAAATACGAAGCGGCTTACACGACCTATTCCAAGATTTTGGTGGCGCTGAGCCTGACCGCTCCGGCATCGGTCGGTTTAATGGCGATTCCAGCCGTGGGTCAGAGTAATTCTTTGCTAGGCTACGCCTGCCTTTACCGTGTGTTGGCATCGCCACTCGTGCTGCTGGGCCTTGGGATGAGTCGCCTGTTCGCCCGCTTCCCCAAACCCAAGCGGATGACCAACTACGCCTTGCTGATCGAGGCGCTGACTCTCGTTTTGATGGTTCTGATGCTCTTCTTGCCGTTCCGCTTTCACCACGCATAAAGGACTTCCCTCTGGCACGTCAACTCGCGAAATCGACATAGAATTGGCCCACGCGACCTAAAGTCGATGTCACGTTAGCACTGATCGCCGCGACACCCCCAGCGAGAAAAGAAGTAGGCTGCTGATGGATTGGGCATTCCATGAGGCGCAAATACGCTTTGACATTCGCGCAGAACGCGAAGAATATGAGCGGCTATTCAAGCACTCGGCAAGAATTTTGCAGGATCTTCCGAACCCGGATCCCGATGTCGGGGGGCCGACTGACCAGCGCTCAGTCAAAGACCTCAGTTTTGCTGGGCTTTTCCGCACACTTGTAAGTGCTCACACAGCGGTCTGCAACGCGATTGGACCGTACTCGGCCCCGGCGCGGTTTTGCGAAGTGAGGCAGTAAATGCGGCGGCGGAGCCTCCGCTCCGTTAGTATTAAGCGGGCCGATATTGCGAAATGTCCGCAAACCGGCCAATATCACGGGAGGGAGAGTGATCGAGATGCAATCAGAGTCATTGACCATCGAACGATTTGAAGGTGCGAACGAACAACGCGTTCTGCGCCTGATCGGGCCGCTGACGGCATCCACGGCGCTGCCTTTCCAAAATACCCTGCGGGGCGAGAACTCTGCGACCATTATTCTTGATCTAAGCCGCGTTCCGTACATGGATTCTGCCGGACTGGGCTCTCTAGTTGGAACCTACGTGAGCTGCCAAAAATCGGGAAGGAGGATGGCCTTGAGCGGGGTGAACCCGCGAGTATGGCAGCTGTTTGAGATCACTAAGTTGGAGCCCCTCTTCCTGGTTTTTCCTCGCCTGATGGATGCTATCGAAGCTTTGACCAACGCCGGTAGTGCGTGACTGCTCTGCGCTGGCCGAGTCAATAACCGTCGGTCGCGCGAGAATTTCCCTATACCAGCAGCCCCCGATGTTCGTTCCATTGCGGTCATTCTCCACGCCAACGGTCGCGGCGGCCAGTGCGAGCTTATTGCGTATCCTGGCCTCGCGTAACAGAAGCGCCTCCAGACGAACGTCGGGGAAGAAGCACCTCATAAAGACATCTTTGTGCGGGCTACCGATTCGGTCGATGCGACCATGGCGTTGAACCCGGCGCATTGGATTCCAAGGCAGGTCGTAGTTGATGATGTTGCGGCACTGCTGAAGGTTCATGCCTTCTGACAGTACGTCTGTCGTGACAAGAACGTCGTAAAGGTCATCTCGGCGGCCCGCTAGAGCTTCGGATGATTCGGTCGCGAAACCGAAGATCGCAGCCTCACGGGAAATGCCGGCGCAGCCTTCATCACCAACGACGCGAGCCAGCCGTCCGCGATACGCGGCAAGTTTCACGTCGGTAGCAAACACTCCTTCGAGATATTCCCGAATCCACTCGACCGTGTCGGCGAAGAACGAGAACACGATGACTTTGTGCTTGTTCTGCTTATTTTTGTCGTCGAGTCCGTCAACCTCCGCGCTCTTGAGAATCTCGATCAACTGTTCAGCGAGTGCAGTCAACTTTGGGTAGCATGCCCTGGTGACCTTTCCTGCTCGCTCTGCAAAATCGTGGAGCAGGTAGCGGTCTCTGATCACATCTTCACGCAGGCGCGCCACATCGTAGCCCGCGGTGCTCGTAGCATTACCGGCACCCAACAACTTGATCGCGGGGGAGTGAAACAGCGCCTTTGGGAAAATCGGATGCTTCTTTGGGATGCCGTTGTTTGAATACAGCAAAAACTATCGGTGGTTAAGCAGAGCCATCGTAGCGGTATCGATCCACGACTCCCGCATGCGGCTATGCACGAACGGAATGGGGAAGGTAGTTGGCGCTGCGAAGATGACAGCTACGGTCGAGCAGACTCATTGACGCAAATCATCTCGGCGTATTCACCTTGTTCGTCGTAATCGCAGACGCGACCGGGATGGGATTGATTGCAATTCTGGCATAGTTGTGTAGCCATTTTTTCACTTCCTCCAACTTGGCGGTAAATCGTATCGAAGATGCGACCTAACGGTCGGATGCGACCTTACGCGGTATTCCTATCGGTGTATGGTCAGAAGTGGCCACTTTGACAGTTTGTCGCAACTGGCTAAGGCTCACAGAATTTCCCATACCAGGGCTGCAAGGGCGCTGAAGAGTCGGAAAGCGTTATACCGGAGACCCTATTTCCACCCGCCCCAACCGACATTGAAAGCACTTGACTCGGCCGCCAGCATATCCTACTATGTCGATTCAAATAGTAGTGTTTATGATGTCACTGTCGTCAGCTATGCGACTCCGAAAAAGAATGAACGGATATTGGGGTCTGATCCTACTTTTGTTGCTTATGTTGTCGCTCTTATGCTTATTTCTGATTCATCAGTTGAGCCGTTAATCCCAAGCGTCGTGGCCCAGCGGATAGCGAGCCTCGTGGCGTGGGTTTGCGAAACACAATCGCCTGCACTCAGGGGCGAGCGCCAACCATTTCGCTCACGGCTACACGGGGGTTCCATACCGATGTTGTCACCCACCCTTATTAATCCAGCGTCCTTCATTTGTCGTTCTCATTTCTTTGTTGCTGCACTCGAAAACTAGGAGGTGGTTATGGTCGCGCCATGGCGTGAACTCCGGCAGGAAGACAACGGGCAGGATATCGCTGAGTACGCAGTGATGCTGGCCGTCATTCTGGTATTGGTGGTTGGCACGATTCGCTTAGTCGGAAGCAATGCGAACAACGCATTCTCAAGTGTAGCCAGTTCAGTTCAATAACCATAATCTTCACCTATTTTGGCTAGGCGAAGAGCAGAGATAAGCAGTGGCATACGTCGCTGACCTGACGTGTTCCGCTTGGCAGACAACGAAGTATAGGCTTCCAACGCGAGCACCGGATTTGAACAGGCAACTTAATATCGGAGAGGATGTCGCAGTACGCTATTTTGCATACAAGCCAGCGCTGGTGCCGCAGACACGTCCTGACTCAGTGGCAGCGCAATCGTTGGAACGCTCGCTTTCCATCTCGAAATAGCGCGACGCCTGTTTCATTTTACTCAGGCCCCGTTGCAACTCTAAGCTTCAGCGACCATGCATTAATTTTCCTTAAGAATGACGGATTTTTGAAAGTATTCTCCGGCAGAAAATCCAATGTCGTGGTTAGTCACGGGGGCAACTCGGAAGTAACTGTCGAAACCACGTTTACACTCCTTGAGAATTGGCCGACCCCGATGGAACAGTGGCCGCTCAAAAGGAATTCTTTTCACGCACGTCGAATCAGAGATTTCTGGCGTTGAGCACAAAAGAGTTCGCAGGGCACGAGAAAACACCCTTTCGTGCGGGGTGAATCCAAGGCATTCAGTGAGCCGGGGGGTAAGGAAACCTAGCATGAGCGGAATTGACACTGGCCGAACGCCATGGTCTAATCCGTTTCTCGCTACGCACACACTTGTGCGCATAAGAAAACAGATGTGAGGTATTAGATGTGATCGATTTCTTTGTGGACACCGCCAACCCGTATCCGGCTCACGAGCAAATCAAGGAGAGGATCAGAATGGCGTTGGCGTTCGGCGAATTGCAGCCAGGCGATACGCTGCCTTCGATTCGCGAGTTAGGCGGTGAACTGGATATTGGCCCGGCAATCGTGCGGCGCGCTTACGAAGAATTAGCGCGCGCCGGGATTCTCACCATCAGCCGGAGCCGTCGCGTTATCGTGAACCGACAATTGGAGTATGGAGGACATCGCGAAAGCAGAAAACAGCAGGTGCGCAATCTCGCGGAGAC
>JBEKUD010000189.1:0-8725 GCA_049515395.1 Candidatus Sulfotelmatobacter sp. | reverse complement strand
ATTACCACATCGGCTTTTCGGCCGATTCGCGCCAGGATGACGACCATCAGAATCGCCAATGTTTACGGTGGTAAAAGTGGTGCGCCCTGAGAGATTCGAACTCCCGACCTTCTGGTTCGTAGCCAGACGCTCTATCCAGCTGAGCTAAGGGCGCTCCGTTCCGAAAGTATACAACACGTTAGAGTTACGCGGCTCTCCGAGAAGCAGGCTCCGCGCTGTTTATAGCCCCAATTAGCCCAAACGAAAAACCAAGCCCGGCTCGATCACACCACTCGCGCCGCCGCGCCCAGTCATTCTGCAATCCGCCCGCGTAGAAATCGCCTACTGTCTCCTTCGCATGACCGAGCCATGTGCGCTCGATGTCACGAGGGACGCCCGCGCGCCGGATAACCTCGGAGCGAAAGCGCCTGAACGCGTGAAGTCCTACTCCCGATGCCCGGAGAGCGTGACGTTGCGTCAGGGGCCGTCCACTTTTCGTCGCGAACAAGTAACCGCTTCTTCCTTCGGCGTACACGCGCATCAACGCCGCCAGTGGTTCGGCGATGTCAATCTCGCGGATGGCCGCTGGGGTCTTTGGGTCCTGCTCCTTGCCGCGCCAGATGCTCCGCGTAACGTGAATCACGCGGAAGTCCGAGGAGAAGTCCGTCGCTTTCAGCGCAAGCGCTTCTCCAATCCGCAGCCCGGAGCCTGCCAATAAACAAAACAGCACGGCGAACCGATACGTGGCGTTGTTGGTGATGTAACCAATCTCCGCCTCGGTCACGGTCGGTCGGCGCTGCTTTTCCTTGTTGACGATGGGCAGCCCTATGAAATCGTGATTCCATTTTCGCGGGTAAAGCTGTTCTCCTTCGGAATTGACCACCGATGCGAGAACTAACTTTACAACTGCTGAATGGTTAACGATGCTCTTAGGGGACAGTCCGCCCTCCGTCATCACCTCGACCAGTTCGCGCAGCGCGCCATTCGACACTTCGGAAAGTGGACGGTCACCCAGCGTTGGGAGTACCCACTTATCGAGGCCGTGCTGCCATCCTGCAATCGTGGCGGGTTTGACCGGGCGTCGACGCCGTGTAGCCAGCGAAGCAATCCAGATCTTCGCCGTCTCGCGGAATGTCGTACCCGGCGTGGTTGATGTGATGAAGGTGTCCTTGCTGTTGACGCCCTCAGTTTCGATGTACTCGCGGAGCTTTCGCCGGGCGACCGTGCGGGTGGCACAGATGCCCAGAGGGATAGTGCGGCGCTTTCGGCCCTCCGACGAATCAATCCAAAAGCGCCCGTATGCCGACGCTGTTGGGTTCCACGAGGTTTGGTTTTGTTGAAACGCGCTGCCACTTTGACCTGTACGGCGGGACATGTTTGGTCCTCTCCGCCGTATCGTTTTTGTCGCAGGAGCAAGGTTAACGTGGGGCGGGCAGGGTAGCAAGTCGGGTATAACAAGGGCCGTCATCGAACACTCCGAATGAAGAGTTCGACCGTGGGCGTTGCGTTCCAATGACGGTGCACACGCCCGCGTTTCCTTGGGAGGAACCTGTGTAACTAAATTCGTGGATTCAGGAAACTTCGGTCGGACGCCTCACGGCGTCGAGATAGCCGAGGTGTGTGACGCAGTTCGGGCGAAGGGCGCGTGACGTTGGTGACGTGGTAGTCCGTAGGCGAACCACAGAAAATGAGCAAAACCAATTTCTCGGTCAGGACGGACTATGACAAAGGCAGAGTGGATTGAAGAAGGCAAGGAGCTCGGCGCGCGAGCGTCGGAGAAATGCTGGGAGATAGGAAAGTGGCTGGTGCGAGGAGAGAAACAGTTTCTCGGCGAGGTACCAACCAGCAAAAAGAAAAGGCGTGTTTACTTCGCGAACTCCCGCCAGAACTGGGAAGCTCTCATGCGGGAGGCGTCGGCAGCCACAAATCTGGCGGAGGTGACGCTGCGGCAATATGCTCGTGTTGTGCGACGCGGCGTGCGGGTCAAGGAGCTTTCCTTCGGACATCATATTGAGGTGCAACGCTGTCACTACATTAACGAAAAGGGCAAGCGCCGTTTCGATGGCACAGTTGCGCGGGAGATTTTAACCCTCGCCAAAGAGAAGGGATGGGTGGTCTCCGAAACACGTGCAGAGTGTAGTAGCCGTTTTCCGACCCTGAAAATGGTTGAAACCGCGCTGGAAAAAACGAAGAGAATTATGTCTGAAAGCCTCAAGACTATCGACGGCGCTGATCGGCTTGAATTCCTTGATGCGCTGGCTGCAGAACTGACCCTTATCAGGGAGCAAGTTGAGCGGGAGAGGGACGTGGTGATTCTGAGAATACTAGAAGATGGTGAGGAGTCCGATCCCTGCCTTAATCCCGACTTTGCGTATTGAACGGGCAACGTGCGCTAGTTGACTAGCAAAACTGCCCCATGGAGCAAGAGTAAACATCCATCCCAAATACGTTACCTTCCGCATTACCCCGACCCGTCACAGAGCCCAGACAGTATGCCGGGGAACAACCGGTAAAGGCTCACGTAAATGACCAACGGTACTCAGCGCAACACCAAAATTTCTATTGCCTTGGTCAGCGATAGAGCCTTTGTTGCCGGGGGACGCCCCAAGCGTTTCCCGGTGACATTATTTGAAAGGCTCATCCGTGACCAATACGAACAGTACCGAACTTCTAGCTAACATTCCTCCCGAGCTCCGGACTCCAGCTTTATGGTTGATGTCCAAGGATAAGAAACCAGCGGAGACATTCAAGACGGCGGAGGATAAAGCCGCCCATTGCCGAACCCTTGACCGCCTACTCACACGGGATAATTGCGTTGAAGTCCAGCGCGTCGTGATGAAGGACGAGGGCCTTATCTACATTGACCTCGATCACGTCCGGAATGCGGACACGGGTGAGACGGAGCTGTGGGCCGATAACCTCATAGAAGAACTCAATACGTACACGGAGCTCAGCCGCTCCGGTACTGGATACCACCTCGTATGCAGGGGCAAGCTGGACGAGGATTTCAACCTAGGGCCGCCAAGTCAGGTAGAGATTTTCAGCGGCAATCGCCCGAATAAGCTGATGGCGTTAACGGGCAACATCATGGACCCGTTCCACGCGGGGATTGAGGACCGGCAAGAACTGGCGTGTGCGCTGCTTAAGCGAGTTAAGAGAGCAGGCAAAGTTGCCGGTGATGTTGCCTTTGCAGCCCAGGTTGACTGGCGTACCCGGTTCCATAGGGTAGACGAGCTGCCTGACGGGGACATTCGCTTCCTTATTGATGATGTTCTACCCGAGGGCGTGGCCTTCATCGGTGTTCGCCGTGATCGGTGGGGGGTTGACTGCGAATATCTTGAGCACGTATTCCCACACGGCGACTTGGTTGCAAGTGGGCGGTATGACATCGTCCGCGCCGTCACCAACGCCCTTGCGGCAAAGTGGCATGAAGAGAGACGGGTTGCCGCAGCCCGCGTGAGTCCGCCCGAACAGGTGCCGGAACTAAGGCTTCCCCGAGTTCAGACGCACGATGAAATGCTGGCGGTACGCGCCGCGCTTATTGCCGCAAACGCGCCCGCCCCGCCCCGCCCCCTTCGTGCCCACGAGCTGTCCGGTGCTCAGCGCCGGTTGCCGAAACCGCTGACGCCCGAACAGTTACAGGCGCTGCGTCCTAAGAAAGCTTGACTCAATGAACCGCTCACTCGAAAGCCCGCTGAAGTATTGCAAACAGCCGGGCTGCGGAAACAAGACGCGGAATGAGAAGGGATACTGCGATACACATCTCATCAAGAACGTTACCGTCGAGTCCGCACGAGCGTACAACCGTGAGAAGCGCAAGCACCCCGTGGATAAGAAATACGATACGGCTCGCTGGCGGTTTAACTTCAGGCCCAAGGTGCTGGAACAAAACTTTCAATGTCAGAAGCTCATTGGCTTCGACCAGTGTACGAACCTGAGCACCGTCGTCCACCATCTGATCTCGCCACGGGTTAGGGTCGACCTGATGTTCACGCCAAGCAACGTCGTTGCCTTATGTTCCGCTTGCCATCCCGGTGGAGAGTGCGGTACGCCCGAGTGGGTGGAGGGCCGAGACTACGTGAAGACCGTTTACAAGCTACCTACTTTCAATGAAGGAGAACAAAATGTTTGAAGGCATCAAGAGCATTCTTGGAATAAAGTCACCCGGCACTTTCACAGTCAACAGCGGAGTCGACCACGCGTCGGTACCGATGGGCTTCTTCCGCGTGCGTGCGGCATCGGGCAAGGAGACCTTGGGTTACAAAAGCCCGAACATAACCGCTTGGGACGTGAGAGAGACCGTCAACGACGGCGGTAATCGGGTCACGCTGACCGTGCCTCGTTCCAAACTTCCCTTGGTCAAGCTGGACTTCAGCCGACAGGATCGAGGCGTCTATCGCGTCAACGGACTCAGCTTAGTCGATATGGACGCGATGGGAGACGACGGAACCGTGGGATACGGCGACGAGAAGATGCGTGAAGGCGTCGACTACATCTGATTTCGTCATCCCCGTCACAGATACCGCCTATGTTGAGCCGGAGCACAGGCCCTGAACGATAACTCCTTCACGAAATGAGGAATGCAATGCGCATAAAGTTTACCGAGTTCGCCGCAGACCCAAAACTGCGCGGCACCATCGCCAACCATCCTGCCCACATAGCACAGAGTCTGATCGCCCAAGGAGCAGCCGTCGCTGTTCCCTATACGGATTTTCGCCAGAGACTCGCCGCTGAGGCCACGTCGTGCTCTGACAAACCAGACCCCCTATTCGTGAAAGGCACGGAGTGGTCGATTTTTGTGGAACCGCGCACGGGTCGGAACCTGATTTTGAGGAAAAGCGGCAGTGAAACCACCCGGTATGAGCCCACCGACGTGGCTCTCGCGATTTCCCACGGGTGCCCGCCAGCGGTAGCGGGGTTACTAAAATCTGACATTGACCTTGAGAATCTCAAAGACGCAGCCGCTTACGCATCGGAAAAAGCCAAGCAAGATCGGGAAGCAGCCGAGAGACTTGACCGCGTCCGCACGAGTGTTTCGTTATCCACGGCGGGGAAGCGGCTGGTGAAACCACAATGAGCGAACCATCGAAGGATCTTGCTACGTTCGACCCCGACATTCTCTCGTGGCTGGAAAAACAGCGCACGTATCCGCCGCAACCTGAAAAATCGCCCTCACAGGAACCCGTTAAGGTAGGAGCACCTTATGACCGAAACAGAAGTTCGAAATCTTTGTAAGCCCAGTGATTTGTTCGCAGGAAATGCCACAACGGCCCCGACCAGGTTCGCAAAGCGAATCGCCGAGATGCGTGTCGCCTATCGTGACCACGGAACCCCGTTTCCGGGCATTCCCGAGAAGGATCACAGCACAATATCGGCTTATCGCGGCACTGTGGTCGTGGCCGTTGGTGGAAACCAAACTCCATTCGAGAAGCGGTTCGCTGAAACGCTTTACGCGAAGCGCACGGGGCGGTCATTGCCGATCAGCCTCCGACGTTCGGGAAACGAACTGGTGTCCGTGAAAAGTCTTTCACGCACCTACGGGATCTCGTTCGAGGAAGTCCGAGTTGCGCAGATGGTTGCGTCTCGATCACAAGCGGATGTCAGGGATGTATGCGCCCGTATGCGATTTGCTGCCGATGGAAAGCGAATCGCCCGCGCCGCCGAATTACAACGCGAGGAAAACCAGCGCGCGTTGCTTTCCGATCTGTCAGCCAATGCGACCGAACAGTTAAAGATTCAGTTAGACGTAAAGTGCGGCTTAAGACCCTCGGATGAGGAAATCGCCCGCCGACCATACGGGTTCACAACAAAGATGCCGTGGGAGAAGAAATGAGCCGCCGTCAAGGTTTTGCATTGTCGGTCGAAGCCGCGAGTCAGCCAGGTACAGATCTGGACGCGCGTCCGGGTGCGTGCCCGTCTTACAGGATTCGGCACGGCAACAAGCCGGGAGATTTCCTCGACTTTACTGAGGAGGATTTGGACGACCTTGCCGAGAATAGTCCTGATGAATACGCCCGCATGGTATGGGCTCGTGGAGGTGCCATGTTGCACACCAGCGGACGGCGCGGCAACTGTCCGAAGATGCCGGAAAGCATGGTCTCGTAACCTGGTGAGCGTTTACGCCTATCGTGATCGCTTGGCCGCCGTCGAAAAGCAACTCTCAGAGTTGCAGTCGGCATTTGACCGGTTCAAGCCTGTGGCGGGTCCGCCCGGAAGGGATGGCCAGAGTATTCAGGGGCCTGCCGGGGCATCGATTAAGGGTGATCGTGGCGAGCCCGGAAAAGATTCAACGGTTCCGGGGCCTCCGGGCCGACCGGGATTGAGCGTTGCCGGGCCAGCCGGTCCGCGCGGTGAGCGTGGGGCTGATTCAACGATTCAGGGGCCTGCCGGGCCACGGGGCGAGAGGGGCGAGGCAACTCACGGCAGAGACGGTAAGGACGGCAGGGACGGCGTGACCTATGCCGAAGTTGAGAACATCCTGAATGACTTCCGCCGTGAGATAAAAGAAATTCGATCCATCGCCGAGCAAGCAGCTTTTCTCCAGCGACAGTGGCAGCACAAAGCCGAAGGCGGAGTGACCACGTATCAACAGGGCAAGGAACGGCTCGCAGCGCGCCGTGAATCGTGGCTGAAAGGAAAGCAATGACCGACGTACCCATAGCCTTTTTGATTTTGGACGCCCGCACTTTTGCCGACGCCGTACGCGGGCTGACCGATAACTACTTGCTGCACTTGGACGAGATGCCGCCGATCAAAATCAGCGATGACTTCCATGTGCGAGACGGGCATAAACGAGTCGCCACAGCAATACGGCTGGGGCGGACGACGATAAAGGCGGAGGTTGTGTGAGAAACACCAGCAAGATTGAACGAGATGATGCCCGATGGGCGGAGGAGAACGGTATGACCGAAGTTGAGAAAGCGCAGATTGAAACACAAGAGCGATTGAAACCGAAACGTCAGAACCTTGAGAACGTGTGTCGCTGGGATTTGACGCCGAGTCGCTGGTGTGGGGTAACCGGGCGAGAAGCGAAGCCCTTGCAGACCCCAGAGCAGTTGCAGGCGTTGCGTGATGCCGCTCCGAAGCCGCGTCCTTCCTTTGCCGAAAAGATGGAAGCCCGCAAGGCTGCCGCGAAATAAGTTTGATCATGTTCGGTTGCGGGAGCGACCGAGCCTTTCTATACGTTGCCACGACGTAGATCAAGGACGTGGCGGTTGTGTTGCCGACAATCGTGACCAATCAGGCTCTGGAGGCGGGCAGACTAAACCCGCCAAAAGTTTTTGAGTTCCCTCAGCGATTCCTCCTTTTCGCTGAGGGCTTCTCCACCAGCGGTTGTGGGCCACGGGAGTGTAATGCCCCACGTGGCAGTGAACCGCTCGATGCTTCGCCCCGCATACGTAGATGAGAGTGGGCTGGTGCTGGGTATCACCGAAAACTGCCTACCTTTTATGCCATGACGGAGACCCTGATATGGAAGATACCGCACTTACCGTCGCCGACCGTCGTCATCTTACTTTACCCGATTGCGCGCTTTTCGCGCCGACCGAATTACGGCTCAATCCAACACTCTCACAACATGAATACGCGCGCCTCGGAAAAACACTATCATCCGTCGATCAAGCATCTGACCTTTGGGCGTGTGACTTTGCGCTGGCGGGTCAAAAGCGCTGGGGCGACGACGGCTTAAAAATCGCGGCAGCATCCACCCGCTTGAGCGTCGGTTACCTCAAGGTCTCCGCGCGCATCGCTGAACGATTCGACCCCGCGAGACGGTTTCCGAACCTTACGCGAGAACATTATCGCGGGCTCTGTTGCTTTCCAGTCAACTTCACCGACGAGTGGATACCGAGCGTGGCGGATAAGGGGTTCGGTGCCCGCACACTTCGGGCGCTGGCCGTAGAGGCTTTTGGTTCTGACCCGAAGGGTGGGTATTCGAAAAACAAAAAGCGGCTGGTATTGATCCCGGAGACTCTCTATGCTCGCTTAAAAGAATGTTCGGTCACCCACAAAACTTCGGTCTTCATCGAGTTGATACTCGCCGACTTTGTGAGCAACGCGTCCCCTGAGCAAAAGGAGCGCATCACAGCAGCCCTGAGTACGCGCGCCGCCGACAAAACGCGGCAACTTCGTGGTGTGAAGAATCCGAAGCCAGTCCGTAATCCGGAGGAAATCGTGGAGCCCGCCGACGTAAAGTTCCAAATGGAAAAGTTAAAGAAGACCTACGCAGAGCGACGCGAGGAACAAATCGCGGACGGCGCGCAGCCGATTCCAGTGAAGTCCTATCGGTCAACTAAGAGTTACCTGCGTATTCAATGGACTCCATGCCGTGGGGAAGCGTTTGTTGACACGAAGTCGGGACCCGTTAAGTTTCAAACTTATCGATCAGCGAGTGCGCCAGCCAAGTTCAAGTCAGAAGAACTCGCCCGGCTGGCGGAAGAGAAGAACGCCTTGGAGTGCGGTTACCAAGAAGATGTGGTTTTCTGCAAAGTTTGTAACTCTTGGCATGTCGCTCACCGATACTCCGCCGACCCGGTGTCACAGGGTTCGGAGACAACGGCATACCAGCCAATGGGGTCGTGACCCATCCCCTTGGGAAATCGACCCCTCCCCCTTTATCCGGTTGAGTCATAGCCGCACCCCAGCAATAAGTATCGAACGTGGGGCAACGGCAGGGCCGCATTGGTTATTTGGAAAGCTGCTTGCTCCCCGGCTTGTCCAGCCCTGTGAGTCCCTGAATGAGTCTTTG
>JBEKUD010000188.1:0-8789 GCA_049515395.1 Candidatus Sulfotelmatobacter sp. | reverse complement strand
CACCAGCCCCGGCCCCTGAGACAACACCAAGAGAATTCCTGTTCATCCTTGACTCTTCTCTTCCTCGCCCTGCTCATTAATTACGACTACTGGAAGTGTCTCAGAAATATTGGCACGGAGGGCGCGGGCACTGCTGTGAAGGGTAAGCATTGGATCGGGCTACGAACACCTGAACTCCCCGACTGTGCAGCAGTCGGTCGGCAACGATATGTTCTATGCGTTCGCGCTTTCGCTGGATGCGGCAAAGCACTGATCGAGTTCGACATGAGTCGTCGTCGGTCGAGACACGGCAACCGTGCTTAGAGATTTACGCGCTAAACAGCGCTGACCCACGATCGGTCAAGTGAGATCCTGCAAAGGCAGAAAGGAGGTAACAATCCCATGGAATGGACTACTCCAGAGTTCGAAGAAGTGTCGCTCAATTGCGAAATCAACTCGTACGCTAACGCAGCGCTCTGAGTTGTGGAATTGCTCGTTGGCGGAAGACGGAGCTTTCAGTCGGCCAGTCAAAGACTGCGGCTCCTGATGCCGCCCTTTCTGTTCCAGGCACTAAGCGGGTTGTCCCCTGGATATCGCAACTCCCATTTTCTGAGTCTCGAAGTTGCGATGACGTACCGAATCATGCAGAAAGCCCGCGGGAACGTTATCTGACGGTTCCAGCCCCAATCCAGCCGCTGCCAGCCACGCCCGCTATCTCTGGGAACGTCGGTTTTACCTATCTCCTGCACAAGACAATCCGGCGAACGCAGCAGGAAATCATTCGAATCTTCACCGAGCGAAGTATCTCGAACCTGCCTGTCGAAATGCGGACACTCCTGTCAAGCGCAGGACAATCAACCCAGCGATCTCAATCTCAGGCTCGGGCCCTACTCTGGTTTTCCAGCATTTTCCAACAGTTTTGCTGAGGGGTTAAGTTGGCATGCCAAGTGCCCATACTCCACTCGGAATATGCTTCGCTCGCGAATCGGATATCGATCCTTTTTTGCATTCTTCGGAGGAAGATATGAAAGCGCTCTTGCCGACTGCCGCCACCATCCTCGTTGTCTCCGCCGTTCTTATCGCACTTGCAACCAGCGCTCCGGCCGCGCCAACGCCCGCGGCGAGCGCGTCCGGCACTCCACTTATCGCCGCTGTTGGCCTACACTTGTTCCCTGCCGCCATCAGGGCAGAGTTCAAGAGTCCGGGAGCATCGTAAACTCTACTCCTTGTCGTCCCCCATGTCGACCAGACCGTCTGGATAGAATACGTCCTAGGAGAAGCTCTTCCACCTTCACTGCTGCCTGCTCCTGCATATGGGGAAGGACGTGCGAATAAATATCGAGTGTGAACGCCGCGGAGGGTTACGCTCGAGCTCCGCCACCGCCAAGACAATCACGATGACCGCCCTGCCAAGCGGTCCGCCGGTGTCTAAATTCTCACGGAATGACACGAACTCGACGCCCTGATGATTCAGCGTATCGAGCACTTCGAGAAAGTGCCGCACGCTGCGGGCGAGACGATCAGCGGCCCACACAAGCACAACATCAAATTCGCGGCGGTGGGCAGCGGCCATCATCTGGTCGAGTGCAGGACGCTTTGCCTTGGCGCCACTGATCCGGTCGGGGTACTCGTGAACAATTTGAAACCTCCGTTGTTCCGCGAGCCGCCGCAGATCAAGCGCCTGAGTCTCCGGGTTCTGATCGCAGGTGGAAACTCTGGTATACAGAACGGCTCGCTTCATCTTCATCGCCTTTCTTGGCTAAAAACGTCAGTTATTGATCGTGAATAGGCCGATTATCTGGCACTCCGCACTGTAAGTATACAAACCGAAAACGGAAATTCGCTAGGAATGGACGCCCCACTAAAGGCTGTTTACCGAAGATTTGTCGATAAAATAGCTGTTTCCAGGATCGCGTTTATAGGCAAATAGTACAGTGATCAACTGGCTGGACATCCTGAGGTCGCGGCTCACTTTGTCGGGCGCCGACCCGCGTTCGGGGCTAGAGTTTCCAACCTCCGGACCCGACCACCCGGGAACTGGTTCGGTTACTGGCTCACAAGCGCGTTTATCGGTACCGATCTCTAACTCTGATAGTTTCCGAATTGTCCGTCAGCACTAGCATCATGCGACCACGACCAACTCGGTGACGATACATCCAAACCTGCTTGCTCAGGTTAGAGACTCAGCAACGGTAGGGTACGGTACCGCTTCCCAGTCAAGCGAAACAATGCATTCACGACGGCGGGAGAAATGACCGGAACCGGTGGTTCGCCGCATCCTGAGGGTTTTTCCGTGCTCGGAACGACGTAAACGTCGACGGCAACCGGTGCATCGATTATGTACGGAGGAGTGTAGCCGTCAAAGTTGTTCTGCTGCGCATAGCCATTCTTGAAAGTGATCGCACCCTTCGCCATCAATTGAGACACGCCGAAGCTCGTGCCAGCCTGAAACTGGCTCTCGATCGTCAACGGATTCACTGCGATGCCGCAGTCGAGCGCAACGGCTACACGATGGATCTTTGGCCGAAGATTCTCGATTGAGACATCCACGGCACACGCAACATTGGTCCCGAAGCATTCATGACATGCAACTCCGCCGGCGTGGCCCTCCGGGAGGTGATTCCGCCAGGAGGCGCTTTTTTCGTCCATCAGATCGAGCACTCCTCGAAGTCTTCCTTCATCCGGCTTCAGCAGCTTCCGACGATAGACAATCGGGTCCGTTCCAGCGCGAGTCGCGAGCTCATCGACCAGCGTTTCCATCACAAAGGCAGTGTGGGTGTGCCCGACGGAACGCCACCACAGTACCGGCACGTTCGGCGTGGGGTGATGTGCTGTGACCGTGAAGTTCGGGATTTCGTAAGGATTGTCGGCGGCGCCCTCGACCGCAGTTTCATCGACTCCATTCTTAATGAGTAAGGAAGCGAACGGCGTGCCCGCCACGATAGATTGTCCTACGACCACATGTCTCCATGCCAAAGGCATGCCGTCCGCTCCGATCCCAATCTCGATCCGGTGCGCGAACATGGGACGATAGTAGCCGCCTTGCACGTCATCTTCGCGGGTCCAGATGAGTTTTACGGGAATACCTTTGCAACGTTTGGCGATGGTAGCCGCCTCGCGCTGCACATGAGAATCAGGCGTCGCTCTTCTTCCGAATCCGCCGCCGGCCATCTCGGTGTGAAAAGTAACCTGTTCCGGCTTCAGGCCGAGGATTTCGACGATAGCCATTTGATCGACGGTTTGAAATTGAGAACCAGCCCAAACTTCAGCGTGATCGCCATCAAACCGGATGGTAGTGTTCAGTGGCTCCATCGGAGTGTGAGCGAGGTAGGGAAATTCGTATTCCGCCTCAAACCGGTTGGCAGCGCTAATGTCATCCAGCACGCTGAGGTCGCCGCGAGTTACCGCAACATTGCCCGGGGTGGCAGCTAGCTCTTTATACTTTGCCCGCAGTTTCTCAGTGTCGGCAGGCTCGATTCGAGAGAAATCCCAATCGATGGAAAGGTGATCGCGCGCCTGTTTGGCGGTCCAGAACTTGTCCGCCACAACGACTACTGCGGCTCCCCGGCTGATGGTAGGGATTTCAAACACATCCATCACACCGGGAATGGCCCGCGCCTCCTTGTCATCGATTGATTTGGGGGTTCCACCGAAGACAGGAGGGTGCGCCACAACTGCAACCTTCATTCCGGGCAGATCGAGGTCGAGACCGAACTTCAAGGAGCCATCGCACTTCGGGCGGCCGTCGAGCCGTCGCGTGTCCTTGCCAATGAGCTTGAACTCGGATGCTTTTTTGAGCGGCACATTCTCCGGCACAGGCACGTGGGCAGCGGCATCAGCGAGTTCGCCATAGGTGGCGGACCGGCCGCCGGGACCGTACACAACACTGGCCTCGGTTCGACATTGCGGCGCCGATATCTTCCATTGCTGCGCGGCGGCGGCAACAAGCATGGCGCGGACTTTTGCTCCCAATTCGCGGTACTGCTGAAAAGAATGCGCAATCGAGCCCGAGCCGCCAACCATCTGGATCCCAAACACAGGATCCTTATAGACATCAGCCGCCGGGGCGAGTTCGGCCACGACATGCGCCCAGTCGGCGTCCATCTCATCGGCCAACAACATCGGTAGCGAGGTCTGAACTCCCTGGCCGAACTCGAGGCGATTCACCTGAATCGCAATCTTGCCGTCTCGCTGAATGTGAACGAAGGCATCCGGAGGATACGTCTTCGCTTGCGGGGCCTGCGCGTGTACTGGCAAATCGAGATAGAGAGCGACGATCAACCCGCCGGCGGCCGTCGCCGAGATGCGCAGGAAACCGCGGCGGCTGAGAGCTGATTCCGAACTCAACATGGTGGTCGCGGACATGGTGTTCTCCTTATGCCAGCTGCTCTGCAGCAGTCTTGATCGCTTTGCGGATGCGAACATAGGTGCCGCAGCGGCAAATGTTTCCGCCCATCGATTCCTCGATGTCTTCGTCAGTGGGTTTCCGGCGGCTCTTGAGCAACGCCACAGCGCTCATGATCTGACCGCTTTGGCAGTAGCCGCACTGCACGACGTCCTCAGCCACCCAAGCGTCTTGAACGGCGCGGCCCACGCGATCTTCTCCGACGCCCTCGATGGTCACGATCGGCCGGCCCCCGACCAGCGAAACGGGAAGCACGCACGAGCGAGTCGCGACTCCCGCCAGGTGCACGGTGCACGCTCCGCATGCGGAGATGCCGCAACCGTATTTCGTGCCGGTCATCTTTAGATCTTCACGCAGCACCCAAAGCAGCGGGGTACCCGGGTCAGCGGTGACTTCTCTCGTTTGACCGTTTACCGTCAGCTTGTACGCTTGCATAAAAGCCTCCGAGTTCAAGGGTTCTGTGGACAAGGCATTCCAGCATCGACCCACGTCCGAGTGGCGGCAACAAATTGTTCGTGGCTAAGTGGCGGCAGAGATCGCGCAGTGCCGTCGCGGCGGCGCCCCGGCTGGAACGCCCAGAGTACCAAAGGCTCCTGCTCATGGTGCCGCAAGATGTCGGGGCCGTCCAGACTGCCATTCTTGGAGCGATCGGTAAGAGACCCGCAAACCGCTGTGCTCGACAGAATGTTGTCTTTGGTGTCCTGCCACTTCATGGAAAGCGGCGCCAGGTGCCAGTTGTAAGCCCCGGGAACACCGGTGCTATCTGCGTTGGCGGACTGATGACAGGTGGCACAGTTCAGGCCCGGCACGCCCTTGCCTCCCGGCCCGCGCACGACGTTGAACAAATGATGGTGCCGGTCGTCGCCTTGCTCCGGATAGTTCGTGGCGGTGTGGCAATTGATACAGCGAGGAGTTGTCAGCACGGAATAGACCTGCTGCCAGGCGGCGAGACCCGCTTCAGGCGTTGTTGAGGCAGCTTTCTGACTAGTTCCCTGGGCGCAGGAAAGTGTGCTTGACCACGCGAGGCATGCGATCAGAATAAGGACAGACGACCCACGGAATGCTGTGTCGGAGTACACCATGCGGACCTCCTTTTCTAGTCCAACCTTTTGCCTGTGCACAAACATATTCGATTGATCTTACTCCACAAAAGAGGCGAGAAAAGCTGCACTAAGTAATGGGAGCTGCTGCCTTGAGCACTATGCGATACAGAGATCAGCTGCGGAAACGAAGAACTAGACTCTGAGAAAATAGTCGGCCACACGGAGTTGATCCGCGGATAGCTTGTGACGATTATTAACAAGAAGTCGGCTAGGCTGGAGACAAAATCCTGGATGCTTGCGCGTTTATCGGTACTGATCGACGGACGAAACCGATAACTTCCGGTTTGACCGTCGCTCGAGAGGAATCTCACGGATGTCAGCGGCAGACTTCCTAGAAGCTGGACTTCTGGACAACTTCACGCTGTCTGGCCGAAATTATGCCCTTCGAGATGAGACGGCTTCTCGGCCGGTCTACGCCTCTCTTAGCAGTTCGGTGCGGTACTTGGGGGCGAGCGCTTTTACTTTCTCGATGAATGCCGCCTGATCCTTTTCAGAGAGCTTGGGCGGAGGTGTGATACGAGTGGCGACCGGAACTCCAACCTCCAAGAAGAATTTCTCCTGCCCGGCAGGAGAGCAAATACAGAGCATGCGTACGGCCTCACCAGAAGCGTTGTGAAACTGATGAGGAGCGTTGGCAGGAATGTTCAGGGTTTCGCCGGCGCGGACGGTAGAATTCTGGCCACGGAAGGTGGCTTCCATCTGGCCTTCGAGGAGGATAAAGGTCTCCTCGAAGTCATGCCGGTGCGGTGGCGGACCGCCGCCGGGCGGGATGTGCATGTCGATGACGCAGAAGCGTCCGGCAGTCTGCTCGCCGGTCACGGTAATGGTGTAGGTATCGCCGACCAGCCCGATGTGAGGCAGGTTTTCGAGTTGAGCAAGGGTGAGGCTGCGTTTGGGATCGTCCGGCGGAATTGTCGGCTGAGCGGATGACATTTTGTTCTCCTCAAGGTCTTGTTTTGAGTCATTGACGCGATTCATTACTTCCAAAGCGCAGCGGTCTCCGCGGCGAAATCCTCGTAGCGGCGCGGAGCGTGCCCCAAGAGTTTCGTCAACTTCTCGACATCTCCCGTCTCAGCGACGAAACCACGTTCGAGATACCCTTGAAACATCATGCGGATGTCGAATGCCGACCACGACGGAGCTGAATTTCTCATCTGCTCCTCGAACGCATCCATGTCGTGACCCGCGTAACGAATCTCTTTGCCGAGCAATTTGCTCCAAATCGATGCCGCTTTCGGACCACTCAGAGCCTCCGGACCGTTAAGGTTATAAGTGTTGCCATCGTGTTCATCCGAAGTCAGAACGATTGCCGTTGCTTCCGCAATGTCTCGGATGTCGACTACGGAGATGCCTGCGTTGCCCAGCGGCGCGGGGTAGATTCCAGTCTTCAGGAGGGGGTCTTTCAATGTGGCATCATTCTGAATGAAGTAGTTTGGGCGAATAATTGTGAAGGGAACTTCAAACTCCCGTATGGCGCTTTCCATCGCGAGCTTGGAGGCAAAGTGCGGAACATCCTTGAAGTGTTCCACGCGGAAGACCGAATGATAGACGATGTGTTTCAGCTTCAGCTTCTTGGCCAGATCGTAGGCGATAAGGCCTTGCGTCAGTTCATCGGGCGCGACGGCGTTCAGCAGGTAGAGTTTGTCGACTCCGCGCATTGCCCTCTCCACGGAGACTGGGTCGAGCAAATCGCCGGTCGCGACCTCGGCGTCCTGCGGCGTCGGAGTGTCGTCCTTCCGTACAAGCAGGCGAATTTCTGCCTTGCGCTTCTGCAGTTCCTTCACGACTTCTGCACCAACTTTGCCGGTGCCCCCAATTACCAGAATCTTCATCGCCCCTCCGTGTTCTGCGCTTCCAGTTTGTTTCGGCCTGCCGTGCGCAGGTCTACGCATAGATGTTTCTCGCCAAACTCTGATCGATTGATAATCGCAAGATAGAATTGCGTCAAAGCAATACTATTGCTAGGCTCAACGAATACAAGCGGCGGAGTGACTTTGCATGGATGACTTGGATCTCAACGATGTACGCACCTTCGTCTCGGTCGCGCAAGCGGGCACGCTTACCGCTGCGGCGAAGGAAATGGCCTGTCCTGCTTCGACCCTGAGCCGAGCGTTGACTCGACTTGAAAAGCACCTTGGAGTTCTGCTGGTGCATCGAGGACCCAGAGGCGTGGTCCTGACCGACGCGGGGAAGGAATACCTGCAATCGTGCAGACGTGCGCTGCAGAGCCTTCAACACGGACGGGACATTTTGGAAGGCCACCGCTCCAGCCCATGCGGGCTGCTGAAGGTAGCTTGTCCCGTGACCATGGCGCGCGACACTCTAGCGCCCTTGCTGAAGGAATTTCTGGAACGCTATCCCGAGTTACGCGTTGAGATCGAACCCTATGCAGCAAGTTGGGATCAGGAGCCGCGAGATGACGTGGACGTCTTCTTTAAACTGCGGGCGACGAAAGACTCACTGCGGCGCGTGCGGCCTTATCCAGGGACGGTTCGAGGACTTTTCGCCAGCCCAAACTATCTTAAAGACGCTAGAGACCTATCGACACCGGATGACCTGACGCTTCACAACTGTGTCGGCTCCGGACCCTGGAAGTTGAGCAGGGGCAAAAAGGTGGTAACGCCCGATATTCTCTTTCGAGTGGTTACGAGCGATCCGACGGTTGCTCTGAAACTCGCCCTGGGCGGGTTTGGTATCGTCATTCTTCCCTTGTGGTTGGCGAAAAGTCCGGAAGTTCGAAAGGCCTTGGTGCAGATTCTGCAGCAGTGGGTTCCCGAGCCGATTACTCTCTGTGCGCTATTCTCGAGCCCCTCCCGGCTGACGCCAAAGGTTCAAGTGCTGCTGGACTTTCTCGACGAATACCTGGGAACCGATCGTGACCCGCGACTGAACAACGATACTGCTGCAGGATATTTCTCAGACCGATCCCTTACCCCGACATCCGGTCCGTAACGATAGAGACCGGGACCGGGAACCGAACCCAGTTCATCGATAGTCGGCAAACGGGAGTGATCGCATTAGAGCACACACCATCAAGTCCGATAGCCCTCCGAAACGGGCTTGTGGGAAGCCAGGATCGTGTTTTGGGACGTGTAGTTGGCACAAACTATGCCCTTGGATTACCGGATTACCTAACATAAGAAGTCAGCATGGCGGAAGGGATGCGCGAACGCTCAAGCACCGTGGATGACTCCAAGGTGATGGGCAAATTAGGATGGAACCAGGCCCAGCAGAGTTCTGGTCGCGGTCAACTGAGGTGTACCAGAATCCCCGGTTTCAGCCGCCTCCAGCGGTGCTGAAAA
>JBEKUD010000187.1:0-8850 GCA_049515395.1 Candidatus Sulfotelmatobacter sp. | reverse complement strand
TGTCCGGCGGCGCTAGCGACCATCAGCATCACCCCCACTGCCAGAACGAAACACTTCGCTTCATGACGCACGCCTTCCCTCCTATGAGTTCATTGAACATTGAACATTTGAGTTTATACCGCTAGAGAGACTTGTTTTGCGGCGTGGTCTCGGTTCGCCCTGAAATTCTCAATGCATTATGAAAAAGCGCCCCGCTTTTGAAGGTCGAAGCCGCATGAGGCGCCGCCTCCGCTGCGCTGTGCAAGGGCTTCGCTCCGCTACGGCGGCGCTTAGGGGAGTGACTGCTGCGGTGTACGCGGTGGGATGAACCGCAGAAGGACATAGGCAAGTCGGCGAGAGAATGGCATTTTGACCTTGAGGGGAAAGATAAGCGTCGGCACCTTGCGGCCGCTGATGGTAATAGTCTTTGCCACTGGATAACACGGCCCATGCGATACGAGCCAGTTTGTTGGCGATCGGGACAATGACCTTATTGCGCGGAGCACGCTGGGCGAGCCGATGCACCCACTGCCCGAATCCTCCCGTGTCGTACTTGACCCGGAGCAGTACTGCGGGCACCGTGGATCAGCATGCGACGCAGATAGAGGTTGCCTCGCTTGCTGATGCCTAACAGTTTTTGTTTGCCTCCGGTGGAGTACTGCCGTGGCACGACGCCCACCCAGGCCGCGGATGTGCTATTTTCCTGTCGCACCGGGATAAGGAGGGTCAGCAACGGCGCGCAGATATGCCACCACCGCCTTGATCTCGGGCATGGTTAGCGTGCCTCGATACGCCGGCGTCTGCGGAGATTTCCCCAGGGCGGGGCCGCCATCCGCGATGATCTTGATCAGGTCAGCATCCGACATCGGATTGAGTGTGTTTCCATCCGTAAACATGTGCGGAGCGGGCGGGGCCAGGTTGTCAAAGTTGGAAACTCGCTCCGGTGTCGATTCGGGATCGTGACAGACGGTGCAGTACTTCTCGCTCACCTCTTTGCCCAGCTTCTCCTGGTAGCCCAGCGCAATCTCACACGAGGTCACAGTCGCCTTTCCTCCGCCTGAGGGTGTCTCGGCGAGAACCTGGTAGCTGCCGGGAATGCCCGCCAGTTGCACCACGACACTGACCTGTCCGCTCGAATCGGAGAGAGCCTCGGGCGGGTTGAATGTGATCCCCGCGGAGCGGAATGACACGAGCGCCCCGGCGACAGGATTTCCGTCGGCGCCATTCACTTGCACCACGAAGGGGTCGGACAATTTGGATCCCACTCCACCGATCTGCTTTCCGCCGCTGACCTCTACGATCTGTGTTCCAAATGCTTTGGGAGTGGGCAACGGATGCCCAGCCCGGTGCCCCGTGCAGCCCGACAGAATCAGAATGAGGACGAGGCCGAGAGCCGCCGTACGTTTCATTTTGCGCCTCCCTTCTGATGCTCCTTCAACGTCACCAAGAAGGCCGTCAGGTCTCGCGCTTCGCCATCTGACAGGTTAGGATTCGGCATCAGCGTGCCCGGATTGAGCGCGTTCGGGTTCTTCAGCCACTTGTAGATCCAGACGGGAGTCAACCGGTCCCCTACGCCCGCGAGCGCAGGGCCTACGTAGCCTTTGTCTTTCTTGTAATCGGCAGTGTGGCACGACTGGCACGCATACTTGGTATAGAACAGTTGCTTGCCTCGAGCAGCGGCATCGGCATTCAAGGCACTCGCCTCCAGCGCCTGCGAATCGAATCCAGACGCCTGATAGGCCGATAGTATGTAATCGGAAAGGTTCTTGATCTCGGCATCGCTTAAGTTGAACTTGGGCATTCTGCGAATGAGCATAGGACGCAGGGTGTTGGGATTGTTCATGAAATCCAACAGCCATTTGCGTTGCACCGCGCTTCCCTCAAAGGTCAGATCTGGAGCCATGTCTCCGCCGTTGCCATTGATGGCGTGGCAACTCTGACAGCGCAGGTCTTCCATCAACCGGCCAGCATCGCCGCCGGGATGATACTTCGCATGAGAGGTCGTGCGCACCAGTTCCGGAGGCATGGTCACGGCGCGATCGGTCTGCGCCAGCAACGCAGTCGTCAGACTCTCAACCTGCACGTCGGTGAGACTAAAAGTGGGCATCTTCAGCGCGGGTCCGAAGGCACGCGGATCATGGATCTTGCCCGCGATATAGTCGGGCAGCGTTTCCGGCATGCCGCGAATGAAGCCCACCTGGAAAAGCGGTTTGCTGCCGATACGCGAAAGATCGGGAGCAAAACTTTCTGGCGGGTTCACTCCGTTGACGCGGTGACAAGCTGTGCAGCCATAGTCGGCGACGAGTTTCTTTCCGCGCGCAATGCTCGGCGCATCGGAATCAGGCAAATGAACGTTGGCCAGGAAGTCATCGTCCTTCTTGCTCAACAGAAAGCTCGACAACAAGGCCACCTGTTTCTCGTCGTACTGGTAACGCGGCATGCGCGTCTTAGGATCGTATCCCTGAGGAGCCTGCAGCCACCGGCGAAGCCAGTCGGGGTTCACCTTGTTGCCCACGCGGGTCAACTCCGGCGCGAGGTCTCCGCCGACCAGATTTCCCGCGGCGTTTTGGATGGCGTGGCACGAGGAGCAAAACAACGTACCATACAAACTCGGTCCGGCCTGCGACGATTCGTTGCCTGATGGCGGAGCTGCGTTCTTGAACTCTTTCGTGGAATTTTCCGAAGCCGTGCTCTGCGCCACTAAGAAGGACGCAATGTCGGCGGCTTCCTGGTCGCTGAACCGGTAGTTCGGCATCGTGGCCGAGGCGGCGTACGCTTGCGGGTTCTTGATCCAGGCAAAAATCCACTCGCGCGTCGTCTTTTCCGCGACGTGTTCCAGTGAGGGCGGCTCATCCACCGGGACGACCAGCGTTCCATCGGGCTGGGTGATGGCATGACAGTGAGCGCAGCCGTAGCGCGCCAGCAAGAGGCGGCCCTGGTTGAGGCGGGGCGTTCCTCTCAGCACATCCATATGGCACTGGCCGCAGGAGGACTCCGTGTATCGGGCCGGCAGAATCGGCTGCTCCCACGCCTTCGTGCTGTAGTGCGCCTCTTGCACGGTGGTGGCTGCTCCTTGCCCGTGATGGCAAACCACACACCCGAATTCCGTGAGCGAGTGCGGCATCGGGGGATGCGGGCGGAACGGCTCTTTGCGCACATCCGACAAGCTGGGTTCCTGCAGGGCCACGTGGCAAGTTGAACAGCGATCGACCACGTGCTGCTCGGGAATCCATATCTGGTTGATACCACTTCTGAAGCGGTGCTCGAGACGAGCCGCATCCGGACGGTTGCGGATCATCTGTACATAGAATCGTTGATAGTGGCGCCACTGGCTGAAGAGATCTTGGGTAGGAGCAATTGAGGAGACCACCGCCAACAGGACACTCACCGAGGCGAAGCGGCGCGGCGCTGTGCCCACGAGAAACCGGGCCACGCGGCCGAATTGACTTCTCAGACTCACTCAGCCCCTCCAGGGCCAGACCCACGCCCAGCTCGGACCGCGGAAGAGCGTGCCCACGGAGGTCAGGACGACAGCCTCCATCAGGAACAGCGTCATGATCCAAAACGAAAGCGGCCTGGAGCTCAGCCAGCTTCGGAAGCTTCGGGCCGGCTGTGACGTCGACTCCGTTGCGAGCAGCAGAAGAATCGTAACCACTAACGCCGGAAGCAGTGCATCCCAGGCATGCACCCGCACCAGCAGCACACTCAGGGCGAGGATTAGAACGGTCGCGATGACCATTCGGATCGGTTTGCTGCGAAACCAGTGGTTCGCATCGTAAGTGGTGACGTTATCGAAGAACGGAGAAAACGGAATGAAGAACAGGCCGCTCACGATGAGCCCCGGAAGAATGATTCCCGCCACGAAGGGTGGGAAGTAGTGCAGCAACTCCTGGAGGCCGGTGAAGTACCAGGGCGCTTTCGCAGGATTGGGGGTGTACAGAGGATTCGCAAGTTCTTCGAGCGGCGCCTTCCATAGCAATCCCATCATAAACAGGACAACCGTCAGCGATTCGATGCCGATAACTTCGCGAAACAGTAATTCGCGGTAGGAGAGAGTCCTTTCCTCTTCCAGCCGTCTGGGCGCGTCGGCCATCGCTAGCGGACTGTGTTCGTGCACGATCGGGATTCCGTTTTTGCTCAAGTTGTACATTCCACCGTCTTCATGCAGCCGCCAGAGATGCACTGCGATGAGCACGATGGCTAGGAGCGGAAGCATCATCGTGTGTAACACGTAAAACCGCAGTAACGCGTTCGCATTTATGGTGTGGCCAGCTAGCAGGTAGAAGCGTAGGTGGGAGCCCACGAAGGGAATCGAAGAAATGATGTTCGCTCCGACCGTGGTGCCCCAGTACGACAGCTGGTCCCAGGGCAGCAGATAGCCGGTGTAACTCAACAGCAGCGTAGCCAGCAGCAGAAAGACGCCTATGATCCAGTTCAGTTCGCGCGGTGTTTTGTAGCCCTTGCGATAAAACACCTTGGCCATATGCATGAAGACAAGCAAAACCATGGCATGTGCCGACCAGCGATGCAGACTGCGCAACATGTATCCGGAGGAGACCACGAACTCCAGGTCCTTCATGTCGGCATAGCCCTGTGGAATTGACGGATGGTAGTACAGCATCAGTAACAGCCCGGTGGTGACTTGTATCGTGAAACAGCCCAGGGTCAGAGCACCGAGGTACCAGGTGACGCGGAACCCTAGCTGAGATTCAAGCACCCGGGCCGACATCATGCGCTGAAAGTCTTCGCGCCAGCGAACAATCGCGTGCAAGGGGTTGTGGAGTCCGGCGCTGCCGTCAGGGATACCGAGTGGGCTAGCCATGCGCTTCCACCCGGACATACTCGGAACGCGGGGACAGGGTCGTTGATCGGTCGACGATGAGATAGCCATCGTCGCCGAGCCATATTTTCAGCCACGGCAAAGGTGCGGGAGCTGGGCCGGCGATGGTAGTTCCGTCGCGCCGAAACGTGCTGCCGTGGCAAGGACAGGCGATAACGCCCGCATCCGCCTTCCAGATCGTAAGGCACCCGAGGTGGGTACACACCGCACTCAACGCGCAGAAACCTTCCTGGTCTCGCACCACGAAAATGCCGAAGCGGGGGTCGAGCGTAACCGAGCCGATGGTGTAACGCTCGGGCCGGCCCACGCTGACGATCGGCGAAGGTTCGTAAAGCACGTTCGGTGAGAGATAACGGAATCCGAACACACACGCACCCAACCCGGCCACGCCCAGCGAGGTTGCGCCGACCTGAACGAACCGGCGGCGATCGAGAGCGGCGCTGTCCCGATCCTCGGAATTCTTGTTGTGGTCCTCGGTCATGAGGTCCTCAGAGTCATAGGACCAGATAGTCGGTCAGAAGTGAACGGCCCCGCAGTGAGGGAAATCACATAGGCGTGTGACAGCGGGAGAACATGCGCTTCTTACCCATCAAGACCGAGGACCAGTTCGACGTGCAAGCGCTGCATCGGGTGCGCGAGCGGTTGGTGTCACGACGAACCAGCGTCATCAACCAGATTCGAGCGTTCCTGTTGGAGCGCGGCATCAGCTTCCGGAAAGGGCCGGCCAGCCTGCGCCGGCAGATGCCGGAGAACGGGGATGAGAAGCTGACGACCCGCATGCGCCGCCTGGTGGATTTTCTTTGGCAGGAGTGGAACATCTGCAGGCGATGAAGCCTGCGCTCGGCTGCAGCAGTTCCCTGGAGTAGGTCCCCTGGTGGCCACGGCCGTAGGATCGGCCATCGGGAACGGAGCTGCTTTTCACAAGGGCCGAGAGTTTTCCGCCTGGGCTGAGGCTGGTACCGGGGCAATGGTCGACCGGAGGGAGGACGAAGGGTTACAGATCAAGAGCCAGTGGGAACGCTCCCTGATTGCCGAAAGGGTGAAGGCGGGAGTGCAGCACGCCCGGAGCCAGGGGAAGAGATTGGGCCGTCCCCCACTCCGCGTGTTGAAGCCCAAGGATGTGGCAGAAATACGGAAGGAACGAAAACAGACAAAAGCACCCTTCAGAGTGCTTGCCACGAAATACGGAATTTCAGTTTTTACCGCGTACAAGCTATGGGCAAAACGGAGCTAAGTCTTGCCTCTTTCCTCTTTTTTCTGGGTTGAGGTCGGCCCATCTCAAACTCTCGACCTCACGCCTGTGGTTTCGGCGTCTACCCAGAGGGACGGTCAACAGATCAACAGGACGCTGACGCAGCACGTCGATTCGCCTCAAAGTGCCTAGCAAAACGCTTACCGTCGACAGGTAATAAGAAGAACCGTCCCAAGAGGTTTCATTGCAGCCTCGCATACTCCGCTTTGGCTTCCTTCAGGATGGGGATTTCGGGGTCGGCGTCCTTCCAAAGCGTGAGGAAGTCCTGATACGCAGTCTTGGCCTTGGCGGTGTTGCCGAAGAGGGCATACGCACGGGCCAGTTGGAGATGCGCCAGCGCACCCAGGGGAAAGTTCAGCACAATGCCTCGGTGATCGATAATTTTCTGGAACTCGCCAGCCGCCGCGCTGCCGTTGTGGGCCGCCAGGTATGCCTGGCCGCGCACATAAACCGGGTACAAGTTGCCGAAGGGCTGTGGTCCCCCCAAATCGTATGGAGCAGCCGCTTCCAGAAAGATCAGCGTCTGTGATGCGTTACCCCCACTCAGTTCGATGGCGGCGTGGATCGTCGGCAGCCAGTAGAGCTTCAGCATCGTATTCGTAGCTTCGCTCTTTTCCAATTGCTCGACAATTTTCTTCGCTCGCGCCGTGTCGCCGGTCCGCGCCAGAGTCATGGCAGCCAGCACCCTTACGTCTCGTCCTGGAGCCAGAGTCAGAGCCGCATCCACCTTCTGGTTGGCAGCGGCCGCATTCCCGAACTCAGCCTCCCGTAGAGCGGCATTGGCCTGCCAGATCGCACCGCTCTCCTTTGAATCAGCACGCACCGCTGCGTCCACGGCGCGGCGGGAAAAGTCGCGCGCGCGGGCCAGTCGTCCGTAGCAGGCTTCGGTGTCGGACTGCGTGGAAAGCATCGGGTCTTCTTCCCCCGGCCTGCCCGCAGCCCAGGCAACATGCTGATCCATTTCAGCAGTATCGCCTCGCAGAAAGGCGAGACCGTACATGTCGGAACGGAGAGCCAAGCCATCGAGTTTCTTGGCTTGGGCCTGTTGCAGGACTGCCCGTGCGTTGTCCAGACGGCCGAGGTTCATATAAATGCCAGCCAGATTGCCGTACGCCGTCAGCGTGGGCTCAATCTCCAGCGACTCCTCCGTCTCGGCTGCAGCTTTGTCGTATTGTCCGAGGGTGCTGTACAGGACACCCAGGTTGGTATGAGGCGCGAGATCCCGCGGATAAGTCTTGGCCCAGAGCTCGTAAGCTTCGGTGGCTTTTTCCACTTCGCCGGTGACGTACTGAAAGTAAAAGGCAGAGATGCGGTACTTCTCGCGGTCACTTACGCGCTCCCGCAAGTCATACGCTCTCTTGGCATACTCGGCAGCCAGGCTGGCTTGCCCGAGGTTGGAATAGTGGACGCCCAGCCCAACATAGGCCATAGCGAAATTAGGATCGAGTTCGATGGCGCGCCTCAGGAAGGGGATTGCCTCGGCGTCGCCCTTCATGCGCCCGGTGGTAACACCCATGCTGTAAGCCTTCAATGCCTCCAAAGAAGGAGTGGTTGCTTCCACTGGAACATCGAACTTCTGGACGGTGGCCAGGGATTCGCCCAGCTTTCCCCGCAGCGCGGAGGCCGCCGCGCCCAGCGCCTTCAGTACGTCCTGCTTGGTCGCGGCTTGCTCCTGTTCCGTGGCCAGCGTATCTCCACTGCTGCATCCGACCGTGTTCAGGCCGATCACATACTGGCCTCCCAGGTTGGAAATGGAACCCAGAACGATCGCCTTGCTCCCGGTCCGAATGCAAAGCTCTCTCGCCACATCGCGAGTAATCCGGTCGGTCGAAGGACGGCCCATCAAGCGCAGCGTTTCCTCGACTCTCCGCTCGGATAGAATGTTGAGGAAAGGCGACTGTCCGAGTTGCACCGCCAACGCCTGCTTGAGAGCGTCATCGAAGACAGCGTCCCCGGTCTTGTTGTCGAAGTCGGCCAAGACGACTGCATCCTTCTCCGAGAGAGGCGTAACATTGGCTCCTGGCCCCGCCGACCGCGAGCGCCAGTACAGGCCACCTGCGATCAGAGCAGCCACAAGTATCACGGCGGCGGGAACAACGACCTTCCAGAGTTTCCTGTTCGCTCCAGGAAGTTCGGCCACTCTCACTCCGCTCGATGACGGAGACGGAGTGAGCGCAGGGGAGGATGCGGATGTTGGCGACGGCGGTTGGGCGACTGGAAAGCCGCTTTCGCGTATGACGGCCACCGTCCCCGAACTAGCAGCGGAAGCGCGCCCCGTCCCCGTGTCCCGTCTCAGTCGCATCAGTTCGGAACGCATCTCAGCCGCGCTCTGATAACGGAGCTCGCGGTCTTTCTCCAGCGCCCGGTTGATAATGTCTTCCAGCTTGAGTGGTAGATCGGGGTTCAGGCGGATCGGGGGAACCGGGTCGCGTTCCAGGATCTCGTTAAAAATGACTGCGGAACTCTCGCCACGGAAGGGCAACTGGCCGGTGGCCATTTCATAAATAACCGTTCCAAAGGAAAACAGATCCGTGCGCGCGTCCAACTCTTTCGCGCGCGCCTGCTCGGGCGACATGTAAGCCACCGTGCCGAGCGTTGAGCCGGGGCTGGTCAGGTGGGTTTCTACCGCCTCGCTTCGCGTGGCCTCACTCTGCCCGCCGCTGTTCGATGTCGTGACTTTGGCCAAGCCGAAATCGAGCACCTTGGCGTGACCACGCTTAGTGACAAAAATGTTGGCCGGCTTGATGTCACGATGGACGATGCCCTCGGCATGGGCGGC
>JBEKUD010000186.1:0-9863 GCA_049515395.1 Candidatus Sulfotelmatobacter sp. | reverse complement strand
CCGGTGGGACCTATCTGCCGCTGGATCCGAAGTTTCCGAAAGACCGTCTGGCGTTCATGCTGTCGGACTCCGAAGTTAAACTGCTGCTCACTCATTCTTCGAAGCTGGAGGATCTTCCAGAAACAACCGCGCGGATTGTGCTGCTCGACCGTGAAAACGATTCAGTTTCCAAAACTCCAGCAAGCAATCCTTCCTTTGAAAGCAAGCCTGAACATCTGGCCTACCTGATCTACACTTCGGGCTCTACCGGCAGGCCTAAGGGAGTCATGGTCCCGAGGCGCGCACTGGTCAATTTTTTGTTGTCGATGGCAGAAACGCCTGGGATGGCCACGTCCGACACGCACTTAGCGGTTACCACACCTTCTTTTGACATCTCGATCCTGGAATTCCTTCTACCACTTGTGAGCGGCGCCCGAATCGTCATTGCGACTGCGGAGCAGTCTGCGGACGGACGCGTCCTTCAAGAATTGCTTCGGCAACATCAGGTCACGGTAATGCAGGCAACGCCAACGACATGGCGCATGCTGGTCGAAAGCGGCTGGGAAGGCAAGAACGATCTGCGAATCTTTTGCGGAGGCGAAGCCCTGACCGCAGACCTCGCAGGTCAACTGCTGCCTCGTTGTCTTGAACTTTGGAATATGTACGGGCCGACCGAAGCCACCATCTGGTCTTCCACCGAACGCGTCACCTCCGGCGACCGCATCTTTCTTGGTTCGCCTATTGCCAATACGCAATTCCATGTTCTCGATGAGAAGCAGCGGCCGGTTTCTCCGGGCATGTCCGGCGAGCTTTGGATTGGCGGTACTGGCCTGGCCCGCGGGTATCTCAAGCGTCCTGAGTTAACCGCAGAGAAGTTCGTGATCGACCTCACCGGCAAGAATCCTGATGGACGTCTGTACCGCACTGGAGATGAGGTCCGCTGCCTGAATTGGGCGAGATTGAGAGCGTTCTCGCCAAAATTGACGGGATCAGCCAGGCCGCCGTCATTCTGCGAGAGGATCGTCCCGGCGATAAACGCCTGGTCGCCTACTACAGGGGCCATACCGACTTGAGCTCTACATCTTTAGTTCAAGCCCTCAAGGCTGCTCTGCCGGACTACATGATCCCCTCGGTGTTCCTGCGCTTGGAGAAATTTCCCCTGACTCCGAATGCCAAGCTTGATCGCAAAGCGCTACCCCGTCCAGAGGGCAAGCGACCGCTTCTCGCGCAGGACTTTATCGCCCCGCGAACCGTGACAGAAAAACAACTGGCAGATCTCTGGTGCGACTTGTTGCAACTGGAAGAAGTCGGCATCGACGACAGCTTCTTTGATCTAGGCGGTAATTCACTGGCAGCGGTCCGCATGGTGACTTCCTACCGCTCTCGCTTCGGGTGCGATATCGCTCCGGTCAAAGTCTTTCAATACCCCACCGTAGCGAAGCTTGCAAATTTCCTGGAAGAGAGCGAGACGAAGTCAGATTTCCTGGCCGAGGCCGAAAGCCGGGCCCGCCATCAGCGGCACAACGGGCACGACAAAGCTCGCGGTGCCGTCGCCGTAATCGGCATGGCCGGCCGCTTTCCGGGCGCTGCCGACCTCGATCAACTTTGGCGCAACCTTTGCAATTCCGTCGAATCAATTTCTTTCTTCACCCCTGAGGAATTGGGTCCCGGTATTGAAGAACATCTTCGCCATGATCCCGACTACATCCGCGCTCGGGGTTTGATCGACGGGGCGGACCTTTTCGATGCCGCGTTCTTCGGTATTAATCCGCTCGAAGCCAAGGTGATGGATCCTCAACAGCGCGTCTTTCTCGAACTCGCCCAACAAGCCCTTGAGAACGCGGGCTACGACCCGGAGCGCTATAAAGGCCGCATCGGTGTCTACGCGGGCATCGGGGACAACCATTACTACACAACCAACCTCTTGACTCAACCCGATCTCCTTGCCATGGCTGGCAAACTCGCCGTCGAATATGGAAACCAGAAAGATTACATCGCTCTTCGAACCGCCTATCTTCTGGATCTCCGCGGCCCCGCGATCAGCCTCAATACCGCGTGTTCGACCACGCTCCTGGCGGTGGATCAGGCCTACCGCTCACTCCTCGACTATGAGTGTGACATCGCCCTCTCCGGTGGCATTGACATCACGGTCCCACAAAAGAGCGGCTTCCTCTTTCAAGAGGGAGGTACCTTTGCTAAGGATGGACACTGCCGTCCGTTTGATGCGGACGCCACTGGAACCATGTTTTGCGACGGCGCTGGCGTGGTCATCCTAAAGCGCCTCGCCGATGCTCTCACCGATGGTGACAAGATTTATGCGGTTATTCGTGGCACGGGCAAGAACAACAACGGTTCACGGCCTGCTTCTTTTTTGGCCCCCAGCGTGGATGGTCAGGCGGACGCAATAGCCCTGGCCCAGTCCAATGCCGATGTTCCGGTCGACACCATTCGCTACATCGAGGCGCACGGCACCGGCACTCCTGTCGGCGATCCAATTGAATTCGAAGCGTTACGGAAGGTCTTTGAAAGCAAGACCGACAAGAAACAGTTCTGCTATATCGGCTCCATCAAAGGAAACATTGGGCACCCGACCAATGCGGCAGGAGTTGCCGGTCTCATCAAAGCCGCTCTTGTTCTGCATCACGAGCAAATTCCTCCGACCCTCCATTTCAACAAGCCCAATCCCAAGATCGATTTTGCCAACAGCCCTTTTCTCATGGCCGACAAACTCACTCCCTTCCCACGAGGAGAGGAGGTCCGCCGCACCGCAGTCAGCTCTTTTGGTTTTGGCGGGACAAACGTGCACGTCATCCTGGAAGAGGCGCCCCAGCCAACACGCGGAACTGCATCGCGTCCGCTGCAACTTTTGCCTCTTTCCGCGAAAACTCCGGCGGCGCTCGATGCCTATACCCGCGCTCTGGCGGAACATTTCGGCGAGGCGGACCCAGGAACTTTTGCGGATGCGGCCTACACGTTTCAGGTCGGGCGGAGGCAGATGGCACACCGGCGTTTCGTTGTCGCTGCCGATTCCACCGAAGCAGCCAGACTTCTGGAGCAGCCCAATCCACTACGCTGCGGCAGCACGAAACGCTGCGACCGCCGAAATCCTCCCGTCGTCTTTCTTTTCGGCGGTCAGGGGACTCAGTATGTCAACATGGGCCTGAACTTGTATCGAGACGAGCCTGTTTTTCGTGCAACCGTTGACCATTGTTGCGAATACTTGAAGCCTCATCTGGGCAGAGATTTGCGTGAACTTCTTTATCCCCAGAGTGGTGATGAAAAGACCGCGCAGATCTCACTGCAGGACACGTTTTTCACTCAGCCTTCAATTTTCGTAATCGAATACGCGCTATCGCGTTTCTGGCAAAGCTTGGGCATCGAGCCTGCCACGATGGCAGGTCACAGCATCGGGGAATTTGTCGCTGCCACGCTTGCCGGCGTATGGGAACTCGAGGATGCTTTGAGCATCATCGCTCTTCGCGGCCGCTTGATGCAGAACCTCCCGCGCGGCTCGATGATGGCGGTGAGCGGCAGCGCAGATTCGATCGCCAAGCTTCTCCCCGCACAACTCCAGATCGCGTCCAACAATGCCCCGTCTTTGTGTGTGGTTTCGGGTCCAGAGACGGACATCGTCCAGTTGCAAAAGCAACTGGAAGCGGAAGAGATCGTCTGCCGACGCCTGCATACGTCTCACGCCTTCCACTCGGCAATGATGGATCCCATGGTTGCACCATTGCGCGATGCGGTCGCCAAGATCAAGCTCCGTCCTCCGGTGAAGCCCTTTGTCTCAACGGTCACGGGACGCCCCATCACCGCTGCGGAAACCACCGATCCCGATTATTGGGCGCGTCATTCACGGGCCACGGTGGAGTTTTCGAAGGCGATCCAGTATCTCAAAGAGCAAGGACACGACCTGTTCCTGGAATGCGGACCGCGCTCCACTCTGTGTTCTTTGGCCCGCCAGCAGTTCTCGCCCAACCATCCCTGCGTGGCCATTCCGACGTTTGCCGATACGCACGCAGACAATACGGAGTGGGCAACCCTGCTTTTTGCCTTGGGCTCTCTCTGGCAAAGCGGCGTATCCATTGATTGGGATGCCTTCTACGCGAACGAAGAACGCCATCGCATTCCTTTACCAACCTATCCTTTTCAACGGCAGCGGTTCTGGGTAGATCCTGCCGCGCTAGCACCTGTTGCCCAAAGTCTCCACTCCGCGAGTCCCGCTTCAGCTCCTTCTTCCTCAATTGAGACTTTCGCTACCGCGCGAGAGAGCGTTGTCCAGACAAGTTCGACGTCTTCCCGCAAGGATCGCATCGCTTCCCGTCTGCTTGACCTTCTCGTACCGGTCTCCGGACACGAACGCTCGGAAATCAGCAAGTCCGCCACCTTCATGGAGCAGGGATTCGACTCCTTGTCCTTGACGCAGGTCGCATTTGCCATCCGCAAAGAGTTTTCTGTCAAGGTCAGCTTCACTCAGCTCATGAGTCAGTTGCCCAACCTTGACATGCTGGCGGCGCATCTCGACGCTATCCTGCCGGCTGACGTTCTTCCTGAAACTCCTGTCGCCCCCGCTCTGCCGGCTACTTCCGCCAGCGCTGCGCCTCGTGATACGAATGTGCCAAACGGAGGAACGCTGGAGCGCGTCATTGCCGATCAAGCCCGCACCATCGATCGCCTGGTCGCCCTTCTGGAAAAGAGTGGTACGAATCATTTAACTGCATCCGTCCCTGCCGGCGGACAAAAGACTTTGGTCGCCACACGGCAAGAAGGTGGCTCAGCGCTCACCGCTCCGCCCAATCCTTTAGAAGTTGAAGCCACGGTTCCCCAACGCGGGATCTATGCCTCTTCTCGCCTCTCCGAACGCTTGTCCGCCTCCTACAACGAATCCGTGACGTTGCGTTTTACCGGCAATATCTCGATCGAGAAGATGACGCGCGCCATGGAACGATTGGTGGAGCGACATGATGCTCTTCGCGCCACCTTCGATGAAACCGGCTTGGTGATGAAGATCACACCCGCGCAGAGAATTGCGCTGCCGGTCGCCGATCTTTCTTCGATTAACGAGTCCACCCTGCAAGAGAAGCGTCTCGGAGAAATGATTGCGGCAGAGACCTTACTGCCGCTTCCTCTACCCACAGGCCCGTTGTTCCGCTGCCAAATGGTTTTGCTCGGGCCCGATCGCGCAGCGGTGATCTTCACGGCGCATCACATCATCTGCGACGGTTGGTCCTTGGATGTCCTGATCCACGATCTCTGTGCTTTCTATTCAGAAGAAGTCTCGGGCGTGCCCGCACGTCTGGAGCCGGCCCAGAGTTACGTCGATTACGTGCAGACGGTAACCCGACGGCACCGCTCTGACGAGTTCACGGAAGCAGGCAACTATTGGCACGCCAGATTCAAAGACGGTTTTCACGTCCTGGCGCTTCCGACCGATCACCCTCGGAAGCCGCGGCGTGAATTTAGCGCGCGCCGTCTGGATCACTCCGTCCCGGGCCCAGTGCTGCAAAACCTCAGGGCAGTAGCCGCAAACCAAGGCTGCAGCTTTTTCTCCGTCCTTCTGAGTTCTTTGGCCATCCTTCTCGCCCGCATTTCACAGCAGCATCGTTTTGTCATCGCTCTTCCGACCGCGGAACAACCCGTCATCGGCCAACCCGGTCTCGTCGGGCACTGTGTGAATCTTCTTCCCTTCCCCGTAGAGTTACGCGACGGCGAAGATGTCAGCGCCTTCCTCCAGAGGGTACATGGCGAGCTTTTAGCTGCCCAGGACCATGCCATCTTCACCATGATCAGCTTGCTCGAAGACACGCATCCGGTCGTGCCTGCGCCAGGTATTTCCTCGATCTCGACTGGTTTTACGAACATCAAGAAGTTCAGGCGAAACGAATTGCCACAATCGGGATTCACCATCGATTACGATGCCAACCCTAAAGCGTACGAATCCTTCGAATTTTATGTTAATGCGATCGAGATAGAAGCCGAATTGCAACTTCGCTGCCACTACGACACCAAGCTTTTTGAGGATCTAACCATACGAGAATGGCTGGCGACGCTGGATTCGATTTTTCAGGATGTTGCAACAGATTCCTCGCTAAAGGTTGTGGATCTGGCCGGACTCAAGCGGAGCGATGCTTCAGTCGCCTTTTCTGCTGATACCTCAAGCCGACAAGGTTCTCACGAATTCCTTGCGTCCGGTACGACTTCTACGCGCGAAATGCTACGGCAATCTTCAGATTCGGCCGCAAGCTCCACCTCCACGGAACCAGCATTGATCGAAGCCCTGCTCCCGCTCTGGCAACGCGTTTTGGGTATACCCGATATCAGACCGGATGATGATTTCTTTGCAATGGGTGGCCACTCCGTGGCTGCAGCCCGTCTGTGTGCCCAGATCGAACGGGAGTTGAGATGTGTGGTGCCTCTCGCAACCCTCTATGAAGCCTCTACCCCAAGGAAGGTGGCGGGGTTTCTAGCGAGGGTTAACGAATTAGAAGACTGGCAACGTCAGGTGGCCGTTCATGGATCAGCTGACTGGCCGCGCGCAAACGGGGCGAAGGGCAAGCCAGTGCACGAGCGGAGCGCAGTCGCCAATCGCGATGTAGATCACCGGGTCTTCGCTTTCCAACCAGGCGCTTTGCAATCAGGCACGAATGGCCGTTCGACCGTCGAGGGCCAAGTTGACCGACTGGTACGCAGCTATGTTGACGAGATCCGCCAAGTGCAGTCTGGCGGAAGCGGCATGCCAGTCGGGGCGGAAAGTTCGGCAATTGCATTGTATGAAACCGGCTGGGACGTCAGCACAACTGAATCGACGAGTGCGAAGCTGGCAATGCCAGCAATCATCACTGCGACGAACCATTCGAACGTGCGTCAGTTCGTCGAAGAGGACATCACTCAAGTGGCGGATCTGTGGTGGACCTTTCTGCGTCACGGCAAAGGTCCCGCTCCGCTTGCAGTTCAATCTTATTTTCACGATCTCTACTTCACAAGTCATCCCTGGATCGATCGCATATTCCCTTCCCTGGTTTATGAAGGCAACAACGGCAGGATCGCAGGTTTCTTGGGCATCATACGACGCAAAATGTCCTTGCGCGGCGAATCGATTCGCGTCGCCTTGGGCGGCAACTTTGTAGTTCATCCGGAGGCCAGGTCCACCCCGGCAGGCGTGCGTCTGTTGGCGGCCTATATGGCGGGAGACCAGGACCTTTCACTAACCGATTCAGCAAATGATGCCTCTCGATACTTACTGGAGAGACTGGGTTTCAGCACTATCGTGCCCTTCAGTATGAGTTGGGCGCGTCCGCTGCGACCGGCTCACTACGCTGTCCATGGTGTCTCCCGCTTAACGGGGCCGGCCCTTTCCGCAATCTTAAAGTTTGCCACTAAACCTTTTTGTAGCGTCGTCGACGGCATCGGCGCCGCACTTTCTTTCGGTCCGTTTCGCCAGACCATGTCCTTTCTTCACGCCGAAGAGCTTGACCTCGAAACCCTCCTTGGCTGCCTCGCCGAATTTCGTGGAGAATATTCACTCTGGCCAGAATACGATCTCGACTCCCTGAAGTGCCTTCTTGCGTTCATGGAGCGGATGCACCCGCACTCGCATTTTCGAAAGGTGGTGCTACGCGATGACGGCCAGAAGATCGTGGGCTGGTACGTCTATTACTTGAAACCGGGGGACGTTGGCCAAGTCGTGCAGATCAGCGGTGAACGGAAATTCACCAAGGAGGTTCTCGATCATCTCTTCTATGATGCCTGGAAGCAGGGATGCATTGCCCTTCATGGAGTAGTGCGCAGCGACTTGATTCCGGATTTCTGGGAGAGAAACTGTTTCTTCACCTGCCGCAGCGGCTGGGCGCTGGCTCATTCTCGTAAGCCCGAACTCCTTGAACTCCTCAATCGCGGCGACGCTTTCCTCTCACGTCTTGACGGGGAGTGGTGCCTGGGCTTTGACGACTAACTTTGGCTGGGTGATCGAGCAGAAGAGTCTTCCATTCGTGTTTCTGGTGAAAGCGTCGCAGCTATTTCGCGTGAAGCCGGATGCCAATCCTCTAACTCTAACTCTTTTTGGACGCAATACATTTCGGCACTGCCATGGCCCCAGCGAGTCCACCAACCCTGTTTGGACAGTCGATCCGATTGAGGCAAGTTCGACAGCTTGGCTTGCACGCCAACCGGAAAACGATGACTCCGATGACGCCGTAGAAACCTGCTAAGCCATACATCCAGTGGGGGAGTGAGAACATACGGTCTCCTTTTTGGTCAGCAAGTATTCCATCCTATTGGCGAAAACCGTGTGACCTCTGTCATGCTTGGGGGTGATTTCGATCACGTAGAGATCGCCTCGGAACTCAGCCTTCTTTTTCCAGGAAGCGACGAGCCGCACTGGACCAAGCGAGCACTGCACCGATGGCAGCACCCAGCGAGTTCGTGATAATGTCAGTTGTGCCTGAGTTCCGCTGCGGTATATAGGCCTGCAGCACCTCAATCGTGAAGCTCAACGTTCCAGCGGTGACAATCGCGTAGAGAATTGCCTTTCCTGGGCTTCGCGTCGACATCAGATACGAATAAAAAACAAAACCCAATGGAACAAATCCTGCTATGTTTTGAAGGAGATCCTTGACATACCCTCGGCTGGGTTCGAATTCCTTCCTTGGGGACGCCAGCAGGGCCTTTTGCGGAATCTCGAAGTTCTTCGGGATTTCAAGATCCGGCGCAGAGGCCACTGCGTTGTGGATTTCGCGGCCTTTCAGCTCAGTAAAGGAGTAGAGAGCAACCGCATCGCTCCCATCCCCTGGACCGACTCCGGGAGGATCAGTCCAGCTTTTGTAGTGTTGAAAGACTTGGTCCGGTGTAAGTTCGTCTGAATAGATAGCCAAAGCACGAACCTCGCCCGCCCAAGGCTGATAATCTGCGGCCGCGGTCCCTATAACGATCTGACCAGCTAGTTCGTTTGGCAATATCCTGAATCCAGGAAAGAACTCGGCCTGGCGGCCATTGGTGTAAACGACGGTACCGTTCGCTCCCGACACAATCGTCAGCAGTACGCTCTTGCCCACCTGGAAGGCATGATCTACATCGATCTTGCTTCGTTTCGCTTGGTGATTGCCGCCCAAAATGTCATGTGAAACCAACAAGCCATCCCTCCACTGTCGCAGGAGAAACTGCCCTGGATTTTTTGCTGTATAGAAATTCGCGATCGTAGACAAGGAACTAAGAGCAGCTGGCTTCAGCAAGATCTCCAGGGCGCATGATTGTAGAGCACTGTTCTCCGCCGCTAGGAGCGGCGCTTTGCTGATAACAACTCCAGGTCTATCGAACCCAATTCCATTCGCATCTCCCAACCAATGGACCCGATTTCGGGGAAAGGGATTGAAAGGCCACAACGTGGCGGCCAGAACGGCTATAACCGCCATGCCGCAGATGGTTCCACGTCTGTTCTTTCCTCGCGCTGCCCGTGAGTTGTTGTTCACCATTTCCGCCAAAACCCGCACCGGTCAACGTTCGTATACCTCGATCGGCAAGTCGTCAGGATCCCGAAAAAAGGTAAATGATTTGTTAGTAATCTCATCGATCCGAACGGGCTCGGGGTCAACTCCCTGGCTTTGTAGTTTTCGCACCGTTTCTTGCACATCTTCAACTTCGAACGAAATATGTCGCAGGCCGCAGGCTTCAGGAGACGAAAGACGCGCAGGCGGACTTGGAAAGGAAAAGAGCTCGAGCAGATATTGATCCCCAACTTGCAAATCCAGCTTGAAAGACCTTCGATCTTCGCGATAGGCCTCCCTAACAATCTTGAAACCAAGAATCTCGACATAGAAGCGCTTCGACCTCGGATAATCTGAACAGATGATGGCAACATGATGGATACCATTGAACATGGGTCCTCCAGC
>JBEKUD010000185.1:0-8969 GCA_049515395.1 Candidatus Sulfotelmatobacter sp. | reverse complement strand
GGCCAGTAGCCAGTTCGGATTTGCAGTGGTCGTGGCGTCTACCGGAATGGAGGGTGATACCCAGAAGGATCTGGTACTGACCGAGGCACGGGCGATGGTCATACGCGAGTACTTGGTGGAAAACTTCGGATTCGACGATAGTCAGCTTAAAACTCTGGGACTGGGCAAGCAGGCCGATGCGAATTCGGATACAGGCTGGGGTACGGTGCAGATCTCCATCTACCCACCGGGAAGTGAAATTCCGGCGGCGAAGGAAGTACAGGCGGATATCTCCTCCAAGTCAACCTTACAGCAGCCGGTGCAGGCCGCGGTTGAACTAACTCCGAACCCACACTAGATGATGGGCGCCGTGATCTACTACAGCATGGCGGGTTCAAGAAGTACAACGGGAGCGGCTTTCATCGATGCGCGATGCCCTGTTCAAATTCAGTCTCTCTCTAGTTACCCCCTATTCTCCAAAACTGAGCAATATTGAACAGCGACCGCATCGCGAATCGTGCATTCTTATCTTCTTAATGGCTGGCGACAGCCGCTGGCGCGAAAGAGTCGACTGCGACTGGCTGAGATCCAACGAAAAAAGGCTCTTCTGGTTCTTGCTTCGGTTCAAGGAAGCTCAAAACGGGAATTGGCGCTACGGATTTTTATCTCTTCCTAGGGATTCTGGTTGACGCCTCCGAGTGTTTACGACAGGATCGGATCTTAGGATTGGTGTGCCACAGAGTTCTCGGCCTGAACGCGCGTGCAAGATCAACCGCTAGAGTCGAGGGAGCGTACCAGTGCGAATGTCGGGAAGGTGCAAGGCATCTCGAATTCTCCTGTCCCTTGTCTTGCTTTTGTCCGCGGGCCGCGCATTTGCGGCGGGCCAGACTAATCCACCAGCCGCCACTAAGAGTGTTCAATCCACCGCACCAGTGACCAGTACGCCCTCTCCCGAAGTGTCCAAGTATGTGGGGGCGGACACTTGCAAGACCTGCCACGAGGAAATTTACAGCGCATGGGCGAAGACGCCGCACTGGAAGACTACACTGAACGCGAAGGGCGGCCCCTCAAAGCAAGGTTGTGAGGGTTGCCACGGTCCCGGAGCCGACCACGTGGCCGGCGGCGGCGACAAAAGCAAGATATTCGTGTTCGCGGGAAAGTCACGGCAGGAGACTAGCGCTCGATGTCTAAGTTGCCACGGCGAAGCTCATGAACAATCGCATTTCGCCCAATCCGCTCACTCCAATAGCGATGTGGGATGTCTCGACTGCCACTCTCCCCATCATGCCAAGGAAAAAGAGTTCCTGCTAGTCCAGGGGCAACCCCAGTTATGTTACGGGTGTCACACCTCCGCCAAGGCAGATTTCGCCAAACCTTATCACCACCGCGTCAACGAGGGATTGGTGCAATGCGTGGACTGCCACAACCCGCACGGGACCGGAACCGTGCGGCAGCTACGGAGCCTGCCGAGCGGCGACGCCATTTGCTACAAGTGCCATGTCGATAAGCAAGGTCCTTTCGTCTATGAGCACGTGCCGGTAAAGACGGAGGGCTGCATCAGTTGCCACTCACCCCACGGTTCCACCAATCCGAAGCTACTCAGCGTGATGCCGGTGAACATGCTCTGTCTGCAGTGCCACACGTTCTCGACCCAATTGACGGCGGGCGGGCCAATCGGTCCGGCGCACAATCAGTCGGCGAAGTATCAGGCCTGCACCATGTGTCACACGCAGATTCACGGCTCCAATTTCAGCGATGTGTTTTTCAAGTAGGGAGTATCCATGGAGCCGCCAAGAAAACTCGTCCAGCAATCTTCGCTACCGGAGAAATGGACGCCCCTGTGCGCCTGCCCTGAGCGAAGCCGAAGGGTATGGGCGAAGAACAGTTCGGCAGCCCCCTGTGGTCACTGCAAAGGTCGAGTACTGATCGCTCTGTTGATGTTTTTGTATCTAATGATCGTGTCGTCACGAGAAACACTCTTCGCCCAAACTTCAACCGCGAGTCCTACCCCCGCCCCAGCGCCGGCTGCTGAACCCGATGGCGTGACGCGCGGTGGCTACCAGATTCACTCCTCGGTCGAGCTAGGCTACCGCTCCAACGACGTGACCGGGAGCGGCGATATGTACGACACACTGGTGAATCTGCAAACCGGCCCGCGAATCCTTGATCAGGCGCTTACGATGCAATCGATCGATCACCAGGGCCTTCTGTTCGACGATCTTTACCTCAACAGTTTTGGATGGGGAGGCGATCCCAACAACGCCTTGCGACTACGGGCGGACAAGAACAAGTGGTACAACCTGCAAGGCAGTTTTCGTCGCGATCAGTATTTCTCCGATTACGACTTGCTGGCGAATCCACTGAATCCCCCAACTTCGACTCCATCGATTCCAGTCCTGAACTCGCCCCACCAATTTGATACGACGCGACGCATGAGCGACTTTGACCTGACGCTGCTTCCGCAGTCCTCCGTGAGCTTCCGTCTGGGATATTCGCATAACAACATGACCGGGCCTTCGTACAGCAGCATTCACGAGGGCACGGAAGCTTCGCTCCTGCAAGACTGGAACACAACCATGAACTCGTACCGACTGGGGGCGGACTTTAGAATCGCGCCGCGAACTGTCCTCAGCTACGACCTATTCCTCGATTACTACAAGGGAGATACGGACTACCAGCTGAACCCGATCAATGAGGCCCTCCTGCCCACAACGCCGGTAAGTTCCGTGTCGTTGGGCTTGTCCATCGACACTGCAAACAAGGAACCCTGCGCCGTGGTGCCGCCGGCAACCAGTCTGATTGTTGGTGGGACCCTGACTAATATCACATGCAGCGCGTACTTCAGCTACTTGCGGAATCAGCGGATCCGCACCTCCACGCCCACCGAGCGCGTTAGCCTGCGGAGCAATTACTTCCAGCGGTTAGACCTAGTCGCTTCCTTCTCCTATAGCTCCGCAACCTCGAGCACGCCGTTGGACGAATCCTTCAACGGCTTGATCACCCGCACCGCCACCCGTGCGTTCCTCGGAACCGGTGAGGCCGACGCCAACCGAATTTCGGACGCAGCCGATCTCGGGGCCACCGTGCATCTCACCAAACATCTGCGCCTGATCGAGAAGTTTTACTTTTGGGCCTACCGCATTCCGGAGAATGGCAATTTCAACGAAGTCGATAGCGATTGTATAAATACAAAAGCGTGCACTCTGCTGACTCCATTCTCCGCCACCGCGCCGACGACGGTCCCGACCCTGATCCAGTCGTCCTTCAACCAGACTTGGACGAGAAATCAAACCGAACTGGCCTGGGACATTTCGAAAAAGGCTGGGGTTCGGATCGGTTATCGTTATGGAGACCGGCAATTCAACCACTTCAATGATTATCTCCCTGGAGACTTGGACCATTTCGTAGGCCTGGAAAAGACGGCGCTGCTCGGGCTCTGGGCACGGCCCACGCATGCCTTGCGAGTGAATTTTGATCTGGAACACACGAACTTCAACAGCGTGTTCGTCCGCATGTCGCCACGCAAGGAAGGGCGCTACCGGTTCCAGACCACCTACACACCGCGCTCGTGGGCGACCCTGGGCGGATCCATCAACATCCGGCAAGAATCCAACCCCGATATGCAAACCCAGTACGTTGGCCACAACCAAAACTACGGGCTGACCGCGTCGCTGGCGCCGCGCGAACGCTTGGGAACGGATCTGGCGTACAACTTCAATAGCGTGATCCAAAATGCCCTGATCTGCTTTAACGACACGCCGCCAACCGGCGTGATCCTTCCCTTCGTGGCCAGCGCTAACAACAATAATTGTGCAGGGAACGATACGGCTAATAACCTGATGGCCAACTCCTACTACACCAACCACACTAATTTTGGAATGGCCACGGTCAGGTTCAAGCCGGCGAAGCGAGTAATGGCCAACGTCGGCTACAGCATCACCAGTGTTGACGGCGTCGCTCCGCAGTTCAATATTCTGCAGCCGCTCGGCACGTTGCAGTACAAATACCAGCAGCCGGTGGCCAACCTGAGCGTGGATATTGGCCATAAGCTGACCTACAATATGGGCTGGAATTATTACCAGTACGGGGAAGGTTCCTTCGTCGGCCCGACAGCGCCACGCTATTTTCACGCTAACTCGCTAACCGAGTCCCTGCGTTATTCGTTCTGATGTTTTTCCTTTCATCGGGTGCAGGGACGACCACGGCGTTCAAGGTATAAGTGAAGTTAAGACACGCTGAAAAGTATCCTGGCCTTTCTTTAAGTCCAACAAATCTCAATCGGGTTTCACATCCGCGGTTCGCCGTGTGGAACTGACAGACTTCATGCTCTCTGTGGCCCCCTCAGGTGAAGCAGCATTCGGTTTCTGCGTTGGCATAAGCGCGCTGCGACCAATCGCAGCATGGGCAGCGGTTGCGAGGACTGCCGTACAAGGACGGGAACATCCGAGATGGGTATACACTTATCCCGCTTTTGAGTTAGCGGTCTCGCTAAATCGGAAATCTAGGTGTCGAATTCAAAAATGCCGGAGGAAAAATGAAATTCACTAAGCTACTGTCTATTTGTGCTGCCGTGTTGCTGCTTGCGCTTTTGGCAGCCGCGCAGGAGGAGCCCAGCACCGTTACGGCACTGGAGTTTCAAACACCGAAGAACGGGATGACCAAGCAATACGAAGAAGCACGCAAGGCAAAAGCCACTTGGCACAAACAGCAAAAGGACCCGCAGATGCTGTTTGTCCTGCAAGTGGTGGCGGGCGAGCAAATGGGCTCCTACATCGTGGGGCGATCCGGCCAGCACTGGGCCGATCTCGATAAACCCGCCGTCCCCGATGCCGCCGATGAGGAAGAGTACAACAAGGTTGTCGCCCCCTACGTCGAGAAACGCACCGCAGCCTACTTCGAGACTATGCCCAAAGTGAGTTATCCCAGCTCCGAGATGGGGGGCAAATACACCAGCGCTACAACCTTCCACATACGGTACGGCAAGGGCGACGATTTTCGGAGTGCCATCGCCCGAATGTACGACGCCGCGCAAAAAACAAAGTGGCCCTTTCATTATCGATGGGAGAGACTGGCGAACGGCGGGCCGGGTGGAACGTATGTTCTCCTCGTAGAGCACGCCAACTGGGCTTCGTTTGCCGACGACCCCAACATCAAGCCACTGCGCGATATACTGCGGGAAGCGTTCGGCGAGCAGGAATCCATGTCAGTGATTGAACGGCTCAACGGCTCGATTGAAAGCACATACAACGAAGTTGTCGAGTTCCGTCCGGACTTAAGCTACATTCCAGCGAAATAGTTCCACGAATCGCTCGAACCGATTACACCTTTGTCGGCGATTTCCTCGGAATCTCCTCGTGGGATTCCGGGGGTGACGCTCCCATGTTAGAAATGCTCACGCGTCCACGAGGTTGTGTGGTGAACGAGAATTGGGTGAAACGAATTGGTCTCGTGCTGTCCCTTAGAACCTGCAGCAATGATCTCCATACGAAGGTGATCAGACGCGGCGGCAATCAGCGGGTTTAGGCACTGCGACGGATGAAGCATCCATAAGACCCGATTAGGCCATTGATCCACTTGTAGCCGGCGCTGGTCATCAGAGCGCGAGAGGGTCGGGGAGGACAAGTACGATGTTCTCCGTCGTTATGTAACTAATTTGTTTTCAGTTGTTTAAGTGTGGTGGAGGCGGCGGGAGTCGAAGTTTTCCACACCCTTTGCAATGTGTAAGTTGCTGATTTTACAAGGGAGCAAAGTGCCAAAAACGCCCCTCTGCCGGGTTCATCGTACACCTATCGTACACGGCGCAGGCGAATATAAGGCGAATATTCAGCCCCGTCATTTGAAAGTGTCGTGGTTTGTCGCAGGAAGATCGCCACAGTTTGCCACACCTTAGCACTCCACCAGATCCTCGCTTCTACTCTCGACTCAAGAGGTGTGGATTCCTACACTGTCCTGATAGGACCCGGATACTCGGACACCAACGAATCGATGGTCAACAGCGTAACACCCTCAATAGTCGCCTGTGCCACTAAGATTCTGTCGAAAGGATCCTTATGAATCAGCGGCAAACTCTCGGTGGCAACGACATGATCGCTGACGATTGGCAACTCGCTGTACCCGTTGTCCAATAGACCGCGGCGCAGCAGCCGCGCATCCACCTTGAAATCTTCCCGGCCCAACCCACGTTTAATTGCCACTTCCCATAAACTAGCCGCACTGAAGAGAAGCTCGTTGTGCGGATTGCCGATCAAGGTTCGAGCTCGTTTTGAGAGCCGCTGAGGTTCACCGGCAGCCCAGAGGAGAAGATGTGTATCCAGCAGAAGTTTCATGCACCACCGCCGAAGATTCGCTCGATCTCCTCCTTGCCCATTCGGTCAAAGTCGTCCGGCACAGAGATCTGCCCCGCCATGAAACCGAGCCGCCGTATTTGAGCACCGGTTGGAGCGCTAAGGGCAGTGACCTTTACGACCGGTTTACCAGCCTTGGCAATAACGAACGGCTCACCCTTGGATGCCTCTTCGATGAGTCTCGAGAGCTGAGTTTTTGCTTCGTGAATGTTCACCGTTTTCATAGTGTTTTATCGGACTTAGTTTATCTAACTTAGTCTATCTGAGCCTCGCGGGATTGCCAAGTGGCGACTAGCTTCTCATGCAATTGAGGCGGCTAGAAAAAACCGATTGCCAGGATGCTGGGGCCGAGCTTCAGCGCGGGTTCAATAGAGAACCGATTAGGATGTTTCAGCCAGGAGTCGCCGTATTCAAAGGTCGCGCCTTCTTTATTCTTGGCACACGTGTCCACAGGCGTCCGGCAAGGAGGGGAACACCGTCGAGGTCCACGTACACCAGAGCATCTTTTTCCATCATTCGCCTTTTGATTTTCGTGGCCGTGAAATTCGCTGCGGCAGATGTTCCGCTTCAAGCTGAAGGCCGACCGCGTCATGCGTAGGGTCGGCCAGATCAAAGAGACGATCAGCCATTCCCATGACAAATAGGACGGTGGCATAGCTTCCCATCGCAACGCCGGGATCGCCTTTTTCGACCTTGACCAGCGTCGGTCCGCTTATGGACGCTCGTTGCGCGGTGACTTCTGAGGGAATACGCCGCCGCCGTGCGTCTCGCAGATCGTGGCCGAGCTTTGCTCACGTGATAGTGTATTTTGAGCGAGAGAAATTCCTTCTATCGCTCATGCATTGGAACTGGCAACATGACTGGCCCAAGTTGCTGGTTGCCGCTCTCTCAGAACCCGCCCGGTGGAAAAACGGCGTGCGGGCCCATGGACGATGCTGAACACGCGCTCTTCCCACACTTTTCCTGCTGAACTGGTAACCACATTAGGTAATATTGTCTGACAACTTCACATATTGTGAAGTATTCTGGGTGAGTGCATATCGTTACGCGTAAGCATCTGAGCGAGGCGATGGAACGCTACCCGGATGCGGCGAACGAAATCAAAGCGTGGGTGGGCGTCGTCGAGGCGGTCCGGTGGCACAATTTCGCGGATGTGCGCGGCTTGTTTAAGGATGCTGATCCTGTGGATGGCTACGTGAACTTTAATATCCGACAGAACCGGTACAGGCTTATCACCGTCGTCCACTATTCAAAGACGACGGATGAAAGGCGGACCGAAGGGCACATGTACATCCGATCTTTTTTGACTCATAAGGAATACGACAATCGCAGTAACTGGGATAGGAGGTTTGGAACAAAATGAGCACAGTTCTCGCAAACCCTGCGGAAATGATTGCGCACGGCGCTCCCCACGTCATACACAATGATGCGGAACTTGAAGCCTATACCAACGCTCTCTTCCAACTGACGGAGCTCAAAAGCCCCTCTAGCTCTGAAGTGGAAGCAATCGAACTCCTAACCTTGCTCGTGGAGCATTACGAGCAGGAGCATTACTCCATTCCTGCGGCTGATCCGGCTTCCGTTGTGCGGTTTCTCATTGAACGGCAGAATCTCACGCAACGTGACCTGATTCCTCAATTTGGTTCGGAGAGTGCGGTTTCGATGTTCTTGGCAGGGCAACGCAATCTCACCGTAGAACAAGTGCGGAAATTGAGCACCCGGTTCAAACTTCCCGCTGATGTTTTCATCTCAAAGGGGGCCGCAGGAGCAAGAGGCTAATACAACAGTATGACAGAGGGGTGGAAACAATGAACGCGCGTGCAATCGATTACGGGGATCTTCTTGAGGAACAAAACCGGAAGTAATTCACGGCGAAGTAGAGAATCGCCGACTCATCGATCTATTGGAACGCTTTACGGCGCAAGAGCATGTGACCGAGGCGGAAGAAAAACTCATTGCCTTGTTGACCGTTCTGATTGAAAAATTTGAAAATCAGTACTATCCAGTTCTCGATGTTGGGCCGCTTGATATTATCCGGCACCTAATGGAAGAGCATAACCTTCGCCAAAAGGACCTTGTGGATGTATTTGGAACCGAGAGCATTGTTTCCGACGTCCTGAACGGTAAAAGAGAACTAAACAAAGAGCACATTCGCAGACTCAGCGAACGGTTCAAGGTTTCCCCAGCTGTGTTTTTCTAATTCCTAGCCCAGCGAGCTTTTGCGACTTTCTGGGGGCTATCTCTTTCCGTTCGCGTGGTGATAGCTTTTGTATGCGTCCGAGCAAGCACAGGCTTGACGGAGGTGGATTCTGCTGATTACCGATCCTGCGCGGCCCAGGCAGTTGGGGTAAGGGCAGGCAGTCGCTGCACGGGTGTCTCGGCTAAGCCGGGGAGCACGGCCGACAGATAGTCTCGCGGCGAGATCTTCAGCCGTCTGCAGGTTTCGATGACTGAAAGTATGGCGGCCACTTTCGATCCCGCTTGTTGACTTCCAATATGGATCCAGTTCTTGCGACCCAAAGTTATTGGTCGCATCGAGTTCTCCGCCAAGTTATTACTCAGCTCTAACTCCGGGTACTGGAGAAAACAGGTGAGTCTCGTCCATTGTCCGAGGGTATATTGGCAGGCCTTGGCCAGCAGCCCACC
>JBEKUD010000184.1:0-8995 GCA_049515395.1 Candidatus Sulfotelmatobacter sp. | reverse complement strand
TCAAGTGCTCACGACTATTTCCGTAGAGTTTCTGTGCTTGTAGATTGGCAGCAACAATTTCTCCCGCCCGATTGACCACCAGCATGGCATCGGGGGCTGCTTCGAGCACGGCTTGAGAGTTGGCGTCAGCCCACTTGGGCGGCGCTTTGGACACCGTAGAGACCCGTTCTCAACCTGTGGCTGCTACCGTGAGAACGCTGGTTTACTCGAGCCCCAACTCTGGTCGGGTTCTCGCGCACTTTCTGACTCTATCCCCCAAACCGACGGCTGATAATCTGACATTCATTGACATGCTCATTCACACTGCCGGCGGCACTCGGTCGTTATTGGCTGCAGATCCGAACGAGCGCAAGCTGATGCTTCAGATTCTGCCCTGCCTCATTCCTCCTTCCACCCTGCAGCGACGGTAACGCCTGGCGCGGCGACACCAGGATCAATCACTCGAGCGATGGTGGCGCTTGTGGTGCTGCAAGCTGGCGACAGCCACAGCCGGGCATAGCTCAGCCCGACGAAGGATCAATTTGCCACAATCTCCACAATATTTCCGGTCAACACTTTTGGTCGCCTGCTGTTCGATATCAACAAACTGGCGACGCCTAAACACACGCCAAAGCGCTTCTGCAACGCAGGGAAGGGTGCAGAGGTTCTCTGTGGTGAATGTTCGGAAGGGGAACTTACTAAGTCGGGTGCGGTGAGTTCTGGGTATTAACCCATGCCGTCCACAATCAGAGCCACGGAAAGATGATTGCCACTGCTGTCCAATGGGCTGAATGCTTATTTTGCCGTCAGGAGTTGGACAGGTGCTGCCGTCGAGCTTATTAAGAAATATCGCGACTACCGCAACGACAAGCTTCCAGCATCCGATTTCTGGGGAGCAAGATCTTGCCCGACGTACCAGTCCCATTGCGCATCTGAATCTTGTTTTTATGCAGGACAATCTTCGATCGCGTCTCGCAGAAGTAGCGTCTGGAGAGTCGCTTTTACGGAGCGCATAGGATGTCGTCGCGTCCGCAGACGAATACCCGGATCAAAGGATTTGCGTTCGCTGGCTGACAAGATTTCCGAATATGGGCAGGGGGTTCATCAACGTTACCCTACCGGGGATGAAGTGGTGAGCGTGCGAGATTTGGCAGAGCAACTTGGAAAACGTCCCGATGCAGTTGCCAAGGCACTCCATCTGCTGCTGACGGAGCAGAAGGTTCAGGAGGCTCCGCTGAAGGGGTGTGGGAAACTGAACGCCTGAAAGCAATGGTCTGGGACTCGTTTTGCAATTTCTGTGGTGGAAGCCAAAATAGCCCATTTCGCGTTCCGGTTCATCGCGAGTGCCCTCGCAATCGGTGCTTCGTTAAGTGTCTTTATTGTCGGCTCACGGTTTAGCCGCGAACCTAAAGTACCTGTCAGCACACTAATCCAAACGCTGATCCAGCCAGAAGATGAGACGATGAAGATAGTATCTTTTAGAAACTCGCCGGTACCATTAAACGGAGCGTTTCTTGGTGATCGTGCCTGAAACCAACGAGCACCAAACCGGGTGTGCGATGAAACGTATGTTCGCCGGTCTTGATTCCTGGCACCTAGAATCCAATGCTCATTTTGAGCTGGATCTCCGATTGCAAATTGGAATCGGCAGAAGGTTTCAAGCTTGGCTTTATAGTGTCGTTTGCGAAAAGTAACAGGTTTGTTTACCGCCAAAGAAGAAGCTTCACGCTAGCGCGCGTATTCGCCCTCCTCGTGCTGACGTCCGAGGTCTTGTGCGCTCAGGAATACAATTTCCACAACTTTGGGGTCACAGAAGGCCTCAATAACCTCGCGGTCCGGCAAATCTACCAAGACCGCGTGGGTTTCATTTGGGTGAGCACGGAAAACGGTATCTTTCGGTACGACGGGGAACGCTTCGAGGCTTTTGGACCGGAGCAGGGGATTCCGTCCACTTCGGGTGCCGCGCTTGGCGACGCTCCCGATGGATCTCTGTTGGTTGGAGGGGACTTCGGACTCTACCAACTGTCGGGGAACCATTTCGAAAAGCTTCCAGTCGTTTTCAAGACGGTCAGTTGGGCACAAGGCATCCAGTCGGATGGGAAAGGGCACACGTTTATTGGCACGGACTCCGGTCTTGTGGAGCTCTATTCCGAACCCGGGCAGAATGGGTTTGCAGTGCGGAGATTTCCTCGAGCGTCCGGAACGTCCGGGCCGGGTGCTTACGGCGTTTCAGTCGATGGCGACATTCTGTGGTACGGATGCGGAGAGGAACTGTGCCGTGTAGACCGGGATAGAACAACAGTCTTCGGGCGAGAGAGCGGACTTCCGGATCGCGTCTGGCTAAGGATCCAGAAAGACCGCGACGGTAATCTTTGGGTGCGAGCGCAGAATGCGGGCGTGTTCGTGTTACCAGTAGGCCAAACCAGATTTCGAAGGCCGGATGCGCCCATTCCGGGCAGAGAGATGGGACTTGTCGCAACCGATACCGATGGGCGGATTCTAATTCCGTCACCCGATGGGTTGCTGATCCAAGAACAGAAAGGCTGGCAGAAGATCGACCGATCCCTTGGCCTTCGTGGAGTAGTCTATGCCGCCTTCGAGGACCGGCAGCACTCTCTATGGATTGGGTTGGCGGGCCGGGGACTCATCCAGTGGAGGGGGTACCGGGAATGGGAGAGTTACTCGCCGGCAAGCGGGCTGCCGAGCGATATTGTGTACGAGATCCTGCCGCGGACCGACGGGTCGCTCTGGGTCGCCACCGAAGGAGGGCTGTTTCGCGGGACAGGCCGGCAATCCGGCATCTCGTGGAAGAAAGTTGCGGGACTGGTTGGTTTCCCGGTGCATAGTCTTCAAATGGCTCCCGGCGGGGATCTATGGATTGGTACTGAAACGCGTGGTGCCGCCCGCATTCATGCACGAACCGGTAGTGTGCAGTGGTTTGGTCAGGAGCAAGGTCTTTCGGGCAAGGCGGCGTACACCTTGCGCTTCGATCGCGAACAAAGGCTCTGGGCCGCCACAGAAGCGGGCCTATTTGTGTCCAGAGCACCGTACCAGAAGTTTTCGCGAATCACCGACTTGCCGTCCACACGCATTTGGGCGATTGCTGAGGGAACAGATGGCACGATCTGGGCCGGGGGAGCTGGCGGGCTTTTCGGTTACTCAGCCGGGCGCTGGAAAAATTGGACGCGCGCCGATGGCCTAAGCAATCAGGAAGTGCTTTCATTGGGCGCCGGTGCCGACGGCACTATGTGGATCGGTTATCGCCACGGGGGCGGTATCGACCGTATCCATCCGCAGCCTGTCGGGATCGCTATCGAGAAAGGTGTCCAGAGACGTGGTAGCGACGGGCTCGCGTATTTTCTGGAATTCGATGCATCGGGGCGGCTCTGGGTGGGGACAGAGCGGGGCGTGGACACGTGGGATGGTTCCGGCTGGAGCCACTACGATGCCAGGGACGGTTTAGCGTGGGACGACTGCAACCTGAACGCTTTCGCCGAGGAGGCCGATGGCACAGTTTGGATCGGAACCAGCGGTGGACTCTCTCGTTTCAAGCCGCGTCCGCGCACGCCCGAAGCCGCGCCCGAGGTCGTTTTCACGAAGCTTGTCATGGGGCGGACCGATGTTTCCGGACAGCGCAACCCGTCCCTCGGAATTCATTCAAATGCTCTCATCGCAAGATACGCGGCGCCGAATGCTCCCCATCAAAACGGGATTGTTTTCCGCTACCGGTTGGAGGGCGCAAATTCAACCTGGACCGAGACGGCTCAAAGAGAACTGCAGTTCGCAGAACTGACGCCCGGAGCATATCGGCTGGAGATAGAAGCCCGAGACAGCGATGGAGTGTGGAGTGGTCACCGGGCTGAGTTTCCCTTTGAAATCCTGACTCCGTGGTACTGGACCTGGTGGTTTATCGGTGCGTGCGGGCTGATCCCTGCGTCGGTGGTTTTGGGTTTCCTTCGATTGCGGATGCTGGCAGCGCAACGACGGGAGCAGGAGCTCCAGCGGATTGTGGAAGAGAAAACAGCAGATCTGCGGCGGGTCAATGAGGATCTGTTACGGCTATCGTCCGTCGATTCGCTGACCGGGCTGGCGAACAGAAGGGTGTTTGACCAAACACTTAATTTGGAATGCAATCGCCTGAAGAGAACGGGTTCTGCAGTCTCGCTCCTGATGCTCGATATTGATCACTTTAAGGCTCTTAACGATTCCGAGGGGCACCAGCGAGGCGATGAGTACCTTAAGTTGGTGGGATCGGAACTAAAACTGCTTGCCAAGCGTCAGATTGACTTGGCAGCGCGCTATGGCGGTGAGGAGTTCGCCATGATTCTTCCGGAAACAGGCGCCGCCGGGGCCGCGCAATTTGCGGAGTTGGTGCTGCTGGCAATCGCTGGTCTCAAGTTGCCGCATCCTGCATCGCCGGTCGCCCCGTTTCTGACGGTCAGCGTGGGCGTCGCCACTGCAACGTTGGAATGGCATAGTTCTCCTGAAGAATTGATAGCCGCTGCGGACCAGGCGCTCTACGGGGCGAAAGGGAGTGGACGGAATCGAGTGAACGTGGCTCAACGGGAAGCAGTTCCGCAGAAGATACCTATGTAGTAGCCCATGCGGGACGTGTGTTGGTGGCCACAAGATGGTTCAGCCGACGAATCGCGACACGCTCCACATGGAAATGCGAAAATTGAGCGACTCTTAACACCACGTCAATGGCACCGCACTGTAACCCCCGAATTCTGCTTCTGGGGGTGGGATTCTTAGCGTTGGCAGAACAGTCTTCGTCGTCTTACCACAGATCGAAGAATTCCATGTCATTCCATGTCGGATCTTTTTCAGGCTCACCGACCAATTCGGACTTGATGCTCGAGCAATGAACGTATTCATTTTCCGCATGGAACCTTAGGTCCATGAGCTGCGGGTCGACCTTTGAAGGATCGTATTCCGTCCAGAGGATTACTGTGCTCTTATACAACGGTTTCAATTAGTGCTCCTTTCGTTGGTATTGGTGAGGGCCAATCATCTCGCTCCGCGCTTGATCCAATCGACCCTCAGCATTGATCCATCGCTCAGCCCTGGTAGAAATCGGTTTGCCATCGTCAGTGTGGAATTCGCGCCAGTGGCTCACTGGATAGATCCCCCGGTCTCCGGCCATTGGAAAGTCTCCATGGGCCCAGTTACTTCAAAGCGGGAAGAAATGTTTGGTATCCGACGGATCGGGTCGAGGAGTGGATCCAGACACAGATGCGTGAAAGGAGCAGCAATGCCATTGCGAAATCGAAGCGGAGTTTTGCACTACCATTTCCTGTTCGACGGCAAGTGGTACGGACAAACAACCGGCTTGGCCGCCACAAGACGAAACGAGACGGCCGCACGAGATCAGGAGACGGAACATCGTCAAGCACTAAGAGAGGGCCGCAGCAAACCCCCAAGGATTCTGATCCGCGAGTTCAATGACGCAGCGAAACCATTCCTGGATTGGACCGCAACGGAGCATCGTGCCCATCCCAACACCTATCGGCGCATCGTGACCAGTTTCGCTAGTGCCAAGGAGTTTTTTGGGCGAGAGCCAGTGAGTCTGATCGACGAGGCCCGCATCGAGTCGTACAAGACCTGGCGTGTGAAAGAAAACGAAGTCCGTGACGTCACGTTGCGGCACGATCTACACGCGCTGTCGAAGTTCTTCAGGTATGCCATCACACAGCACTGGACTCGGGAAAATCCGATTCATAGTCGGACGAAGACGCTATCCGCATGCACGTGCTGACGACCTCAGAGGAGCAACAATATTTCAAGCGCGTGGCGAAGCATCGCGACCTCCACGATCTCGGACGATTGATGCTCAATCAGGGGCCGCGCCCTGACGAAGTTGTGTCGCTCCTCAAGACCGATGTCGACCTGGAGCACCTGAAGATGTACATCCGAAAAGGAAAATCTCGGGCTGCGCGCAGAAAGCTTGATCTAACCGCGGAAAGTTGCCGAATCCTTGCGGAGCGAATGGCAGGTGAGTCGCCGTGGATATTTCCCTCGAGCCGGAATCCCGGACAGCACGTCGCCCGGGTAAACAACGCGCACGATCGTCTCCTCGAGCAGGCGAAAAAAGACGGAATCCAGCTTGAATTTGTTCTCTACGATTTCAGGCATACCTTCGCGACGCGCATGGCCGAAGAAGGAATCGACCTGGCGACGCTCGCGAAAATTCTCGGCCACAATTCGATCCGCATCGTGGAACGCTATGTTCATCCGACGGATGAGCACAAGAAGAGTGCCATGGTTCGCTACGAAGCAGCCCAAGTGATAAGAGCCGCTGCAGAGCAATCAGGGCGGCCTTATTGAAGCGAAGAAAACCTTATCGTAATTTTGTCGTAGTGCGGGGTCGAAATTGCGTCATTTTCCGTTATCTTCCATCATCGAGACCTAGGTCGCAAAGCGAATGGAGCGCAGTGAAATCAAGCAACTACAAGAAAAGATTGGAGGCGCGGGTCGGAATCGAACCGACGCATAAAGGTTTTGCAGACCTCTCCCTTACCACTTGGGTACCGCGCCCTCTCATTTGGGAAAGAACATTACTGCTATTGCATTGTAAATGCTAGATGTTAGCTGCATCAACCTCGGCAGATTTGCCCAAAGTTGGGCAAAAGAATCCGACCCAACTCATCGGCAACCTTCCGATCATCATCACTCACCATGTGCGTATACATCCCGAGCGTGAGAGCCGCATCCGCGTGCCCAAGACGATCTTGTCGCACACGCATGGGGGTCCTCAACCCATCCAGCATGGTCGCGTTGCCGTGACGGAATGCGTGCAAACCAGCACGTTGATCTGGAGACGCTCGAGGATCGGGTGTAGTACCTGATCCACAATGTCCCGGTTGTTGAAAGCAGTTCCGTTACGTGTGCAGAATAGCAAACGCTCAGGATTCTCCTTCCAGTGGTGAAGAAGATAGACCTGCAAGTGATCCGCCAACTGGGCCGAGATTGTGAATCTCCGGAAAGCGTTCTCAGTCTTCGGTCCTTGCAGTGCTCCTTTCCAGGCCGCTCGTTTGATCGAGAGCAGCCGGGAATCAAGCTGGAAATCGTTAACTTCCAGCCCGCATAGTTCCCCTCCGCGAATGCCCGTCTCAGCGCAAATCCAGAACATGAACTTGTACGGCTCCTCCGCTGCGAAGATGATTTTCCTCATCTCCTCTTGGGTGAACCACGGGCGGTCCGGACGTGTCATCTTCGGGAGCACGATGCCCTCGCAGATGTTCTTTTCTATGTACCCCCAAGCTTTCGCGGTGTTCCACATCAGCTTGAACGTAATGTAGAGGTTCCGCACGGTCTTGGGTTTCACATGAGCATCGCTGAGGAAATGCTGAAGCATCTCGGTTGTGATCTGATGCAACTGCATATGTCCGAAGCGAGGCATCAGCCGGTTGACGGTGGACCTCATTCCGGCCTGCGAGCTTGGTTTATAGTTGGACATGACGCTCCGCTTCCATCGCTCCGCGAAGTCCGCGAAGCCGATGATCTTCTGAGCTTCCCCCTACCCCGTCCCTAATCGGGCCACCGTTTGCCAGATAATTCAGAGCGAATCGAATACGATGAAGCAACAACGAAACAGCCCCATTTTGCGGCAAGTTCTAGAAGTTTTACGGTTGCAATTGATTTGAAGCGCCCTGCCGAGATATCTCCGCTCAGCCATTCGATGCTGGCGGTCCGGCTATTGCAGCTTGGCGTACTCCGCCTTGGCTTCTTTCAGGATGGGAATGTCGGGGTCGGCGTCTTTCCAGAGGCTGAGGAAATCTTTGTAGGCGGCGAGGGCGCGGGTGCGGGGACGCTCGGAGGCCGGCGCTCCTTGCCGTTTCATCAGTTTCGCTACCGTCCTCATAGAGAACGAAAAGACGACATAATCGCGTAGCCGACGATCAGAGTCTGTAGGAAATGAAGGTACTTCGTTGCGAATATGTAGCCGACTACCGTCGACCTTGATCCGTCGCAAGATCAATGAGAAGTGTGTCCGAATCTTCGGTTAAGCGGTCGAATACAATTCGGCTGCCATCTGGTGTGATATCAAAGGTCTGCATTACCGCCGGACTGCTCAATCGAGTCAACCGCCGCGAGCGCATCGTGCCAAGGTCGAGCAGCCAGAAGTCTTGCTCGGCCATCGTATTGCCCAGCATGTAAACCAGGCCAGTGCCATCGGGCAGAAAGCGGGCTCGCTCACCTTCGCGCTGCACATTGATCTCCGGCAGCTTCGCCGGGGTGCCGTCCGGGTGCACTGCGAGCAGCGGCGCGAGCGTGAACACCTGGGGCCCACTATACACAATCAAGTCTCCACGCGGCGACCACACAGGATCGAGGTACGGCCCGGTTGCAATCCGAATCGGTGAGCCGCCGTCAACAGGAAGTTTGAATACGCCCAGTCCGTTGCGGTCGCTGCCCGCCACGACAATCCATTTGCCGTCAGGAGACCAGGAAGCCGTTCCCCGAACATCAACATCGCTCGAAAGAGGGCGGAGCCGTGTTCCATCCGTCGTCATTATTTGCATCTGTTGCTTCCCCTCTCGCCTCAGTGCAAACGCAACGCCACTCCCGTCCGCAGACACCGCGGCTGGCGACTGCAGTGCGCCTTCGGAGCCCTTCCAGATCTCCAGCGCTTTTCCGTCGCGATAGCTCCAGAGTCCGTCAGCCCCGTCTCGCGAAGATAAGTAGAACAACGTTCCGCCCCCGAATCGCGGTGCCTGGGAGCGCGAGGTGGGCAGTTGGAAGGCCTTGACGTCCTGTTCCTCAACAAGGCGTCTGGTGATCGGAACGCTCCACAAGTTGACCTGAGCGTTCACGACACTTGCCGCAAGACGCCGGCCATCCGCTGTGGCTGCCAGTGCGGTGTATTGTTCCAAACCTGAACTCACGCGGTCTGTAGTTCGCGTTTTTCCATCGAACTCCCACAACCATGGGCCTGCCCCGTCTTTGTTGTGGGCTACGAACAGAACCGTCCTCTCGCCGATCGGTGTCGGGAAAGCAATATCAGTGTTGAGAT
>JBEKUD010000183.1:0-9101 GCA_049515395.1 Candidatus Sulfotelmatobacter sp. | reverse complement strand
TCACCTACGATCCTGTGGCAAAGGACTACCCGTCGCATTGGTTCAATAACCACGGCGGGTCCGGCGTTTATAGGGTATCGATCTCGGACAATGTATTAACCACAACGACCGTGGCGACAGTGTGGGGGAAGACGCACATGATCCGGGGCACGATGACGGGACTGGGCACCGATCAACTCAACTACGTGCAGGAGTACTCAGAAGACGGGGAGGTGTGGACACCGTACTTCCATTCAACCGGTATGAGAGTGAACAAAGGATCAAGGATTGCTGTGTAACATCACCATCGCACCCAATGACCAATCGAGCGGGTTTTGAGCGCTGACGCCCGCTCTCAGCAGTTACGCTTCGGCGACGGAAAGTCGAAGAATGAAGCTGGTTTGGAGCGGCACCATGAAATACCGAATTGCTATATGGGCGAGCACGGGCTTTCTAGTTGCGGGCTTCTGGGCAATTTTTGCCATCACAACTTTCCCATCTACAAACGAACGAATGCGGGACGTCTGGACCCTCGTCAACTTAACCTGCCCCGTTGCGATAGCTGGCAGGCATTACCCTTTTAGCCTCTATGAGGTTCTAGCGGCGAATGCCTTTACGTATGCGGTGGTCGGTCTAATCGTGGAAACCCTACGACACCGACGGCATCACTCGAAATAACTCAAATTGCTGGAAAGCGAGAATGCATATGCTCAGACAGACGGTTTGGTGGATTCTCTTTTGCCTCTTCTTTGCTACTCCTTGCTTACCACAAACGCCAAAGGCGCACCCGGGTAACGACGATTCGCTCGCGGTTCGCCAGTCCGATCAAGCTTGTCTTAGCGAGATCTTGATCAGCAGCGCCCCACAGTCTGATAGGCCAGAACGGATCACCGAAGCGAGACATAAAGCGGAGCGATTGCGAAAGGCTGTACAGATGGGTGATTCCTTTGCCGATCTCGCTAGAGCAAACTCCCAAGGGCCAACGGCGACGCAAGGAGGGGCAATTGGGTGTTTCAAGCGGGGTCAGTTGTCCAAGCAACTTGAAGAGCGGGTCTTTCGGTTGCAGGTCGGTGAGGTATCCGAAGTGTTGCATACAAAACAGGGCTTCGTAATTTTAGAAGTCACGGAACACGACTGATTGATCTGTTGCTTGTATTGTCGGAGCCGCCCTACGAACCGTCTTTAGTTGGCGAGAAATCGCCTCTCTTACGCTCATAACCGAATGGTTCTGAGATCGCGGTAGGGACGCGACCCAATGTTTATGCGGGTCGAAAGAGACAGTTTTTTGGAGGGATTTTCTAACATTCATCAAAACTATCCCTTACCCCCCGCTGTGGCGTCAATCTCGCTTCGAGTCTATGCACTTTGCCGAGTCCATCGAGGATCGCTGGGCATCAAGGACCGACCGACGCTTCACGCTGATCTACGCGTTTGATCTACTGCAGTCGGAGGGTTTCTGTACTTAGAGGATCAACTTCCTGAGAGGATCAGTTTCCTGAACCTCGCCCCGCTCCTGAAGAATACGCAAAGCGGCGCGGGTAACGTTAGTGTCGAATCCAAACCACTCTTTGATCTGCTCAACCATGATCCCCTCTGGATAAGAACGCACGATCGAGCTTATTTTCGCGATAGCATCTTCTCCTACAACAGTTTCCATGAATAAACTCATAGAGGCGATTATCGCACCACTAAGTCCACCGGGGACATTCAGATTTTTGGCCACTACCATAGTGTGTAAACATTGCCAAATTTTGACAATCATATCGTGCACAGAGCGCTACTTTTCGTCGCCAAAATGCGTTTTCTGAGAGATACCCGGTAACGTTGCACACTACGGAGATAGGTTTTCCGTGATGAGTTTGCTCTCGCTCTCCGCGTAAGGGAGTGGGCTGTGGCGACTTACTTAAATAGCTCGGTCGAGCAAGATAGCATCCCATCTGGATGACGTTGTCGGCAATCACGCCCAGACCGACCCAACGTCGCATGCCTTCCAGCCCGGGATAGGCAACGACGCAATCCGTGTCTTCGTTTGAGCACGCTGATCCGGCCCTCCGAGCCGGTTCCCCCTTTTGCCCTCTGCGAAACCAACGCTGGTGCTGAAGAAGTTCTCGTTCGCCACTGGTGGTTTTCTTGTTGGGTACCGACATCCACCGCACGCTCAGCGCTTGTCCCGCTTTCTCGTTCTCGCGCGAATAAAATCTCGCATCGGCGGCCACCATGCGCGGGATTCGTTCCAATCTCTGTTGTGCATCTGGATCGACGGACAGCAACAGAGTCGAGTCCGCAGGGCGCGTACACGTCAAAGTGGATCACGACTTATCTTGACCAACTTGCCGAACTCGTTGGGCGTGCTCGTTTTCCTTTTGTAATTTCCGCGTGCGGTTCGAACACGCTCACCATCTTTCGCGGCGGCTTCGCGTCTCCTGCGAAAATCCGCATTCGTGTCTGTTTCACTACTTGCCCAACCCGTCCCACCATAGTCTCCAGCGTTTGCCTCAGACCTTCCAACCCAGCGCGACGACGACCCGGGGCCTGCTTCACTTCCGCCATTACTCTCTGTGCCTGATTCATTACTTTTCGCGTCAAGCTGAGAAGCTCTCGATACTGCCGCTTCCTCCGCTCTTCTCCGGACGGCCCCAGCAGCCAGATCGATAAGGCAATCTGCACTCGCTTCCGTATGCTGCGCATGCCATCCCGCACCTTGCGTTTCAGACCCCCCGACTTGGATTCGATCTTCTTCCTGGCGCGCGTCAGCACTCGGGTGCCGTCCCCCGATCAGCTGCCGTCGGTCAAGTCGAGGACTGGCGCCCACGCTCCGTAGGTCCAGCCTGTAGCTTGGTGACATATCGTTGGCGCCTATGTTTCTTGCCAAGATCTTTTACAACCCGTTGACGACAAAATGACTCACGATTGACGATGTCGTGACAATCCCTCTCTGGGCATCGCTTACGCTCGAGTCATCTCAAGCGAGAAATCGCTGCGAACTGAATATATGAATGGACTGCTGTTTCAGCAATGCGGTTGCGGAACTGCCCTATCCGGGCACCGGCCGGTTCGTTCAACGAAAACGAGGAGGAGAAACTTGGGGAAACTTTCTACATACGCATTGGCAGTTGCCGTCTGCCTGGGAACCACGGCAATGCTCGCCATCAGTAACCGTACCGTCGCAGCGAGCACAAGCAATGAAACACGCTTCGCAGCAGACGGTGCATTTCGCGACGGATTGTACCTGGGCAAACTCGCAGCCAAGCGCGACCAACCACTGCGTCCTGCCGTCGGCCGCTGCTCTACGGATCAGGACCGCTCCATGTTCGCGGCTGGGTATCGCCGCGGATATGACGAATCTCTCGCGGGTGTCGTAAGGGCCCGCACGACACACTAAGAACTCCGCGGCATACGTTCGCAATTGAATTTGCAAAATGAAAATCTCGATTGAGGTGTAGCTGTTATGAAAGCAAACAATTTGTTATCCATACTTGCTCTTACTCTAACGTTTTGCGTCTCCGCGTCGTACACGGTCAAGGCTGGCGGCCCTCCCACAACTGTTGGAACGGCAGCCAGCCTAAAAGGCGTAGTGAGATTCGAAGGCATAACACCGAAACCCAAGCTGATCAGCATGTCGGCGGATCCGAGTTGCGCCAAACAACATCCGTCCCCGGTATTGGCTCAGGAAGTCGTGACGGATTCGAAGGGTGACCTGCAGAACGTAGTCGTCTTCGTTGCCGATGGCCTGGGCGATCGCACCTTCGAGGTTCCTACGCAGCCGGTGGTCGTCGAGCAGAAAGGCTGCATGTACCTGCCGCATGTCCTCGCGGTGCAGGCAAACCAGCCGTTACACATGGTGAACGACGATCCCACGTCGCACAACGTCCATCCCACGCCCGCAAACAATCGCGAATGGAACAAGGCCGAGCCACCTGGATCGAGCGTGGACGAGACGTTTGCGCGGGAAGAGATCGCCATTCCGGTGAAGTGCAACCTGCATCCCTGGATGCACGGTTACATCGCGGTATTCAAACATCCTTATTTCGCGGTGACTGGTAAAGATGGCAGCTTCGACTTGAGTAGTCTGCCGCCGGGCACCTATACCATCAAAGCGTGGCACGAGACGCTGGGCACATCTACTCAGACGATCGTGCTTGGCGCAAACGAGACCAAGGAGATCAGCTTCGTATTCAAGAGAATGTAGCGCGCCTCAGCACTGCTGAAAGACTCATAATCTATGGCACGAGGAAGGGGTTACGTGGAAAACGCCGACAAGATAGTCGCCAAGGCCCTCGCCCTCGGAGCCACGGGCCAAGGCCCGAGCATCCACATGTTTTGGAGCGATCGGTGCGGCGTCGTCGTGGATCCAGATGGATACACGTGGATGGTAGGTACGCACAAAACTGAGCCGACCGCGAAGGAAATGAAGGAGAAGATGTTGGAGCAGATGCGGCCTCAGCCGGCTGCCAACCGAGTTGGATCCCGAAAATAGCTATGCTTGCTTGGGATCGGCTCTGGAACGCAGGTGAAAGTCGCGTATGCCCAAACGCAGCATCGACCCCACAATCGCGGTAACCTGCTTGCCGTTGCCGCCTTTACCCGGGTGGTATTGAAGCTGCAAGTCTGAGGAGACTGTGCCGATTAGCTCTTCCTTGCGTACTCCCTGGCCTCGATACCCGGCGCGAAGCACCAGGCCGGCCTGCTTGAGCACGCGCAGATGGTAGTAGAGGGCGTCCGCTGGCCAGGCGTAGCGGCAAGTTCGCCAACGGAGACCGTCCCCATCTGGGGGAGAACATCGACAATCTCCTGCCGCGCCGACGATGTAAGCGCAGTGAGTTGCTTCTTGTCCTGAACGATAAAAGGAAGGCCGGTTTGTTTCATGGAGTGCCGCTTGACAAAAGCAGCCCTCCAGCCAATATGGCGTCATACGTCATGTCGGTTAATGAACTATGGAGACATTCGCCTTAAGTGAACCGGTATTACTGGTCCTGTTGAGCCTGGCGGAACAGCCGCGGCATGGCTATTCAATATTGAAAGATGTTGAATCCATGAGTGGCGGCCGGGTGCTGCTCAGCACGGGCACTTTGTACGGCGCGCTCCAGCGCCTGCTCGATCACGGCTGGATCGAGCGCGTCGAAGAGCACAACCCCGCTCGCGACCGTCGTACCTACAGGCTCACCTCGCGCGGGCGGCGCAATCTGCAAATTGAAATTGAGCGCATGCGCCACCTGACCAAGGTGGCTGCCCTGCGCATGACCTGCAAGGAGGCGTGATCGTGGTTACGGTTTACTGCTGCTTGTTATGCCTGTATCCGGTGAGCTATCGCGATGAATTCGGCGAGGAGATGACGTCCCTCTTCCGCGAGGCACGAAACGACCTTCCGCCAGCGCTGCTTGCGAAGGTCAGCTTCTACCGACGCGAATTTTGTGGACTTTTATCGGGTGCCCTGGGTGCGCACTTTGACCGTCTGCTCCGCCCCGCCATTCCATTTCGGAGGTTCTATATGCAAACCCAGTTTCGTTTTCCCCGCTCCACCGTGTTCCTGATGATAGTGGTCTTCGCCGGCGTAGTGCTCACGATCGCGAAGGCCAGCAGCGTTGCTGGCTATACGTCGGGATCGGCCTTGCGGACATTGGAATCCGCTCTGTTCTTTGTGCTGCTGACTATGTGCACCGCTGCCGCAGTCGTCTGGGGGATTCTCCACATCCGCCGGCGTAGCGGCGTACATCGCCTGCAGAACGTGGACAGTTAGATGGATTCAGCAGAGGCGAACCGCAGATGCCGCAGTATGCAACCACTTCCGGACCGATCGACAGTCGACGGCGATTGAGCTTCTGGCGCGTCTGCAAATGGCTCATCATGTCAGTGGCCTTGATTGTCGCCGCCGGCGCTGTATTTCAATTCTCGATGACGCAATGGGAGAGCCATCGCTATCCTCCCCCCGGAAAACTCGTGGACATTGGTGGGCTGCGGCTTCACATCAACTGCACGGGTGCGGGGAGTCCCACCGTCATCATGGAGGCGGGTCCAAACGACTCCTCCGTCATTTGGCAACTGGTTCAACCAGGGATCAGTAGATTTACCCGTGTTTGTTCCTACGATCGCGCCGGCTTCGGTTGGAGCGACGCGCCCAATGAGCAGCGTACCAGCTCGAATATTGCCAACCAACTGGATCTCCTCCTGACCCGCGCTGCGATCCCCGTCCCTTACGTTCTCGTTGGGCACGACTTCGGCTCACTCGACCTTCGTGTGTTCACCTCGCGCCATCGCCAGCAAGTCGTGGGCATGGTGCTCGTCGATTCAGTCCATCCGGACATGCACCATCGTCCGCCATTCAGCGTCGCTGCTCAGTCCACTGTCGCGAACGTTTATTACCGGCTTCTGCCTTGGACCGTGCCACTCGGAGTGCCCCGAATTCTCGGCTGGTGTCGCAACACTTACAGGTTCCCGAACCAGCCGAGTGAATGGGTTCGGTTGGCGCCCGAAGCAGCTGCTCAATATTGTCGCCTGCAATCCTGGCGCACCGAGATGGCACAAGTAACAGATGAGGATGGCTCCCTGGCCGCTACGACTGGCCCTTTCGGCGATATGCCGCTTGTAGTGCTCTCTCACGATCCGCAAGTCAACGATTTCGGGGGCTTTTTTTCTCCGGCCGATTTATTCAAGGCAGAGCACGCGTGGAGCGATATGCAGGAGGAATTACGAGGTCTCTCCTCAAGAAGTAAGAGGATTGTTGCCAAAGGAAGCTACCACTGGCTGCAAATCGATCGTCCTGAGTTAGTAGTCGCCGCAGTTCAAGAAATCGTCAACGATGCCCGTGGGACCACGCCATTTCAAGCTGACCCAAAGAAAGCGGGAACAACGCTATGTGGATGTCATCCCAAACAAAACTGTCCAACGTTCCGAACAGCTTGGGCTCATCCCAGAGCTGGCTTCGCTTCGAGAATCCCGACGTTCCGAACCATAAAAGTGTCGCCCCCGACCGGGCACACCCGGGTCAGAATGAATCCCGCTGCCTCAAGAAGTGCTCTCCACTCACGCTCGCTACGCTCTCTACCGCCGGTAACCGCAAGCATGTTGAGATCGCTCAAGAGGCGGACTTCCAGTTGCGGATCTGAATGAGATACGAGCGGAGGCAGTACGAATTCAATGACCAGTAAACTGCCGTTCTGCGGAATGACTGCGCGGCAGTTCCTGAGAACAGTAACAGCTTCCGCGTCCCGATACCCGTGCAGGACATGTTTAAGCATGTACACATCGGCACCGGCCGGGACCGATTGGGTCAGATCTGCGGCGATCAGTTCGCATCGGGAGGAAAGATCTTCATCTGCAAAGCGCGATTTAGCTGTATCCAGGCTGGCCTCGCGGTCGACAAGCATGCCTTGCAGATGGGAGTTGAGTCCCAGTACTGCAAGAATGAGCGACCCACCACCCCCGCCGAGGTCAGCGACCACCTTCCCGCGGGAAAAATCCCATGCCTCTGCGATGGGAGCGTAATCTTCTGCCGGAGCCGTGCCCATCACTGCACGAAAAATCGAGTCAGCTTCGGCGTCCTGCGACCAGCGAGAAGGTATCTTCGGATCGCGCACCTGCGAGGCCGGTTTGCCCGTTCGAACACAGTCGGTAAGAAGGGACCAGCTATCGGCGAGTAGATCCGCCCAGAAGATGACGGCTGCCCAGACGGACCGAGGCACATCCCTTCGCAGTGGTTCGCCAAACGGAGTCAGCCGAAAGTGTTCGGGCGTTGTCTCCTCTGTCACGCCGATGCTGGCGAGAGCGCGCAGCAGGCGATACAGAGCATCGGCATCTGCATGACAGTTTTCGGCCAAGAAACCAACGCTACGCACCTCGTCTCCAAGTGCATCGGCAATGCCGAGGCGTGCAGCCGCGCAAAGCATACGGCTGCGGGAATACGCCATTGCCATCTCTACGAGCCCTGGATTCGTCGTTACATTGCCGATGCCACCGCTCAGTTGAACCATGAGACACCCCAAATTCAGAGAGAGAATATCAGAGGAACCTCAGGAGATGTCGGCAGCTCGGAACTGAGAACCTTGCCGTAGCCCGTAGCACACCCATCAAGCGACACGTTAAAGTCAAAGGTGACGTGAACCCCTACGACCCTGCCTGTGAATCCTAGTTCGAACAACGCGAAGGAACCCATTTGCAGGAAACGTTTCCGGGTACTCGTACGCTTCGCTTTCTCTGGCATGAACGACGCGGGGTCTGCACTGTGTGCAATACCAAAATCGCTCGGATCACGGGCTGGCGCCTGCACCACTGCGTTCCCCGCGTGATGGGTGGCTCACGAAGCGCAGAAAACTGCGTTCTACTTCATCCGGAGTGCCATGACAGGGTTCACCGCCAGCGCCTTTCTGTCTCGAAACCGCGTCTCCCGGAAAGAGGCGTTCGAAGGGCTTGAGCTGTGTGAGAGGGAACTTTCATGCACAGTTGTTAGAGGGCTGGACGGGAGCAATCCCGTCCGGCTACTCGGTGATCCATCCCGAATCGCGGGATCCGTTGACTAGCAGATGCCGCGTCCGTAAGATGAAGCGACCCGCAAGCCGACGCAACTCCTTGTGATCGACCAGACCATCTCGCACTATCGCATCATCGAGAAGCTCGGTGGTGGCGGCATGGGCGTAGTTTACAAGGCCGAGGACACTCGCCTGCACCGTTTCGTCGCTTTGAAGTTCCTGCCTGACGAGGTGGCGCGCGATCCGCAATCTCTCAGCCGCTTCCGTCGAGAGGCACAGGCCGCCTCCGCCCTCAATCATCCCAACATCTGCACTATCTACGACGTCGGCGAGCAAGATGCGCAAGCATTTATCGCGATGGAGTTTCTGGATGGTCAGACGCTCAAGCACAAGGTCGAGAACCGGCCGCTCAAGATCGACGAGTTGTTGGAGCTTAGCAGTCAGATTGCCGACGCACTCGACGCTGCCCACAGCCGCGGCATTGTGCATCGTGACATCAAGCCGGCCAATATCTTCATCACCAATCGGGGACAGGCGAAGATTCTCGACTTCGGACTTGCCAAGCTTAACGCGAGCCGCAATCTGACCGCTTCAATGACCGGCTCAACGATAGCCGATATCAGGGACGAACAACTCACAAGTCCAGGCAGTACCGTGGGC
>JBEKUD010000182.1:0-9297 GCA_049515395.1 Candidatus Sulfotelmatobacter sp. | reverse complement strand
CCGGATGTTGAGAAACGGCAGCTCGTTGCGGAGTTACAATGATTTTGCCAGGTGAAACGGAAGCGGGCACTGCGGGGACGCAACCATGCTGAGGGATAACCCGGAGGGCTCATCGAGCCGATAGGCCCTCATGCCTTGAAAATCCCCGCCCGCAGGGGCGGAATCTACACTAACGGAGAACGCCTCTTCTCCATTTCACGCTGAACCAAACCACGTCCGGCAACGCTCCGTAATGTAGGATGCGGATGTGCCCGTTCTCATCAACGACATAGGTTTGCGGAACGCCATTGTCTCCGAACTTCTCAACGTAGCCGTGAGTTGCCACTATGATTTGTTCCGAAATCCCTTGTGACCGGAACACTTTCCTAATGTCCGGTATTGCCGAGTCCCTCGCCACAAGCAATAGCTTGACCTCTGGATGAATTTGATGGAATTTTGCGAAGCCGCCAAGCTCTGAAACACACGCCCCACACCAAGTAGACCGGATGTCCAACACGGTATTCTTCCCGCGCAGCAACGAGCTTGGAATCTTCTCGCCCGTTACGGTCGTAAATGTGAAATCTGCCAAGGGCAAATTCACCAGTGTGGGTTTGTAGTGCTCGGCGTCGAGATTTCGTTTCCTAGCAGCAAGGCGAGTGCAGGGGCAAGGAATCGGTTCACGGTCTGACCTCCCACCTGTGGATTTGGATGCGCCCAGCAGCATCGCCGTCAACTGGGAAGGTTTCGCTAGGGGGGCGCACATTGCGTTGTGACCATCCGACAGCCGAAGGGATTCGCGGAGTACATAGACGCGTGCGGTCGAAGCCTAAGCTGACTATGCAGTGGTCACCGTCAATACCAGTCGGAATACGCGACCATCCGCTGCATGAGAGGAATCGATGGCAACCGTCTTACTGACTGGCTAAGGCAAGTTTGTGGTGCTGCAGGATCCACCCAATCTGGACAGCAGCCTCTCGATCTGGATTCGACTCGATCAACTTAGGTGGCGTGCCAACTCCTGCGCCGAACCGATGCCGAGAGTAGCTGATGAACGAGTGTATCCCGGCGATCTCGTGACAGCTAGAACAGGTGAGCAAAACAATACCCTCCTCGCTCTCCGGCTTCTCCCCCTCACTCTCGAACACGTCGTTTCCGTGCGCCCTGAAAAACGCGAATTCTTTTTCACCCGGAACAATAGCTCGCAGCCCGCCCCCATGCCGTGACAACAGCCCCTCGCGGCTTACCCTGAACTCGAAGAAATCCTGAGAGTGCGTTCCAGTTCCGCCCAGATCGAAGTGTATGGCTCGATATACTCGCATCTGCACGCTTTCGGTCAAGTTCGTTCGCGTTGGATTACCGTCGCTGTCGATCAGCACGATCTGGCGAACCAAAGCCATCCGTGTCCCAATCGGAAACTGCGGGGGTTCAGGATAGGGAACCAACCCGGCGAGATCAGCCTGCCCCTCGCGGAGGTACGGGAGCAGGTCTGGGTTCGCCCCCCAAGTCTTGGGGACGTCGCGGAGCTTTGCCAGAAACTCTAGCGTCTTTCCCCTTCCTCCGGGCACTTGCAAGAAGACAAGGAAGATTGATCTTCCATCGAAGAATTCGAGATGGTCGGAGGCAACTGGGCGTCCTTGCTGTTCCCCAAGGCATACCCATGATCCCTTGGGGTCGAAGAGATCAGCGGGAAGGAACGGATGCTGCGGATCGGCAGGGTCGTAGGTGGTGGGAAACACCTGCGCTTGAACTGCATCCTCATAGTTGTCGGGAAGCTTTCGAACCTGATCTTCGCTCAATGCTACTCTGCGGATGATCTCGGTGACCCGCTTCTGCAAATCGGAACGACCTTCCGTCTGTTCATCGCGAGGCAACGAGAGCCAATCGTAAATCGCAAGAAGGTCGCGCTGGAAAAAAACATGTCTCAGCGGGTCTGTGACCGCCCTTTCAGAATGTTGCCCCAGAAACTCATCGAGCACCTTCAAGGCTTCATCGTGGGAGGAGCCGCTCAGTAGGTATTTGGTTTGCCACCACAGGTAGGGGTCGAGTTCATCGCCTCCATAGTGCTGCCCATCGCCGGTGTGCCTCACGTAAAACAAACGAAATAATCGGTTCCAGATGTGCTCGGGATCGGAGGCATATATCGCCTGCGCAGATTGAGGTTGACTTTGAGCGTTTCCGTTTACCTGGGCGTCTGCACTCTTACCGTCACGATAGCTGCAAAGGAAGAAAAGCAGTGGCAGAACAGCCGCGCTGACCAAGGATGCTCTCGCTCTCATAGTCGCTCATCGTATCACTGCTTTCTTGGAATCCATCGCTCCAGCGGCTTGGTTACTGCACATACCAAAGCGAATGCGGCGACCAGCGACTGCAAGAGAGGCACCGGGTTTCACTCCGCTAGTGCAAGCACGAGGGGCAGACGCCTCCGGTGTCAAAGGTGTTCCGTTAGCGAAGTTGGAAATCACTTCGCCAGAATCTTTAGTAAGATCGCGTCCGCCACCTGCCTCACGTATTGCCGATCAACGCTATACTCACACTCGCTCTTCGCCGAACTTGCCCCGGACCCACCATCAAACCCAGCGAACTCTAGTTCGCAAAGATTCTTCTTATATTCCCGCGACGCCCGGTCAGCATTATTCAGTAGGTCTAATTCCTTCACTTTACGCGCCGATTCCGTGCCCGCTGGGGCGCATTCTTCGTCGTCGTTAGCCACATGATTGACCCGAATGCTCACCGGGAAGCATCGCATCATCCGGGCGTCATAGGGCTTCAGCAACTCGGAAATCGCGGCTACGTTCTGCATTCCGGGATCGAGCCAGAGATAGTAACTGCCGGGATCGAGAATCACAGGCATTCGGTCGTGAACGGCTGAGGTCACAGCGCGGGTCGAAGAAGCGAAGCAATCGTACGAAAGCGCAATACAGCGAGATGCAAATAACGTATCTGCCAGAAAAAGTTCGACAGATTTGTAGCGGATGCAATCGACAAGGTTCTGAATTTGGCTAATCCCGCCACCGTCTCCGTCGATGATATTCGCCGCTACTAAGGCCGCCGAGATCAACCACAACGGTGACAAGCAGAATCAGTAAATTAATGCCCGCTATAGGCTGACGTGTATTTGCCATCCACGCATACACTAGCGTGGTTAGGGGTAAGAACAAAAATCCGAGCAAGGGCAATATCAGACCGTGGTACGCTCGTTCTAAATAATTCGAGAACAGGAACAACAATGCGAGTGCGATTCGAGGAAAGGCGAGAAAGACAATTAGCAGGAGGCAACCCACGAAATTCTCCTCGCGAATCTTACCCTTTTCTTGCACGCGACACAACGAAGTTGCGGGCGGGCGTAAGTGATGCAGGAGCGGAGGCTCCCGTCCCTAGCATTCTGTGCTTATCAAAGGCCACGCATCGCTGGAGAACCGTAGGGCTACCGAACCGAAGATCAATTTCTTTGGCGCTAACCTCTTTCCGACGAGCTAAGTAATGGCGAAGAAGAAAGCTGCCAATCTCCTGCCGAAACTCACAGATACTGAACAAGACGTACTTTCGCACATCCAAGACGGATACCAGCTTGAAACTGATTCGCTCGGCGGCAACCCAGTTCTGCGGCGGTTAAAGGATAATCAAGAAATACGCCCTCTGTCTGCCAATCGCAATACCATCAAGGCGATGGAACAGCGCGGACTCATCAGCCCCGGCAAAGGTCGCGACTCGCTCACTATCGTGTGGCGTCTGAAAATGAAAATAAAATAGGAACCAGTTTTTTCGTACTTGGTTCTGGCAAGATTATCAAGGAGAGAAGTCCGCTGAGTCTGGGCAAGCTCGACACATCGCGAGCATTCCTCATCATCGTTAACGACGTAATTGATACGACTGCTCACTGGATAGCACCGCATCAGCCGAGCGTCGAGGGGCTTCAACAGTTCGGACACCACAACCACATTCTGCATTCCCGGATCGAGCCACCAATCATCTGTTTGACGTCGGGCTGCATATTTTTATGAACAGCCGCTGGAAGAGAGTTTGGTTTTGCGAATGGGCTGGAGAAAAGTGTCGGATTGCATCACTCGGGTTTTGCAAAGCAGCCGCGACACGTCAATGGTGATTTCGGGGAAGCGGGCGCAAATTCTGGAGCCCGATTGAGCGTGCCGCATTTCGGGCAGTGGACGACTTCAACAAGCGTTGGTGCCCGAGGGCCGACGTGGTACTCCGTCATCGCCTCATCAGTTTAAGCCCTTCTCCACCACATCGGAGACGAAATATGCCAGGTGATCTTCCGGCAACTAGTCGCGAGGATGTGGGGTTTCGGGTGTTGGCCGCGGGGAACCAACCGGATTTCCGAACGATCTCGGACTTTCGGAAGCTGCATCTGGGGACGCTGCAAGGGTCATTTGACCAAGTGTTGCAGATCGCGTTGCAGGCGGGGACGATGAAGCTGGGGCGGGTGGTGTTGGATGGGAGCAAAGTGAAAGCCAACGCGAGCAAGCACAAGGCGATGAGTTATGGGCGGATGCAGGAAGAAGAGAAGCGATTAAAAGAAGAGGTGAAGCGGTTATTGAAGCAGGCGGAAGCCACGGATGCAGAAGAGGATACGCGCTACGGACGGGATCAGACAGGCGATGAACTGCCGGCGGAGTTGGCACGAAGGGAAACGCGACTGAAGCGGATCCAGGAAGCCAAACGGGCGCTCGAAGAGCGCGCACGATAGGAAGCCAAGAGTAAGGACAAGCCGGAGGAGAAGGCCAAGCCCAAAGCCAAGATGCAATATAACTTCACCGATCCGGAGTCGCGCATCATGCCGGGGGCGGACGGATTTGTGCAGGCCTACAACACGCAGATTGCGGTGGAACCGGATTTCCAGTGGATTGTGGGACAGAGGGTGACCCAGGCCACCAATGATAAGCAACAGCTGGCGCCCACAGTGCAAGCGATCGAGGAGCAAGCGGGGCAGAAGCCGCAGGAAGTCCTGACCGACAGTGGGTATTGCTCGGAGGCGAATCTGCAGTATCTGGAGAAGAGAAAGATCGAAGGTTTCATCGCAACCGACAAGGAGTCTTATCGGGACCGCCAGCAGCCGGGCCCGCGGGGGCCGCTTCCCCAGGGAGCGACGCGGGTGGACCGTCCGGAACTCGCCCAGTTTGGAGATTTTCCGCAGTAAGCCAGCTTTCTGGCCCTCCAAACTGGCCAAAGAATCGGGGACATCGGGCATATGGGGCCCCAAAAAAGAAAAGCCTGGGTTCTTTACTTTTAAGTCGTGCACCCTACGGCTTCGTCCCGAAGACTTGCTGGATCGCTCACGTGAGAGAACTCAACGGCTTGTCACCGAGGACTGCCCACAATCGAGCCGACGCAAAAGTCCGGCATGTTCGGTGCCCACCAGACAAGCGAGACTCTATCGAGCGATGCCTGCGTCGTCTGGGCATGATTTGATCAGAGCACAAGGACGTGTCTAGGCGAGCTACTTTCTATCGCTGGAGACGAAGCCGACCTTCCCGGAATACTCGCCTCTCTGCACATAAGCGACATACCCCCAAAGCACTAGGCAAGATCGCGGATTAACTTCCCACGTCTTGACTGTGGCATTAGTGGGAATCGCAATTTCTTGGACAAAATCTACGTCTATCCACACCCCAACCCCATTGGGGCCATCCGATTCAAACTTGCCCAACACGCAAAAACGACGTTCTCCGGGGCGTTTGGCTGGAGCAAGACCAAGAAGACTTTCGCCGCCCTGCTCGGTCAGCCAAATGATCCAACTTTCTGCGGCCACTATTTACGCTGCTCTTTCCGCCCTCCGCTGTCCGTGAGACTTCCCGAGGCCAACGGAACGTTCGCTTTGGTGTCAAACCAGTGGGATAGCAGTCGAAACATCTCGTTCTCGCTCATTTGCAGCATGAAATCAGGTCACGATCTTGTTCAGCGCAGCGATTACTGTGCTCGGGCGATCACGCCCGCGTTGAAGGGCGGTGGGCGCGGCGTGCAGGTCACTACTGATCTGTTGAGACGTTACGTGATGGAGAGAAAAGCGCAACTCAACAAGTGGGGCGGGGCTCCGCAAAACTCCACGATCAACCGCGAATTGGCACTGCTTCGCTCTGCGTTCTACCTTGGATATGCGGCGACCCCTCCAAAAGACTATTAGAGTGCCGACTTTCCCGATGCTTCAAGAGGACAATACCCGCGAGGGTTTTTGCGGGATGAAGATTACGACAAACTCGCGGAGGAGGCAGGAAAATTTGGTCTCTGGATTCGAGGATTGCTCGCGGTGTACAACACCTATGGCTGGCGTCGTTCTGAACCGTTAGACGATCTTCGTGCTCGCCAAGTTGACCTCGTGAACCAGACTATTGATCTTAATCCGGGTGCGACGAAAAACAAGGATGCCCGCGTCATTAAGATGACACGGGAAGTCCACGCGGTAATCTCGATGCGCATCGAGGGCAAGGGACCGGACGACCGTGTGTTTACACGTGAAGACGGAAAGATCATTGGCGATTTTCGGAAAACTTGGTATAAGATTTGCTGCAATGTCGGGCTTGGCAGGATGGCGTGCCGCGTCTGTGATCTAACGGTGACGGCAGACGGTCGCAAGTGCGGCTCTAGCGACGTGCACTACGTCGGCCTTTTGATACATGATCTCCGGCGAACTGGGTGCCGGAACCGGAACTTGCGGCGGCTCGGTGTTTATGAAAAAACGATTATGAAGATTGGCGGATGGAAAACGCGGTCGGTGTTTGATCGCTACAATATCGTGGATGAGAAAGACCTCGCGGAGGCTGCGGCGTTGCTAGACCAGAAGGCGCAACAGCGAGAACTACGGCACAGTAGTGGCAAGGTAAGCCCAAAACCAAGACTGAGCGACGAGGGTTGGAGCGTCAATTAGTATAGATAAATCAACGGTTTAGTAGTAAGTTGGGCCCGTAGCTCAGCGGTTAGAGCAGTGGACTCATAATCCATTGGTCCAAGGTTCAAATCCTTGCGGGCCCACCAACCAACCCTCTGCTCGTCAGGCACTTGCTGCGAGTTCGCGGAGGTCGCTACCGTCGGTCATTTGGGGACTGTGCCTGAAATTGTGCCCACCTAGGTTGCCCATAGCCGTGAGAACAGCGTCTTCAGAGGGGTGGACGTACCGGCTGGAAATGGCAATCGAACTGTGCCCCGCTATCCGCGCCAAAGTCCAAGCATCGCATCCAGAAGCCCCCAGCCGCGTCAGGAACGTGTGACGTAGGCTTGTAGAGTACAAAAGGCCTGACTCCCGATAATCGCATGGCTTTGGCGTGCTGTTTCTTGATGCTCGACGCCTCGACGTGGCCGCTCTTGGTGGGAGCGGGCCACACCCAGCCTTCCACAGGTCTGCCGGTGCTGTCTAAGGACCGGCTTGACATTGACAAACCACATCCTCTCTAGAAGGGAAAAACCGACTTGCATCATCATTTCGCACGGCCCACGATTCTTCGTTGGCGAACCTCGCATTTCAACAGTTTGCCTGCGCGTCGTCGCTCGTCACGAGATAGCGGCAAAGCTTGAATCAATGAATCTACGGGCGGATCAAGTCATTCAGCGAATTGACGAAGAAAACGTCACCCGGCAGGCTGATTATGAAAATCACACCGATAGAACCAAACGTCAAGATCAAGACCTTCCACATCGACGGTCAGGGCTGCCGGCGATGTTGTAGCGTTCAAAGACGGAGCGCGTCTTGTGGCCGCTGATCTTCATCACGACGCTTTCCTGCACGCCGAGTCTCCGCAGGTTCCGTACACCGGACCGGCGTAGATCGTGGAATATGAGATCAGGCACGCCTGCTTCCAGGCAAACCTTCTTCCACCTTTTTCGGAAGCTCTGCACTCGTCTCTGCAACGACTATAGCGGGGCACGCGATTTCGCCTTGAAGATCAATCTGCCCGGACAATGGGCTTCCCGCGCAATGCTAGCCGCCGCGTGCGGCCCGCTCGGGGAACGGGAGGCTGCCGCGAAGGCAATACGTGATCTCCTGCATCTGCGGCCCAACCTTGGGCAGAACGTGCGCCAGGCATTCAAGAAATGGTGGGATCCCGAGTACGTCGAGAGCGTGATTGACGGACTCCGCAAGGCGGGGCTGGAGATTGCCGCCGAGCCATCATCGCCGGAGGCCAATTTGGTTGGAATCATCGAATCGAATAACCACCATCGACACGAATCGTGGTACCCGTCACAAAATCCGAGGCTCGTGAAGCTAGATATACAGCAGTTCCAGCAATTTCTTCGGACTGTCCCCATCGACCGGCTGGAGTGCGCGAAAGAATTTCGTTGTTTAGAGGCATTGTTTTTACAGGGGCGGTCATGTCGGTCTCAATCCATCCTGGCGCAATCGCGTTGACTTGAATGTTGTACGGTGCAAGTTCAATCGCCATGGACTTCGTCAACTGGATGATTGCGCCTTTCGCTGCGCTGTACGAGGGGATCAGCCCAGATCCGAAGAAGGAGTACATACTGCCAATATTGATAATCTTTCCTCCTTGATGACTCATCATCGATTGGGCGGCAAGCTTCGAGAGAAGGAAAACCGCATTGAGTTGAGTCTCGATCACATTGTCCCAATCCTCAGGCTTCTCGTGCAAAATACCGCCGCTCAGCGACACGTTCCCGGCGTTATTGACCAGGATGCTGATGCTACCAAGTTCGCTCGCGACCCTGCTAAGCGCTGGCTCCAATGCGGCACGATGGGTTAGATCGATCTTCACCGCAATCGACGGAACGCCGATAGCCTTGAGTTCCGAGAGCACATGCTGGTTCTTCTCGTCATTTCGTCCAAAGATTGCGACGGAAGCACCAGCTTCGGCCAGACCAAGCGCAATGCCGCGACCAATCCCACCGTTACCACCAGTCACCACACCCACCCTGCCGGCTAGGTCAAAGAGCGCAGGTATCTTCAATCGACTTTCCTCATTTCAAGTTTCGGTAACGGAATCTGCTCTGGAAACCGGTTCTTAGTGAAGCACGAGCGGCCGCCCCCAGGGGAAGTCACTGAAGCTTATTGTAGTGGCCTTCCATAGACAAGTCTTTCGGCGTGCTGGCACAGCCTGCGTCAATCGGAGTGTGCGTCAAATTGCGAGTAAGAGTTGATTGTGCCGCTTTTCGGATGGCAAGTGCGGCCACACGAGAGCGATTCCTGTAATGCTGGATTCTGGGCGGTTGCGGGCAACTCTTCCCTAATCTTGTCCTATTAAAGCATTCGATCGTGCCTTCGGAACGATCACTGGTACCAGAAACTTGTATGAAGCTACGCGCGGGTGCACTCTGGCTCAAGGATCAGGTTCGGCAAGCTAAGGCCGACTTCCC
>JBEKUD010000181.1:0-9314 GCA_049515395.1 Candidatus Sulfotelmatobacter sp. | reverse complement strand
GTCAGTGAAGATATCCTTACGCATTTGGGACATATGAACCTCTGCTCCGGAGGCGCAATCACTGAGAACAGTGAGGCACGCCACGCGACACAATTTTCCAAGTTGCTCCCGGATTCCTGCAGACATGCCTAAAAAGTGAGCCCCGGGAGTTCGTCTACAGTGATGTAGGGTGACGCTCCTTCTTTTGGAATCCATCGGTCAGCAGAAGATCGGGATTAGCCCTAATTTCAGGCGTCACCGTGGCGATTCTCCAGCCGCTCTCATATGGGTGAGGAAACATGAGCGAAAAGTCTACGCAGGATCGGTCACACATAGACTCGATTGTGAGACAAGAAGAAGCACTCCCACTTGATTGAGTACCGCCTTCGCTGCTTTGATGGTGCCCTTCACTTGTTTCCAGTTTCCTTCGATGCGATCCTTATCCACTAAAACCTCCTCACTGAAACGACTAGGATGTTGAACTGAAAAACTGAGGCCGTCCCATTTTCTGTCATCAAAGGAGCGGCCCCGCTTCGTTTGCCTTAACTGCTCAGCGGAACGTACTCGACTGCCCCTGTGTCGCCGTCCAGAATCTCTTCTGCCGGGAACCAGTAGATTTCTTCGTTCCCGTCATCATCGATGTAGGAATAACCGATGTACACCGTGCCCATGTCCGTGTCTTGAGGTAAAGCGAACGAGGCGTAAGTGAGGTGCGAACCTGTCGCCTGCACCATTTTCTTGTTGGTCTTGTATTTCTTGACGGGAATCTCTCCCTTGGTGTCATGCACGACGTGGAAGGCGGCAATCTTTCCGCCCTTGCTATCGACTGATGCGGAGTAGTGTCCTTTCTTGTCGATGTCATGGTGCCCGTCAGTTTTGAGCTTAGCAGCGACCAGTCGTCGGCCGTCGTGATGGTTTTGCTTTTTAGCCGCTACTGCAAAGGCAACGTTGCCAATCGCTAACAGACTAAACGTAATAACGGTGGCTGCGAAAACACGATTCATGCTCATATCAGTCTCCAGTTGACCACGATTTTAAACCCGAGCGGAATTTGGATTCTAAATCAGATCGGAGTTGGCTGGAAAGCTAAAGGAACGCAAGTGGAGCCGAGTCGGAGACCTTCACAATCCAATGGATGGCTAGCGAGAATGACGCTGGCGGATGAACCTCGGCGGGACGTCTCCGGACGATCACGTTTGCCAGTGCCTCAGAGCCTCGCTCCTTCGTCCTTGGTGCGGAATTCGTCGCTGTTTTGTGTGCGCAACCTCGTCTCTCTGGGGCGCGGACTTTTCCCAGCAAGCGGAGCGCTGGAGAAAGACCGCAATCTTCGATACCAGCACGCCTCGGAAATACGAACTGACCTGCGACGGCTGAAGCGGGACACGGGGTCACAGCGGGTTCCGGTCGTCGCTTCCGAAACGCAGGCAGGTTCGAAGGTGAGCCGATACCGCTGGATTTTTACTTTGGCGGCGTCTGCATTGGTAGCGGCAGGTTTGGTCGTGATGGGGCTTCGCAGCTGTGAATCTCACACCCGTTCCTCACAGGAAACCAGCATTCCACCATCACCTGCCCCACAAACCATCGCGGTGCTTCCTTTCCATGACATTTCGGCGGCGACCAGCGACAGTTGGGCGATAGGCATCACCGATGCCATCATCAGCCGCCTTACCTCCCTGCAAAACCTAGCGGTGCGACCGACGACATCCGTCCTTAAATACACGAAGGAGGTGCCGGAACCTGCGGAAGTTGCCAGAGCGTTGGGCGTCGAAAGCGTGCTGGAAGGGACTTACCAACGCGCTGCGGGCACGATCCGGGTCACCGTTCAATTGATCGACGGCAAGACCGGAAACACGAAGTGGTCACAACGTTACGATCTGCACAGCGCCGACATCCTGAGCTTCGAAGATCAGGTCGCGACCAAGGTGGTGGAAGGGCTTCGGGTGGAAACTTCTCCCACGGAGCGGAAGTCGATAGAGCAGCCCGCAACCGCAAACCTTGACGCCTACAACGACTACCTGCAAGCACGCTTCTATCTGAACGAGTATTTGGTACACTCGCGGCTCGACAGCATCGAACAAGGGAAGCGACTCCTTCTTCACGCCATTTCTTTGGACAAGAATTTCGCCGACGCGTATGCCCTACTCGCACAGTTCTATGCATATCAGGCTGCTGACTTCGCCGAGGACGGCGCGGCAAACATCAACCGGGCGGAAATTGCAGCCCAGAATGCCCTGCGGATCAACCCCCAGTCTTCGGAAGGATTGAACGCCTTGGCGGTCGCTTACGGCGAGGGCGGTCAAGAGGAGGAGGCGATCCGCACCGCAAGACGGGGGGTCGCGGTAGCACCGAATAGTGCAGTCGTTTTGGGGGCATTGGGATATTCGTACTACTACGCTGGTCTCAATGAACTTGCTGAGCAGGCGTGGAGCCGAGTCGTCACAGTGAATCCTACTCCTCAGACCCACTGGATGCACGCTCGCATGCTGCTCTACAGCGGCAAGGCGAAAGATGCTGAAGAAGAGATGCGCTTTGGTAGTGGCGACGAATCCTGATCAATTCAAAGCCTTGGCGCACTTGGGGATGATGCTCTATTACGAAGGCAAACTCGACGAAGCCGAATCCGAGTTGGATCGGGCGGTGGTGCTCGGTCACGATTCCGAGGACGACACAGCGCGTGAGTTCGTGGCATTTCTGTATGCATCACGCGGGCGAAGAGAGAAGATCGATGCACTCCTGCTCCAATACCGTCCCGCACAGATCATAGATGGCGATCAGGCTTACTGGCTGGGCGGAATCCATGCCTTGCTCGGCAATAGGCAGAGTGCGCTCGCTTGGCTCAAGCGGACGGTCGCGCTGGGAGACGTGAATTACCCGTGGTTCGAGCGGGACAAGAACTACGACAGTGTACAAGCCGACCCGGAGTACCAGACAGTAATGGCTGGAGTGCGGCGACGCTGGGAGGCGTACAAAAAAGAGTTCGATGGTGCGCCTTAAAGCGGTTTGCGAGTCGTCAACTGTGTTACGAACTACTATGACGACAACAATCGCTCCTGAAACAAGCCAAAGCCGAGTAGGCGAAATTGCAATAGCTGCCCGCCGCTGCGACGTTGCCAGTCGGTGGACATCGTTCGCGGCTGCTCGATTCCTTAGTGCCTGCTTGACTCTCAGTGTGGTCGCCACCCAGAATAACCGACAACTGTCTTGCGGTAACGGGGCAGTCCATTCATAAAACAGCATGACGCGAGTCATTCTTATCTTCACCGTTCTCTTTGCCAGCGTGTACTTCGTGCTTGCGCCACTCGCTGATGCCCAGCATGAACATCCAGCGGGCGATCCGACAAAGCTCGGCAAGGTGAATTTCCATGTTTCCTGCGATGCTTCGGTTCAACCTCAATTCGCAAGCGCAATGGCTATGCTTCATTCTTTTTGGTACGACAAAGCCAAGGAGACCTTCGCTGATGTCGCGGAGAAAGACCCGACGTGTGGCATGGCGTACTGGGGAATCGCCATGACTTACTACCATCCCCTCTGGCAAGCTCCCGGCCCCGATGACCTGAAAGCAGGGATGGCTGCTAGGGAGACGGCAAAGCTAGTGGGTGCCAAAACACAGCGAGAGCGCGACTACATCGCCGTCATCGAGACGTTTTACAAGGACTCAGACAAGATTGACCACGCCAGTCGCGCACTGGCTTATGAACGAGCGATGCAACAGGTTCAATCGCGTTATCCAGACGACCACGAAGCTGCAATCTTTCATGCCCTCGCACTGCTCTCCACTGCCCCTTCCACCGACAAGACCTATGTGAATCAGAAAAAGGCTGGCGCGATCCTAGAACCGCTGTTTGCGGAAGAGCCAGAGCATCCCGGCATAGCCCACTACATCATCCATGCATATGACTATCCGCCGCTGGCGCAGGGAGCTTTGGACGCGGCACGGCGTTATGCAAAGATCGCACCCGATTCGCCGCACGCGCTGCACATGCCTTCGCACATTTTTACTCGGCTCGGTTTATGGCAGGAGTCTATTGATTCCAATCTTGCGTCGGTAGCCTCGGCGAAGAAGAACAACGCGCCGGAGGACGAGCTTCATGCAAAGGACTACTTGATCTATGCCTATCTCCAAGGTGCTCAGGATCGCGAGGCAAAAGGGGCGCTGGAAGCACCGCCTCCGGGACGAGGCGATGATCCGCAGTACTTTGCTTGGCTCTATGCTATGGGCACGTCTCCGGCTCGATATGCCGTTGAGCGACATCAGTGGGCGGAAGCGGCTGCGCTGGTAGTGCCGCCCGATACGTTTCCGGGCGGGCGGTGGGCATGGACGGAGGCGAATTTGCATTTCGCACGTGCCCTTGGTCTGTCACATACCGGAAAAACCGAAGCCGCCCGAAGGGAGGTACAGAAGCTTGCATCGCTTCGTGACACACTTACGGAAATCCACGATAAATACTGGGCAGATCAGGTAGAAATCCAGCGCGAGAGCGCAGAGGCTTGGATTGGGCTGGCTGAGGGCAAGAGCGAGGAAGCTCTCCGGCAGATGCGCTCTGCCGCTGAGCACGAAGACGCTACTGACAAGCACCCTGTCACCCCCGGAGTCATCCTGCCCGCTCGCGAACTGCTTGGGGAGATGTTGTTGGAACTGAACAAACCTGCCGAGGCGATGGTGGAGTTTGAAGCTACGCTACGCACGTCCCCAAATCGCTTCAACTCGCTCTCCGGTGCTGCACGCGCCGCCAAGCGTGCAGGCGATGACGCGAAGGCGAAGACCTACTACGCCAAGCTCCTGTCCATGTGCGAACACGCCGATGGAGACCGCCCGGAGCTTGAAGAAGCGCGTACCCTGTTAGCCGAGAGATGAAGTTACTTTCTCCCTGTGAGGCGCTGATGCACTGTGCTCCTTTAGGAGGGTCACATGAAGAGAGAACGTGCGCTGAAGGTTGTGTTGGTCGTGGTGGGATTGGTCTTTGTGGCTGGCGTTTATCCCCTGATCGGCTCATTATTGCATCCGGCTGGCTCGGATATGGGCGACACCATGATGCTCAGCATCTATGTCGCGCTCGGCATCTTCCTGCTCATCGCGGTGCGGAATCCATCGGCGCATCGCAGCCTGATCGCCTTCGCAGCATGGTCAAGCTTCGCCCATGCCGCGGCAATGTCGATACTGGGACTCGAAATTCCGAACCAACGCGTCGGATTTTTGGTCGGTTCGGCTGTGCTTGTCGTCATCGGCGTAGCCTTGATCGCGCTGGCTCCGGGTAGGGAGTCAATCGAGCGGGTATCGGCAGCAATGGTGTAGGCTCCCACTCAAGAGCGCCATGCACGCTTGGGTCAATTGCTCGAACAAGGAGGAAGAGTATGAACACACCTGTCTTTTCGGAACGGATTGCAAAAGCCTCGCCGCGTCCCGCAGCGAGGATTACTGGTGTGGTTTACTTGCTTTACTTTCTGACTGTCGTATCCGGCGCGTTATTCAGTCGCGGGATTATTGTATCTGGCGACCCTGCGGCAACCGCGAGCAACATTCTGACGCACGAGCGATTGTTTCGGTTGAGTGCGGCGGTCGGTCTCATCGCGACTGCGTTATACATCGCTGTAACGGTTCTCTTCTATGGCTTGTTTAAGCCTGTGAACAAGACCGTCTCCTTGCTCGCAGCGTTCTTCGGCCTCGTGGGATGCGCTATTCAGGCTTTCGGCAGCCTCTTTCAAATCGCCCCGTTAGCCGTCCTAGAAGGCAGTCCGTACCTCAGCGTATTTAAGGTGGATCAGTTGCAGGCTGTGGCGCTGATGTTTATCAAGTTGAATGTTCAGGCCACCTACATCTACTTGGTATTTTTCGGACTGTTTAATCTCCTGATCGGCTACCTCATTTTCAACTCGACCTTCCTGCCTCGAATTCTGGGCGTGCTGATGGCGCTTTCCGGTTTGGGGTGGCTGACGTTTCTGTCGCCGTCGCTCGCAAACTATCTGCTCGCCTACATTGAGATTCTCGGCATCATCGCCGAAGCATCACTAATGCTATGGCTCCTTGTGAAGGGCGTGAACGTCGAACGATGGAAGGAGCAGGCCAGCGCAGCAGGGGAATCGTGATCGCATCTGGGAAAACGCAGACCTCGACATCCCAATCCTGAAAAAAGCCTAAGCCGAGTACGCGAAGCTGCAATAGTGCCTTCCGACCCATCAGAGGGAACCGAACAAGTTTGGCAATACTTCCCCAGCTTTGCCCAAATAGCATTTCGTGAACGAGGATGCGTTCGCAGGTTCCTCCGGTCCCACGTAGGCTGTCCGCGCACCACCACTGAGTTGAGCAACAAAGCTGGCGGCGGGCTCGACCACACCTGACGTTCCTACGGCTACGAACAGCGTGCAGGCGTCCAACGCAGCATAAATTCGATCCAATTCGAACGGCACCTCGCCGAACCGGCAGATGTGCGGGCGAACCCGCCCGCCGCACTCGCACCGGGGAATCTCGGCTGGAGGATCGTAGAGATTCGTATCTTCAAAAGGAGGGCGGCTGCAAGTGTCGCAACGGCTCTTGAAAAGTTGTCCGTGCATGTGGACGACCCGCTTCGATCCCGCCTGTTCGTGAAGGCTGTCCACGTTTTGGGTGCACACGAAAAGGCGATCTTGCAGCGCGTTTTCAAGTTTCGCGAGGGCGAAGTGCGCGGGATTGGGTTTGGCTGCGGAAGCAACCCGCCGACGCATGGAATAGAACTCCCACACTAGCCGGGGATCACGATGCCAAGCTTCTGGCGAAGCGACCTCCTCGATCCGGTAGTTCCGCCAGAGTCCACCTACTCCACGGAAGGTTGGAATGCCGCTTTCCGCGCTCACTCCTGCCCCTGCAAGAATGAAGATGCGGTCAGTGGGAGAAACTTTGAGCATGGCTGAAAGGTTACACCGCTGATCAACAGGTCGCGAATTACGTCTCGCTCATCTCACTGACTTGGGATCGGTCAGTTCGTGCTGTCTTGGACAGGTCTTCGGTTGGATTGCTAGCCGTCCCGCTGACTGGAATGCCCAGTCTTCGAAGAACCGCGAATTTCCTCGACCAATTCTCGGAAGTGTCGTACTCGCTCGTTGGCAAGCCGTACCAGAGCGTTCTCCCAGCCTAGCGGAGGGGAACGATGTGCGAGGGCATCCGGTTTTAACCGCGCTTGGCGAATTGATGCCACAGAGACCCCCAGCGCCTTTGCTAAGTCTTTGTGGTCAATTCGAGAGAAAAGACGATCTGTAGCGCTCTTAAAATTCATGTATGCAGTCCGATTGACTAGAACTTCACCGTCTATTATACTGCATACATACTTGAGGGAGGCACTTCCCACCAATGTGTATGACCGCTCAAATCCGTTCGGTCCCCAGACCTTCATTTCCCGACCATCACGCTCCCGATAACCAACGATCGACATTCGCCAATCTCCCGGTCTGTCGTTCAGCGCATGTTCGATCAACGGCCAAACTTCAGCGCAGCGCCAGGATCACCTATCTCGTGTGCCTTCCCGAACATCGCGAGGGGCTTGTCTTAGCCAACCTTCCAGTTTCTACCTAAGCCATGTGGCGGATATATGACCGTACCAGCGCTCGATCCGTTCGGTCGGTTTATCAGAAATGGACTGGGTGCTATAGCTCCTCAAACCCGAAACTCGTGCCAGAAGCCCCGCCAAGACCGAACCGATCAAAAGCGAGACCCGCAGGGTAGGCCCGAGTGCCCAAACCCTGTGCGGGGATTTTGGGACACCCCAGCGTGCTCAATTTGTAGCGCTGGCAGGATTATTAAGCGCAAGCGCTTTCGCTTCTTTTTCGTTCCACTCTAGGCGACGTTCTGTGGTGTGGCGACCTCAGTGATTCTGGCGGCGGTTTTACGCCAAGTATTTCTAACCCCCTGTGAGGCAGCAGGGTCAGCGATTGCAACATAACTTTTGGGTAGCTCGTCACACGGAAACTTGACACCCATACACTTCTAGGTCTACCCTTTTCATCCTTGGAGCTGCGGGGGTTATTGGATGGCGAGGAATGATCTTCAGGGCAGCCTGGACCTCTTGGTTCTCAAAACCCTCTCCCAGAGGACCAAACTGCATGGTTACGGCATTGTTCTGCACATCCAGAAAGCCTCTGATGAACTGCTCCAGGTCGAAGAAGGGTCCATCTATCCGGCTCTCCACCGCATGGAGCAGAGTGGCTGGATCAGTTCCGAGTGGGCTCTGACCGAGACAAACCGGCGGGCAAAGTATTACAGGCTGACATCCGCTGGACAAAAACAGCTACAAGCGGCGGAACAGGACTTCGAGCAGCTTGTAAAGGGTATTCGCGCGATCCGGCGCTATGCGTGAGGTGACATGATGAGCCTGATGCGGCGGATTGGGAACTTGTGGCGGCGCCAGCAGGTGGACGCGGACATTCAGGCGGAGCTTGAGTCGCACATCGAGATGGCCGTGGAGGATGGTGTGCGTGCTGGGATGTGCGAGCAAGACGCCCGGCGCGAAGCGAGATTGCGGTTTGGGAATCCAGTACTGGTGCGTGAGCGCGTGGTTGATGCAGATATCACCTTGTCGCTGAGCGGTATTTGTGCCGACATTCTTTACTCATTGCGACAGCTGCGGCGGGCACCGTCGTTCTCGCTGACGGCGATTCTGACGCTAGCCCTCGGAATTGGAGCCAGCACAGCGATTTTTTCGCTGGTGCATGCATTTCTGCTTCGACCGATGCCCTATCCACATGCGAATCGCGTGGTGGTGGTTTGGGAACAACTGCGCGTGCTCGGCATCGACAGATTCATGGCTCCGATTGGTGACTTCTTGGATTACAGAAACGACAACCGAGTCTTCGATGAAATGGCAGCAGTCGAAAATGCTCACTTCGTGTTGCGCGCCGGCGAATATCCCGAGAGAATTTTTGCGGTGCGCGCGACGGCAAATCTTTTCCCGCTGATGGGACTGCGCGCGGCACTGGGGAGAACGCTAACGGCTTCGGAGAACCAGCCAGGACATGAACATGTTGCCGTGCTAAGCGATGGGCAAAGCAACGGAAAGACCGCCAGCATAATGCAAAGAACTAACTGTACGATGTACTAGTGTGTGACCCAAACTTCGGTTTGTGTGGACGCTTGTCTCAGCAAGGCTTCTCGTCAATCAAGCCGGACGATTCCCGTCCGGCTTTTCTATGTGTGCCAAGCATGTTCAACAGCTAGGAGGTGAGAGCCCTCTACCCAGTCTGATGGAGACGAAGGGTTAGTGAAGCGCAAGGGTGAAATAACACTCGCCGCGAGGCGGGGCCTGAAAGAAGCGTGGAGCAAAGACGCGAGCCGATGAACAAGAACCGGATATGAGGCCTACGGTGGCGGG
>JBEKUD010000180.1:0-17963 GCA_049515395.1 Candidatus Sulfotelmatobacter sp. | reverse complement strand
ATCCGCGAACTACTGAAGGACAAACAGTTCGAAGAGATTGTCGGAATGGACGTGTCGTACCGGAGTCTCGAGGTAGCCGCCGAACGCCTCCACCTAGACACTCTGCCGCCTAAGCAGAAGGAGAGGCTGAAACTGATGCAGGGCTCGCTCATGTATCGAGACAAGCGACTAGCCGGATTCGATGCTGCCGCCGTTGTCGAGGTCATCGAGCATCTGGATGAGCCACGGCTCGCGGCGTTCGAACGAGTGCTCTTTGAATTCGCTTGTCCGCAAACAGTCGTGATGACGACCCCGAATGCCGAGTACAACGTGAAATTCGAGACGCTGCCTGCTGGTCAGTTTCGGCATCGAGACCACCGCTTCGAGTGGACTCGTGAGCAATTCCAGAAATGGGCGAATGGAATCGGTGAAAGGTTTGGATACGGGGTGGAGTTCAAGCCTGTGGGCGAGGAAGATAAGCAAATCGGTGCCCCGACGCAGATGGGAGTGTTCCGGCGATGAAGATCATGGTTCCCGAACTCTCCCTCGTGTTGCTGGTTGGCCCGTCTGGCTGCGGAAAATCTACGTTTGCTCGCCAGCATTTCAAGCCAACGGAGGTCCTGTCGTCTGACTATTGTCGCGGATTGGTGTCGGACGATGAAAACGACCAAACCTCGACGAAGGAAGCGTTCGAAGTTCTCCATTTCATCGCCCGGAAGAGGCTAGCTGCGGGGCGGTTGACCGTGGTTGACGCAACGAATGTCCAACCGGACTCACGGAAGCCGCTCGTGGCTCTAGCACGCGAATTTCATGTGCTTCCAATTGCCATTGTTTTTGACTTCGCGGAGAAGATTTGTCAAGAGCGAAATCGAACCCGACCGAATCGTGACTTCGGTCCGCACGTTGTGCGCAATCAAGCGCAGCAGTTACGGCGCTCGCTCCGAGGACTCGAACGGGAGGGCTTCCGGGGAGTCCACATCTTCAAGTCTCCTGAGGAATTGGAAGGTCTGGAAATCGTGCGGCAGCCGATGTGGACAAATCGCCGAAACGAGCACGGGCCGTTCGACATCATCGGTGACGTTCATGGTTGTTTCGATGAACTACAGGTGTTGATGACGACCCTCGGTTATTCGGTTGAGAAGAACGGCGACGATTATAGAGTCGGAACGCCTGAAGGCCGGAAGGCTCTCTTCCTCGGTGATCTTGTGGATCGGGGACCGAAGATTCCGGATGTCCTAAGGCTGGTCATGGGGATGGTCGAAGCCGGAACCGCCTTCTGCGTTCCCGGCAACCATGACATGAAGCTGCTTCAAAAGTTGCGTGGCAAGGATGTGAAAATGGCGCATGGACTCGCTGACTCCGTGGCGCAACTTGAGGCGGAGCCACCGGAATTCAAGAGCAAAGTTGCCGAGTTCATAGACGGTCTTATTAGCCACTATGTTCTAGACGAAGGTAAGTTGGTTGTAGCGCACGCGGGCATGAAAGAGGAGATGCAGGGGCGCGGCTCTGGCGCGATCCGGTCGTTCGCTCTCTTTGGGGAGACGACCGGAGAAACGGATGAGTTCGGTCTCCCAGTGCGCTACAACTGGGCAGCGGACTATAGGGGCAAGGCCACGGTGGTCTACGGCCACACTCCTATAGCGGAGCCGCAGTGGTTGAATCGCACAGTCAATATCGATACTGGCTGCGTGTTTGGCGGCAAGCTGACTGCGCTTCGTTATCCCGAAAAGGAGTTCGTCTCCGTACCATCCCGTCGGACATATTACGAACCTGCAAAGCCGTTGGTGACAGCCCAGTCCGCAAGTGCGTTGTCACAACAACACGAGCAGGACGATGTTCTGGACATCGATGATGTCATTGGAAAGCGGATCATTGAAACGCGGCTCCACGGAAATCTTACTGTCCGGGAAGAAAATGCCATCGCCGCACTTGAGGTGATGAGCCGTTTCGCCAGTAATCCGAAGTGGCTGATCTATCTGCCGCCGACAATGTCCCCGAGCGAGACCACCAACCAGCTGGGTTTGTTGGAGCACCCCGCCGAGGCATTTGCTTACTATCGCAAAGAGCATGTGGAGAAGGTGATCTGCGAGCAGAAGCACATGGGCTCGCGTGCAGTGGTAATCGTCTGCCGTGACCGCGATGCGGCGTTGCGTCGATTCGGCATCGTGCAGGACGAGATCGGTGTTTGCTATACGAGGACGGGCAGGCGGTTTTTCAATGACGGCGCGTTGGAGAAGGAATTCCTCGCTCGGGTGCAGGCAGCGCTGACCAAGGCAGGTCTATGGGACGATCTTGCGAGCGATTGGGTGTGTCTCGATTGCGAATTGATGCCGTGGTCATCGAAAGCGCAGAACTTGCTTCGCCAACAGTACGCGCCCACCGGGGCGGCTGCTCGCACTGGACTCGCGGCGTCGATAGCTGCCTTGCGGATGACGAGCAAGCACGTGAGGGAAGCCTCCGAACTCGTTGGACGTTACGAGGAACGCCGAGTGATGGCAGAGAAATACATCGAGGCATATCGTCGCTACTGCTGGACTGTTCACTCATTGGCAGATTTGAAGCTTGCACCCTTTCACCTGCTGGCGAGCGAAGGGGTGGTGCACGCGGATAAAGATCACGTGTGGCACATGACGACTCTGGCTCACCTTTGCTCTGCCGATCCCGACCTTTTGTTGGCTACTCGCTACAGAGCAGTCGATCTCAACGATGAGGCAAGCCAGCTAGCAGGGATCGCTTGGTGGGAAGAACTAACGGCGTCAGGGGGAGAAGGAATAGTTGTCAAGCCTCTCCAATTTGTTACGAAGAGCCGACGAGGGCTGGTACAGCCAGCGGTGAAGTGCCGTGGTCGGGAATATCTGCGGATCATCTATGGACCGGAATACACCGCCCCAGAGCATCTGGAGCGTCTTCGTGCAAGAGGTCTCGGCACCAAGCGATCACTAGCTCTGCGAGAGTTTGCGCTGGGTATCGAAGCGTTGCATCGTTTTGTCGAGCGTGAACCGCTTCGACGTGTGCACGAGTGCGTCTTTGGCGTCTTGGCTTTGGAAAGCGAAGCCGTTGATCCAAGACTCTAAGGAGCCAAATGGCAACCCCAAAACTCACTCCTGACCAAGTTGCTCGAGTCTCTGAACTCGTCGCCGGATACATTTCAGCACAGCGCGAGAAATATGCGCCTCGCGCCATCCCCTTGTCCACACAGCAGAGAGCGCCTCTGGAACCATTCTTTGCGCGAGAGGTTCTCGACAATGTCCGCGTACTTGTCCTCGAAGGCGAGCGAGTGCAGAACCCTGAGTTCTACCCGATGCTTCGCGGTTTGGGCTTTACGAACTTGCCCGATCAGTCTGGAATGGGAGCGATCACGTTCTCTGACGTTGTGGTCTCGCACGAGCCGTTCAGGAACGGTTTGCTGTTCCACGAACTCGTGCATGTGGAGCAGTATCGGCAACTTGGCATCTCGCGATTTTCTGAGCTTTACGTGCGCGGCTTTCTGAATGGAGGAGGCTACGAGGCAATTCCGCTGGAAGTGAATGCATACACACTGGAAGGTCGATTTGAGAACAACCCTCCTCAGCAGGTCTCAGTCATAGATGAAGTACGAAGATGGATTACGGAAGGCAGATTCTGAAGCTTCTTGCGATGGACTCGATCCCAATCCCCGGCGCGGAAATCTACTATGACGAGCACTTTCTACCCACTGAGCAGGCAACCCAGTTGTTCAATACCCTGCTTAGCAAGTGCGCTTGGGAAAGGCACAGGACTTCATTCGGGCACGCAGTGCCCCGCGACGAAGCTTACTACGGCGATCCCGGAACCCACTACACTTATTCACGGCGCGAGTACACGCCGATTCCTTGGGTACCGGAATTGCTCTCGTTAAAAGTCCGCGTTGAAGAAGCCACCCCGATGGCAGCTTATGCCAATTTGAGCCTACCGAGATTGGGCTACAACGCAGCGCTGTGCAATCTGTATCGCGACGGAAATGACAGCGTTGGACTCCACGCCGATGCCGAGCCGGAGATGGGGCCTGTCATCGCCTCTGTCAGTCTGGGTGCGGAACGCCTGTTCCGCCTCAAGCGGAAGGATGGAGCCGTGGCATTTGCCAAGACATTGCCGCACGGCAGCCTGCTAATCATGGCGGGGAAAACGCAGAATAATTTCAAGCATGAGGTTCCCAAAGAACCCGGTAGCACGCCACCCCGTATCAACCTCACGTTCCGGCGCATAGAGCACAAATAGACTACGGGCTTCGAGTGCGCAAGTCCGCACGCGCCCAAAAAATCTGAAGCTGATATTCTTCCGCAAGAAGTGAGTCTGGCGAAAAATATCCCGAAGGATTTGGCCGACCTTTTTCAGGCGATGGCCACCGATTTCCCGGAGATACTCCGTGAGAATCTCGTTGGAATCTACCTGTGGGGCTCGTTGACCTACGATGCGTTCGACGAGGAGTGCAGCGATATCGATTGCGTCGTCGTCACAGCCCGCGATCTCGATGACCGCGAGTTTTCTGAACTAGATGAGTGGTTCAAGAAGAAAGGGGAGCAAAGCCGCTGGGTCAAACGAATCGACATGCGCTTCGTCATTGACCATGAATTTCTCGACAAGGCATCCCGATGCTGCGGCTTCCACCACTATGCGGGAAAACTCGCCCGTCACGGATCAGATGGGAATCCGATCATTTGGATGAATATTGCCCAGTCCGGCGTCACGTTGTGGGGCGAGAACGCGAAGCTCATCGCACCGCATCTTTATTCGGCCTATCACGGGAAACTTGTTTCCAAAGATCAAGCTTATGGCTGGGCAATGGAGACGGTTCCACCGATGTGGCGTTCGGTCATCCATGCGGCTACAGAGAATCGGCTGAAGAATTCCGACTCGACGACACCTGAACTGGAACAGGGTGCAATGCGCTTCGTAAGTTTCGTCTCCGATGAAGTCAAGCGCATATTCGAGCGATCAAGCCAGATTTGACTACGAATCGTATATACGGCAAACGGCGCGATCTCATCTAAACCCCGTGCCGATCTCCTATGCTATTGCTCGCTTGGCTGAGGCACCGCGTCCGGGCGGTCAAGCAGGAAAACGGTAATCTGCTCGTAGGGCTGCCCACCAACGCTTCGAGTGCCCAGAAGCCCGAAAGCGACTCCGCATGACCATCCCTCGAAATCATCCGTTCTGCATCGCGAGCCCGCTCAGGAGGAAAGCACCAACGCCTCCGGCCCGCGCATTCGATGCCCGCGCTGCGGCTGGTCGCCGGGCAAGGAGGACCGATGGTCTTGCGACTGCGGCCATGAGTGGAACACCTTCGATACAGGAGGAGTGTGCCCTGCGTGCCTCCACCAGTGGGCTTCGACGCAATGCCTCGCATGCAAGGCGTGGTCGCCGCATTCCGATTGGTATGCGAAGTGAACAACTCCAACTTCTCTGTCCGCCCAACCTCTTTGGCTTTAGGTCACAGCGTCCCCGTTCAACCAGACCGCAGTATAGGAGACAATGTGCTTCGGCACTCAGGGTCAGGAGAGCAAGACGGCTGGGAAATCAAATTGTGCTGACACACCGGGCAGAATTCGTCGCTGTCATTCTCGGCACGATCTTCTTCTTCATTGGTGTCGCCGCTTGCTGTGCTGCGGTGGTTCGTCGCGGTAACACTGGGCGGATTCTGGGGTGGTTTGGCATCTTCAGCGCAATGTATGGAGTCCGTCTGTTTGCGGCAGTGCCCGCTGCCTTTAGCTTACTAGCAGGCTCCTTTTCACCCAGTGCTCCGCAAGTCGTATGGATAATCACCTACGTAATCATGATCCCTGCACTTTTGTTTTGGGCAGAGCTAACGCTCAGCACTCTACGCCTCCTCTTCCACATCATGGTCATTCCGGCATCTGCCGTTGCTCTCGCAGGCATACTGTCCGTTTTGTTCCATGAACCCCCTTCCAGATTCATGCCATACAACAATGTGCTTGTGATCTGCTCGCTCTTTGCCCTCGCGACTGCGAACGTCGTTCCGGGCATCGGTAAGAGATACTTAGTAATTCGAAGCCGAGTTTCGGCTACCGGGACTCTGATTCTGGCGGCTGCTGTCATCCATGACAATTTGAGCGGAACTTTTCTCAACCTTCGAAGTTATCCCTTCCTTGAGCCGCTCGCCTTTACGCTGTTTGTGTTGTCGCAAGGATGGGTCGCAGCAGAGAAAGTATTTGCTGACGAGCGCCGTCTGCTCGCCATCGAAGATGAACTCGCCATCGCCCGCGAGATACAGGCTTCGATTCTTCCAAGCAGCGTTCCGGAACTCAGCCGCCTACGGATCAGCGCGGCTTATTGTCCGATGACCGCCGTAGCAGGAGATTTTTACTGGTTTGTTGCCATCGATCCCAACCGGGCTGGCTTCTTGGTCGCCGATGTTTCTGGACACGGCGTTCCAGCAGCCCTTATTGCATCCATGATTAAGGTAGCCATGCAATCGGTGGTGACCTGCGCAGACGATCCGTCGTCCGTGCTGCGCGGATTGGAACGCGCCCTTTCCGGGCAACCGCGCGGTCAGTTCGTCTCCGCAGCCTACTTGTGGCTCGACACCGAGAGCCACAAGGCGCTGTACTCGGCTGCGGGACATCCGCCGCTTCTGCATTGGAGCCAAGGCAAGTTGGAGAGGATACAGAGCAACGGTCTTATCTTTGGAGTGGAGTCGGATTGCGACTATCCGGTTCGTGAGATTTCAATCACGACAGGTGATCGCTTCCTGCTCTACACAGACGGCTTGATTGAGCCGGAAAACACCAACGGCGAGTCGTTTGACGACCGCAGATTGGAAGAAGTCGTTCGCGACAATCAGTTGCGCCCCGCTTCTGAGCTATCCGACCGCTTGCTTTCCGAACTACGGCACTGGCAGCCTGCATCCGCAGCCCAGCAAGACGACATAACTCTTATCGTCATCGACGTGCTTTAGAGAAAGTCACCTACCAGAGAAAAGGGAGCCGAAAGCGGGTTCGGAGACAGTATTCGGCATAGCCGGGTAGTTCTTGGCGCAGAACCTTTTCTTCGTTGAGGAGGCGAAGAACGATTAGCGGGATGATGAGAACGAACGCAGGCAAGGTCAAGTATGAGCCGAGCGCCAAGGGCGTGAACAACTACATCGCAGCCTCGCAAACGTTCTCTCAAGACAGGCGTAGACTCTTGAGCGAGGCGCGAGCCGCTCTCCGACTGAAGTCGGGCACAATGATCAATTCGAGAACGGTGACCCCGGAGCGGTCAATCTTATAATCCTCGACTCGCGGATTGCGCCGGGGGAACTGAAATTCCACTGCTGGCGCACAATCTCTCGAAACGAGCGTCCGCTATCCGCAGACCATCGCAAGACGAACTCTTGGGCACGCTCAGTCTCGGTTTCTTCGAAGACTAGCGAGATGCGTTTTGAGGTTTTGTGGCTGATCGAAGATTAGCCGGATGGTTTGAGCGCCTGAATCGGCGGCACGCCATCCCAGTGTTTCTCCCGATACCAGTGCAGACTCGATTGGATATTCCTTGACTTCCGATGTGACCTCGACCACGGCTGCACGGTCGATGTCCCGCCAGCTTTCGTCGGGATGCTGAGCATCCTGCGGAATCGGTGTGACTAGGCGCTTTCGCATGAGACGCAAGTTTCCCCTTCTCCCACTCTCTCGCGGTCAACCCTGCCAAACCTGCTTGCCGCAGGCACATTGCACCGTGTCTGTGGGTTGTCGTTTCGTTAGCTGCTGTTTGCAGACCGGACAAGGTTTTGTCGTCACATAAGTCATATGCTGCCTCCCCGTTTGGGCTGCTTGGGGTGCTGCCCACAGAATTCGCATCGCTTATTTTGAATCTTGGACAGGGCAGGAGGTCGAGGGGGCGAAACATCATTTTTTCATCCTGTTTTTGGCACTTGCTCGGGGTCTCACCCTGCTTCCGATACGGTGTTTACTCTAATCGCTAACTGCACTACAATTCCGTGTCAAGCCCTTCCCTCCCTCCCCTTCTCTCGGGGGCGTAAAATACTGCTACTCGCTGGCAGTTACCCCTTCAGGGTCATTTTCTGAGGTGCCGTGTGATAAAGAACTTACCTGACCAGTTGTGGTTCCAGCACTTCTTTGAATTTCACTGTCAGGATTGCGCCAGCGACACCGCATTCCATTCCCGCTCCAGCACGTTTTCCGAACGCTACGTTCTTCCGATTTTTCTTCTGAAGCCAGTGCGTTGCGCGGAGTGCCTTCGCAGAAGCTACAGGTCGATTTTCATGCCTGTGAGAGGGCGAGCATTAGCCGCAACCGAAAACTCGCAGCACAGCCGAAAATGCTAACTGGGAACCCACTGCACATCCAACGCAAAAAGGCGCTAATTATGCGCTGGTCGGCGATGCGGTCTATACCCTTGACACGAAGGATCAAGCCGTGTCGGCTGAACTTAATAAGCTCGCTTGGGAAAGACACCATTTCGGTGAGTCGGTAACTGCTGCAAAGCAGGTGTCGAAGAGTATTAGCTGGATCAAGCGGTTGATGTAGCACTTCTTGTGGACCGCCCTGCCGTTTTCATCGGCGTAAAGATCGATTCGTAAATCCACAGGCTTACTGCAAATTGCGCAGGATATTTCTGGGTAAGGGAGAGCGGCCATAAGGCCTCCTTTGGAAGGTCACGAGTAGAGTAGGCTCAGGGCGAATTGCAAACTGAGCAATACGGAACAGTGCGGACGATTCGTCGGTGGTTATCATACGTACGAACACCGGGCTCGGAAGTGGAGCGCGGATCGAGAGTGAACTGCCCTCCGCCATTCTGGTCTAGCAGGTTGCTAACAATGCGTTTTCGGAACAGTTCTCGTTAGTAGCGCGTTTGGAGTCCGCTTTGGAAGCGCGTATCCCACCGTTATCCAGCGAGAGTTTGTTGCCGAACTTGGTATTTTTCGCAACCTGCTAGTGTCTGGCCGTGGAAAACGCTATTGTTGCTTCCACTCGTTGCATCTCGGTAAGCGTTCGTAGCACGGCTACGTTGTTGGAGGTGCTGGCTGCGATGAAACTAGCACCGATTTCTGGGTTCGATCCAGCAAGTGAGTGATGTGCTCATCGCTGTCTGGGAGCTTCGTTTGTGGAATTGCGGCGAAGCTAGTCGTGGAGAACAATGTTGAGAAGTGAACTGTGAACGTGCAATGCATCGCCAGCCTGATAATCAATGAACCCCAATTTCCTAAACCTATTCATGAAAAAGCTCACCCGCGACCGCGTTGTGCCTATCATCTCTGCGAGGGTCTCCTGACTCATCTTGGGGATTAAAATTTCGTGCTTACCTTCCTTGCCGAAATGAGCCAGCAATAGCAACATCCGAGCCAGTCTTTTTTCACTGGAATTGAAAAGCTGGTCAACCAAATCCTCTTCATATCGGATGCTTCGTGTCAGCAAATATGCCACGAACATATCGGAAAACGCGTGCTCCCGGTGAAGCACTTCCATCATGTACGCCCTATCGATTCGCATCACAGTGCAATCGGTCAGTGCGGTTGCGGAGCACATGCGGAGAGCCTGCCCCGTAAGGCAACCTTCTCCGAAGAAATCGCCCTTGTTCAGAATGCCTATTGTGGCTTCTCTCCCGCTCTTCGACACAACGGTAAGTTTTACCTTTCCTTCCTTTATATAAAAAACAGCATCGGACGAGTCGCCCTGAACAAAGATCGTCTGCTTCTTGGGAAAAGCTTCGATCTTCCTACCACCGTTGATGGTCGAAAGGAAAGTCTTGGGATCGAATTTGCTGAGTTTCTTCACCTCTACGACGGGTGTCATAATCTGCCCCCTCTAGTTCCGAATGTGCAGAATGCAACTTCCTATGATCAATGATGAATAAATGCGTTAGAAGGCGGGAACAACGTCAACTTTGCGGGCAACGCTGCTCCGCATTCGACAATATAATGATTTTACCCTTAATGTCGAAAGTCAACGTTCCCACCTTGCTGACAGCCCCTTTCCACCGCGACTGTTTTATGGTGGAAGCCGCTCGTGTCCTCCGATTGAAGGCGCTCTCTTCGGCTCGCAATCGTGCGCCGAATCGCATTGCGTCAATGTGGTGCAACCCTGCCAGACTCAGAATCAGCTATTCTCATGACATTTATGACGAATGAAGAGCGCATGCAAAGGGAGTCCAGCCTCATCGCTACGATCCGAACAAAGCTTCCCGAATTCGCGAAAGCGTGCGCGGATGATACGGAACTGGTGTTGCTCCACCAAGACGCTTTTGCCGCCGACTACCAAGAGAACGAATACGTGCTGCTCGGCATGGCGATTAAATGCGCTGGTCTCCGAGGGCAACAACGATGGCGGTCACGTACTTAGCTGATCGGTTCACGCCCGATTGCTTCTGCCTTGTAAGCTCAAATATTCTCAGGTTGAGTGCTGGATGCCAAGCTCCCTCATCTATAAAATCGGGTTGTCGTCGCCTTGCGAGTGTGGGAATTCAGATGGGTGCCAAGCTCACTGCTGATATGAAGCGTGTTGTCGTGGAGCAGCGGCTAGCCTTCGTTGCCACTGTCTGCCCCGATGGAACACCAAATCTCTCGCCCAAGGGAACAATTTCCGTTTGGGACGACGATCATCTCGTCTTCGCCGACATCCGCTCTCCGGGAACGATCACGAACCTTCGGAAGAATCCTGCTGTCGAGATAAACGTTGTTGATCCTTTTGCCCGCAAAGGTTACCGTTTCAAAGGCACTGGTGAAGTCATTGTGGACGGTGAACTTTTTCAGCAAATCATGACTTTTACCGAGGGCGATGGGTGGACGCAGTGAGGAGCAAGTCGGAAGCCCGAATACGAGGTTTCGTGCTGGTAAAGGTCGAGAGTGCGTTGCCGCTCACCTCCCCTGCCTATGACGACACCTCAGTTGACGAACAGTCAATCCGCAAACATTGGATTTCATATTTTGCCGCGTTAAACGAGGGTTGATCTGACCACAAGAGACGAGAGTCGTTTCCATTTTCAACTTTCCGCTGGAGTCTTGGAGAAATGGCATGGCGGACACAGTCGTTGAAGCCCTGATCCTCGATCTTCTTGAGTGGGTGACTAAGCGCGACAGAACCTACGAAGAAGTAATGGAGGCTTGGCGCACATCATGTCCCAGACTGCCCGTGTGGGAAGAGGCGAATGATCGCGGTCTCGTCGTCAGTGAGAACGTGAACGGATATTGTGTGGTCAGGATTACGTCGTCAGGTCGTAATCTTCTTGTTCAGCGCGAAACAGGAAAACAACATGAGTAATGTCGCTACTATGCCACCGCGAGTAAATGGGATTCTGGAAACCCCTGTACGTCGAGAGTCCTGCTCGCTCCGCTGAATTCTATCGCCGAGTATTCGGCTTTGAGCCGCTCGAACCCGGCGAACCCCTGAACGATGAGACGCGGCTTTGCCCGATGCGTGCGGGTGATCGCAGCGTGCTGCTGCTGTTCAAAAAAGGCGCTACTGCTGGTACGGACGCCAACGGTGCAATTCACATCGCGTTTGGGATCGCTCGTTGTGATTTACCTGTTTGGGAACGCTGGCTGAAGCAACAGGGCATCTCGATTGAGTTGCGGAAGACGTGGAAATATGGGGGCGAGGCGCTATACTTCCACGATCCAGACGGTCATCTGCTGGAGGTTGTGACGCCGGGAGTATGGAACATCTACTGACGGCGAGTTACCCACACGGCATAACTTCTACAGTACGAATCGGGAGACAAATCCCCCAATGAGTCCCAAAACTCCATCACCGATGATCGCCGCCCTGCTCATCCTTGGCGGTACAGTATTCGGTGTACTAGCCACCCTGCATGTCGTTTACACTCTGCTCGATCTGCACAACCCGCGACGACTTGTCCCTGTCGATCCTTCGGTTGTGCACGCGATCGCGAATTCGGCGCTCAGACTATCGGGTGGGCGCACGGACATGTGGCGAACTTGGGTTGGCTTCACCTTCAGCCACAGCCTTGGCGTGCTGATGGTTGCAGGGCTGGCGCTGTGGGCTGGGTCTCGATTCAACACGCTCCCGGTCGGCATCATTATGCCAGCGCTGACCCTGATCGGGTGCGTCTATCTGGTTCTCGCCCTGCTCTACTGGTTTCGTGCTCCCGCCATCGGCGTTGCCGTTGGCACAGGCTGCTTCGCCGCCGCATGGGTTCTGTCACTAAGGTGACTCGTCGCCAGCCTGCTGATTTTAACGTAAAGCTGAAACCAATCAATTCGCAAACCGCGTACAGCGCCTGATTGACCATCCCTTCGACGTTACGAGAACGCGCCTTGTTCGTTAGAAGGATTACCGCCGTAAGAGACAGCCTCAGAAGGTATACCCGTGGACCAACGGACGATCTGGCGAAAGAGGGGGGCGAAAGGCCGCCAAAAATGGGGTTGGAAAACGCACCCTTTGTGACCAGTGGGTTGGCGGGGCTCCAGAAAGCCTGAAATGGTGCCGCTTTACCCTGCATTTGGGTCAATTAGTGAGATAGCGATATTTCGCGGACCAATACAGTGGCTCATTTCGATCTGGCAAGCAGGCGAAATCCAGCCAAGGAGAGACGAGTCGCCTGCTACTTCCGCTCGCAACTCGCTAGTAGTTCAGGTTGGGGCCGAAGTCTGGAATCTCGCCGCCACGGACAGCGGAGTTCCAGTCATCCAGCTTATGCCGCCCGTCTTCCCAAAACTTCTCGCAGAGCGCGAAGTATTGCAATACGACGTCTGACTGACCCTTCTCAAGGAGTTCCTTGGCAAGTGTCATGTTGGGTCCGAAGCTGTCGAGTTGTGGCGAACCTACTGTGGCACCCGCCGCCAATAAGTACTCACCTGCCTGCTTGACGTTGCCTTGTTGTATCGCAATGCGACCCAGCACAAAGTTCCCATAAAAGATGGCATTACCGTAATTCCAATCCTTGGGATACTGGCGGGCCATCTGCAGGAGTTGTTTCGAATAAACTCGCGCCTTGTCGATCTCGCCCGCGTTAAAAGCTTTCTTCGCGACGTCGGCGAGTTGGTAGAACAAATCTCTCCCGCTCAAACCCGCGGTCTTCTTCTCCAGTGCCGCTAATTGCTCCCGCGGGGACGAGGGAGCCAAGCCGAGCCGCGAAAGGATAGGTCGGAGGGCCCTCGCTGCACCCTGAATCTTGCTCGGATCGGAAGTCGAGATAGCCTCATTCAGCCTTGCGCACGCCTGTGCCCCGGCAGCGAAGTCATCGTCCCCCGGCACGTCACCGCTGGCCCGCATCCGCTCCCGTGCGGTCAGGGTCATCTGGATGACGTGGCAGGATTTCTGCGAGGCCTTGATGTCATCATCGTCCGCAGACTTCTGACTCTGAAGCACTTGACTTAGCAGAATGAGGCACAAAAATAAGAGAACCTGTCGAAGATTCATCATTCCACCTGAAGTGCTCTGTGCGGCGTTGCGCAGGCACAGTCTACATCAGTCTTAGTTGTGTCATGAGGTTTAGGCACAAATTCACCGGATGACTGGCGAGAAAAGGCGATAGAAGCACTCAAAACCTCGGCCGATTTTGCAACAGCCAGTTGTGTGTGGATGTACTCTGGGGAACCTATGATTCCGTTTGCCACCGACTGGGGCTGACGCGCTCGGAAGGAACTACTCTGGAGAACGACGCGTGCCCGGCAAAGTTCGGACGATGCGCCTACCTCTGGTTCTGTGCTTCTGCCAAATCCTTCTCGCTGACCGGATTTCAGGAAATCCTCGGCGGAGGAAAAACCCTCGACCCCGAAGCCCATCGCTCGCAGGAGTCTCCCGGTCGCCATGCTAACGGCCGCGTCGTCTTCTATTAGCGAAATGACACCTTCTAACAAGTCGAACACCTGTTTTTCCAGAAAATCCACCAAGTACAGAGACCGACTCCAGTCGCTCTGCGATACCGCCAGAGCACCCAAAATATTACCCAAGTCACAATCTTTGGAAATCGCCCAAGCTGGCGACTAACCATTACGTTCGTGACATTCTTCGGCGCTGGGGTCGTAGTTTAGTGTGGAACTACTGGCGGCTTGCACGTTGGTCTGCTCTGATCTTTTTCCTCCCCGAACAGACACGCCCTGAGGAGTAAATGAAAACGGCATTCAAAGGTATCGCTGTGCTCGTGACTTGGTTGGCATGGAAGCACACGGCTAGTTTGTCGATGTGCTGGTTGTTTTGGCTGACGGTGCTGGCGGTCGAGATTAGGATCAAGCAGGTGAACTACGGGGTCGTTTTCCTGATAATTGGGACCGCTTCGAATGCATTGGTTACATTGCTGAATAACGGCGTCATGCCCGTCGTGGGGATGCCCTCCGCGGTAAGAGCGCTGTTCCCGATCTGGCACATGGCAGGTGCGGGAAATCAGATGCTTATACTGGCAGACCATGCATCCCTTTTGTATTTCAGCGTCGGCGACCTATGCATTCAGGCTGGATGTTTAATCCTTCTGGCAGAATTCGCTCAATTCGGTTCTGGTGGGTTTGGGTTCCGGAATGGTTAGGGCAATAGCCGAAAAAATAAGCCTGCAAACACCAATGGCGAAACGACGCGCCATCTCCACCCGGACATGTCTCGATGAAGTCATCGACCAGACTCCAGCCACGCAGATTGAAATCTGCCCGCTGGGAAATTTTGAGGGTCTCGGTGACACTATTTCCCCGGCTTGTCGGCCAACCCAACGGCTCGTCTTCTTCGCTGAAAAAGTCAGAATCGATTCGCTTGACCACATAGGTGTTAGCGGTTGAAACCCCCACTCCGTAGTCGAAGAGGTTGAAAGCCTTCTGGGATGTCCCATAGCGGAGGCGCCCGCCCTTCAGAATCTCTTCGAACCGGGCAGAGAGATTGTCGGAAATCCTCCGAATCGCCCCGCAGTGTTTGTCGTCCGACACAGGTTGAGTCGGCGGTATGTAGCGCTGGGACTCGTCCCGCATCATCTGCGAACTCAAGGCGGAAGGTCAGTCTTTTATTTCCGACTTCATTTCTGGAACAGACCTTGTTCTGTCGCTGCTGCAACGCCGATTTTAAAGTCTCCGTCATCGCAGCGTTCTCAGCGTTCACTTTGGTTACGCTGAGGAACGGATCACTCATCTGGAACCTCCTTCATGCCTGCCGCACGAGAGAAAAAATCTCAGATATTGGGAACCTTCGTTTGCATCCACAAACTCGCGCCAAAGCGGCTGCGGAGGCGAAGTGTCGTCCGCAACGACACTTCCGGAAACAAAAAGGACGAACCCGCTCTATCCCAGCAATTCTTTGACGATGCTGAGCCATTCCTCGTCCAGTGAATCTCGGCAGACTGGTTTCGCTGCGCGACCATACCAGTAGGCTGGGTTGTCCTGTTCCCCTTCCTTGCGATGCAGGTAGGCATGAACCCACGAGCCCTCTAGTCCTTTGTCCCTCTGCGCCGATTCGTGAGCCCGTTTCCAATCGCCCTTGGCATCCCACCATAGCCCAGCGAGGGCGAGTGTGAGTTCCGCAGGCGGTTCGGCTGCGGTGAGCGATTTGCGGAAATCGTCCAAGGTCATTCTTACTTTCTCAGCCTATTTACTTTCCCTCAATTCCTTCTGCTGGTTGCCTATGCCTCGTTTCACACTCCTGCTTCAGGTACGCCAGCCCCTCTTCGAGTGACCGCTTCAGCATTCGTCGCATTTGAGAGTTCAGAATTCGAGCAAGTACCCCAGAGAACGACTCTTCCGTTCGGACTACAGAGCCTCCATTGGCAGAGCGGAGCGACCAGCTATGGACTGCCTTGATCCCGAATGTGCGCCCTGTCCAAACAATACGGCTCGGCGGCTCCACAATTTGAATTACTGAAACGATATTTGCACCGCCGCCCGTCCAGCGAAACTCTGTGCCCGAAGCAACAAGTTTATTGATACTCATTTTCGTCACGTTTTTGTTCCACGTAGTCCAACCCGCAAAATCGGTCAGAACTGACCAGACCGTCTCGACAGGAGCCGCTATCGCCGCTTCTGCCGATTCACAAACAGGTGCGTTTCTGTCAATGTCCATCAGTCTGAATCCCCCTTTCCGTCCCACCATAGCTCAGCGAGCGCGGGCGCGAGTTCCGCAGGCGGCTCGGTCGCGGTGAGTGATTGACGAAAGTCGTTTAAGGTCATGTTGGATAGTCCATAGCGCAGCAATCCAACCTACTTATATTGCGTGTTTGTGCGTTCTTGAGGCCCTCTCCTCGCCCCAGAGATAGCGGCAGTCCCGGCTGCCCACGACCACTCAGCAAGTAAGGTAAAGGCCGTCCGTGCAATTATGGCAACTTCAACGTGGTACGACCACCCTACCAATCCTATACAATATCCCCCGCCGTTAATCTTAAGGGGGCAAACAATGGCAAACCTGAACAATGCGCTCCAGCAGCTTCGCGCTGAGCATGGTAGGGCGCAATTAGAGGTAGAGAAATTGGGACAAGCAATTTCAGCAATCGAGTCGTTAAACGGTTCGGGAGCATCCCGAAAAGGAAACCAACCGAAGCGAATCATCTCGGCAGCTTCACGTCGAAAAATGGCTCTGGCGCAAAAGGCGCGATGGGCGAAAGTTCGGAGCGGATCGAAGCCAGCGGCGGGAGTAGCGAAAACTACGGGCTCGACTCATGTGAAGCACATGATCTCGGCCGCAGGCCGCAGGAGGATCGCCGCCGCGCAAAAGGCGAGGTGGGCGAAGTTGAAAGCCGGGAGCAAGAAATAAAGGATTAGTAGTTTGGGAGCCTGCTGCGAACTATGTGGCGGGCTTTCGTGCTTGAATTAAATGGTGCGCGGTAGAGACAGCCGGAGCACTCGAATCGAGTGAAATGCTGGAGGCAGTGATGGTTCAGTACGGTCCCTATGAGTACACAGCGAGGTCTTGAAACTTACGGAATATTTTAAGAATTTACGCACGGCGAGGGGAAGTTGTTCATTACGATGATGCCTATGTTGCGGTGAGGCCATTCGGCGAATACCACGGCCCGCACGATCAGCGACTGTGGCACTTGCTCGGGCTGATCTCTGAGACGGAGATTAAAGCCGGACGGCATGCCCTGTCTGCAATCGCTGTCATCAAGAGCGGAGATGGGGCAAACCGGCCCGGCTCAGGTTTTCTTGAACTGGAGAAGTCATTCGGCAGATACAAGGCGGGTGACGATGCGACGTGGATGGAGGAAATGAAGGGCCTTTTTGCTTGTTGGGCAAATCACTGAAACCCGCATCTTGTGAGCATCGGCCCGCGGGAAGATCGCGGCGGCACAGCGGGCAAGGTGGGCGAAGATTCGAGCAGCGAGGAAATAGGGGATTATAGTTTGGAACCTGCTGCGAGGTCTGCGGCAGGCTTTCCCATCCTCCGCACCGTTGAGAACCGCACCTCGCAATTTTCTTCTTTTCGCGCTCGACGCATCGGATACGAAACCCTCTTGAAATTGCACAGGCGTCGTGTGGCATAATATTCTCGCTTCTGCGAAGAGCAGTTCCCCACGTTGCGAACGCAGCACCTCCCCCGAGGCTAATAGCTTAAATTCTGCGAGTAGGTCGTGAAGTTGAGTTGCTACCTGTTGTCCCTTCTGAGAATCCACCATCCGGACTGTGACCATTGCAATCTGCGTGAAACCTGCGGCGAGGCAATGCGAAAACGGCTGGAGGAATTGAATTGGCGGAATCAGCCGACTTTGCTTAAAAAGGAGGTTCATGGAGAAGTTCCTGAGGTTTCCGGTTCCACGCCCGACGACGGTGTAGCGAGTCCGCAGATTTCATTGGCGCAACGAGGGAAGAATGCTGGTTAAAACAACACAGAACTGGTTCTGGGCGGAGGAACCACCCTCAGATGGCACCAGTGGGCATTCTGTTCAGGCAGCGTTCAGTAAACGCAGAAGAACTTCCTCCGGCAAATCGCGTTCCAGTTCGTGAATGCGGTCTTCTTTCTTGAACTCAAACCATGCTTTAGGAGCCATCTTCCTCACGATCTCTGCATCAAATTCGTCCATCTCTTTCTCAAGAGCAAGATGGGACGGTTTCACGAACATCCAATAGCGGCTCAGTGCCTTCT